>NZ_JAAVXA010000004.1:314047-345786 GCF_012241585.1 Pantoea sp. LS15
GCTCCGAAAGATAATACCTGGTATGCAGGTGGTAAACTGGGCTGGTCTCAGTTCCACGACACTGGCTGGTACAACAGCAAACTGAACAACGATGGTCCGACTCACGAGAGCCAGCTTGGTGCAGGTGCGTTCGGTGGCTATCAGGTTAACCCGTATGTTGGTTTTGAAATGGGTTACGACTGGTTAGGTCGTATGCCATACAAAGGCGACACCGTAAACGGCGCTTTCAAAGCACAGGGCGTTCAGCTGACCGCTAAACTGGGTTACCCAGTAACTGACGATCTGGACGTGTACACCCGTCTGGGCGGCATGGTATGGCGCGCTGACTCCAGCAACAGCATCGCTGGCGACGACCATGACACCGGTGTTTCCCCAGTATTCGCTGGTGGCGTTGAGTGGGCTATGACCCGTGACATCGCTACCCGTCTGGAATACCAGTGGGTTAACAACATCGGCGACGCAGGTACCGTTGGTGTTCGTCCAGACAACGGCATGCTGAGCGTAGGTGTTTCCTACCGTTTCGGCCAGCAGGAAGAAGCAGCACCAGTTGTTGCTCCAGCGCCGGCTCCAGCTCCAGAAGTACAGACCAAGCACTTCACTCTGAAGTCTGACGTTCTGTTCAACTTCAACAAAGCAACTCTGAAACCAGAAGGCCAGCAGGCACTGGATCAGCTGTACTCTCAGCTGAGCAACCTGGATCCTAAAGATGGTTCTGTAGTGGTTCTGGGCTTCACCGACCGTATCGGTTCTGACGCTTACAACCAGAAACTGTCTGAGAAACGTGCTCAGTCTGTTGTTGATTACCTGATCTCTAAAGGTATCCCAGCTAACAAGATCTCCCCACGTGGTATGGGCGAATCTAACCCAGTTACTGGCAACACCTGTGACAACGTGAAAGCTCGCGCTGCACTGATCGACTGCCTGGCTCCAGATCGTCGCGTTGAGATCGAAGTTAAAGGCATCAAAGACGTTGTAACTCAGCCAGCGGCATAAGTTATCGTCTTATAAAAAAACCCCGCAATGCGGGGTTTTTTATTGTCTGAAGAAAACAAAAGTCTATTTTTTGCCCAACAATGCCTGAAGATCGTTCTTCAGCGTCGACATCTGGTTGGCGTACTTCTCTTTATGCTCGGCATCCTCAATCAACTGCACGATCGTTTCCGACAGCGTTTTACCACGCCGTTGTGCCAGCCCCGCCAGGCGCTGCCAGACCACGAACTCAAGGTCGATTGATTTTTTGCGAGTATGTTGATGCTCCGCATTAAAATGTCGTTTGCGTCGCGCGCGGATAGTTTGCTTCATTCGGTTTAACAACGCAGGATTGATGTGCTTCTCAATCCAGCCGTTAACCTGTACCGGTTCATTTTCGAGGGTCAGCAAAATATCCACGGCTTCTTGCGCAGCGCTGGCTTCGATGTAGCAGGTGATCAACTCCCCTTCACGGTGCTTTTTGACCAGGTACTTCCATTTCCAGCCGCTTTCGAGATTTTCCAGTTGTTGATATTTCATTGCGATCTCAGTGTTACCACGTAACTCTGTTCAGAATATCAGTTTTTTAGCAATCTGCTGAAAAGAAATCATATCTGTGAGTGAATGTAGGCAATCCCCCTGTCGAAATCCCCAATCCTGCTTGGGTAGTCCCCCTCGCTTACGGTATACTCCACGCTTTTACATCTGACTAAAAAACATCAACTTTGACCATTACGAAACTTGCATGGCGTGACCTTGTTCCGGATACCGAGAGTTATCAGGAACTGTTTGCACAGCCAGATCTCGCAAAAGAACACGAATTCATCCTTAGCGATACGCAACCACGTTTGCATTATGCGCTGGAGCAGGTGTTAAGCCCATGGGCAACAGCGCCCTTCATGCTGCTTAAAGCCCCGGAAGAAGCGGAATACCTGACGCTTCTTGGGGACGCCATGCGCCAGTTGCAGCCGGAAGCGAATGCAGTCTTTGGCGGCGAATATCGTATCGCGGGACATGATGTCACTTTCGAACCAGCAGCTCAGGCTGATGGACGTTTTGCCGTTAAAGGTGAAGTGATTACCGCTAACTGGGTCGAGGCTGAACAACTCTTTGGTTGTCTGCGCCAGTTTAATGGTGAACTTTCGCTGCAACCGGGGCTGGTACATCGCGCAAATGGCGGTGTGCTTATCATCTCACTGCGTACCCTACTCTCGCAGCCGCTATTGTGGATGCGTCTGAAAACGATTGTGAACCAGCAACGTTTTGACTGGGTCGGCTACGATGAGTCCCGTCCTCTGCCTGTCTCTGTTCCCTCTATGCCTCTGTCGCTGACCGTCGTGCTGACGGGTGACCGCGAATCTCTGGCTGACTTCCAGGAAATGGAACCGGAACTGGCTGAGCAGGCAGTCTACAGCGAGTACGAAGACAACATCCAGATTGCCGATGCCGACGATATGGCGCAGTGGTGCCAGTGGGTAATGGCGGTTGCTGAACGTTTTTCGCTGCCAACACCTGCGGCTGACGCGTGGCCAGGCTTGATTCGCGAAGCGGTGCGCTATACCGGTGACCAGGAAACGCTGCCCCTCTGTCCACTCTGGATCAGCAAACAGCTGCGTGAAGTGGGTGTGATCAGCGGTAACGGTACGTTCACCGGAGAACAGCTCACACAGATGCTGGCTCAGCGTGAGTGGCGAGAAGGCTATCTTGCTGACCGTATGCAGGATGAAATTCTGCTGGAACAAATTCTGGTCGAGACCGAAGGCGAACGCGTCGGACAGATCAACGCCCTGTCGGTGATTGAATTTCCTGGCCATCCGCGCGCTTTCGGCGAACCGTCCCGTATCAGCTGCGTTGTCCATATTGGCGATGGCGAGTTCACCGATATCGAACGGAAAGCCGAGCTGGGCGGAAACATTCACGCGAAAGGCATGATGATCATGCAGGCGTTTTTGATGTCAGAGCTGCAGCTCGAGCAACAGATCCCCTTCTCCGCCTCACTGACGTTTGAGCAGTCCTACAGCGAAGTCGATGGTGATAGCGCCTCTATGGCAGAACTGTGCGCCCTAATCAGCGCTCTGGCCGAAGTGCCCATCAATCAGAACATCGCGATCACCGGTTCGGTGGACCAATTTGGTCGTGCCCAGCCAGTGGGAGGCCTCAATGAAAAAATTGAAGGCTTCTTCTCTATCTGTCAGCAGCGCGGTTTAAATGGCAAACAGGGGGTGATTATTCCTGCTCCCAATGCACGCCATTTGAGCCTCAGTCAGGATATTCTGGATGCGGTGGAGCAAGAGCAATTCGCCATCTGGGCCATCGAAGGGATTGAGGATGCACTACCCTTACTGACAAACCTGGTATGGGATGGCGAAGGGCAAACCACCCTGATGCAGACTATTCAGGAGCGCATTGCTCAGGCGACACAGCAGGATGCTCGTCATCGTTATCCATGGCCGTTACGCTGGTTGGGCTGGTTTGGTTCGAACTGATCGGACTTGTTCAGCGTACACGTGTTAGCTATCCTGCGTCCTTCACTAAAATAAGGCTTACTGAGAACATGGTAGATAAACGCGAATCCTATACAAAAGAAGATCTTCTTGCCTCTGGTCGCGGTGAACTGTTTGGTGCGAAAGGCCCACAGTTACCGGCCCCGAACATGCTGATGATGGACCGTGTCGTGAAAATGACCGAAACCGGCGGCAACTTCGATAAGGGTTACGTAGAAGCAGAACTCGATATCAATCCGGACCTGTGGTTCTTCGGTTGCCACTTTATTGGCGATCCGGTAATGCCTGGCTGTCTGGGCCTGGATGCAATGTGGCAGCTGGTTGGCTTCTATCTGGGCTGGCTGGGTGGTGAAGGTAAAGGCCGCGCACTGGGTGTAGGCGAAGTGAAATTCACCGGTCAGGTTCTGCCTACTGCGAAGAAAGTGACCTATCGTATTCACTTCAAGCGCATTGTTAACCGTCGCCTGATTATGGGCCTGGCGGATGGCGAAGTGCTGGTCGATGATCGCCTGATCTATAGCGCGAGCGACCTGAAAGTGGGTCTGTTCCAGGACACTTCCGCGTTCTGATATTGCTTTTCGCAATCTCAAAAAGGCGAAACCTCCGCATTGCGGAGGTTTCTTTTTTTAAAGAGACGTTATCAGGCTATGAGTGCCCTGTCGCCGATGGCTTCTCGCCAACCTCCAAGCCATTGTGACCTTTGGTTTATCGTCTGATAAGGACACATTTCTTTAGAACGTCCAGCGATGCCGGCCTGATAACCACGTTGATGAGCCCGTTCCAGGCGATCTCGTTTCTGTCTCTTCATGCCTCGTTTCCCTCATTCTTTTGTCTGGTGGAAAGAAAACAGTGTCTGCACAAATGCACAGGCACAGATAACGAATACCCCGAATTAGTCGCAGCGTCAATGTTCAAAATTCATACGGGTGTCATATTTGTGAGCTAGCTGGAAGATCATTTGTACAAAAATTGTGACCCGGCACAAGTAACAACCTGAAGTGAAAACGAAAAAAAACCGCAATCAGTGGCAGACCGATTGCGGTTTTTGACGATGAATTTTACTTATGGCAGCCGGGAAATTTCCCTGGCAATACTGGCCGACTCCTGTGCCCAACCCTGAGCCAGGACTTTCACCATTTCGTCATAGCCATCTTTCTGCTGCTTTAGCTCCAGATGGAAAGGACGCTTAATCAGCTGCCCCTGATGATTCAGCAGCCACTCACCGCTGATCACCACCGCACCGTCATAACGGCCGTGGAAGCCTGTTACGGTGACGTTCAGCGTATCTTGACCGTTACCCAGCGGCTGCGAAGCGACAACCCAGCCCGGAAGCTGGCTGCCCAGATTGGCCACCAGCGTGTTGCGCAGTTGCTGATCCAGCGGGCTGGCCCACAGATTGTTGGTCGCAATCACGTATTTAACGTCACTGGTCTGATAGACCACGCCGTTTCCTGCCAGATAATCCGGCACGGCAACCTGCTCAACCCACAGCTGACGGTTTCCCTGACTCGCCGTGCTTTGCCCGCCGCTGTGGGTCGCCACAGGCAACTGATAGTAGCTTTTATTATCTACCCCTGAACTGCACGCCGTTAACAGCAGAGCACCAACCATCAATAGCCACTTATTCATTCTTTTGCCCTCTTAGGCTCAGGATCCTTTTTATCTTTCGCTTCGAACACCAGCGCGTTGCTCTTCTCATTGAGCGTCTTCAGCACTGGTTGCAGTTCACGTAAGACCTGATCAAGGCGCTGCATATCAGCCACCATCTTGTTGTAAGCCGCAGAACCCGGCTGGAAGCCCTGCATACTGCGGTTCAGCTCACGCAGCGTTTTCTGCATATCCTGTGGCAGCTGCTGCATGCTCTGGCTCGCCGTGATCTTGTTGATGTTATCCAGCGTGGCTTGCAGACGTCGCATTGTCTCCTGACTCTGATGCAACGAGCCTGTCGCCGCTTCAATCATCGGATTCAGTGGCAGGTTGTTGATCTTGTCCAGGGTATCCATCAGACGCTGCTGAATCTGGGCCAAACCGCTACTCACCGTTGGGATGATCTTGTAACCACCAAATTCATGAATACCGGTAAATGGCGGTGCTTTTGGATAGAAGTCCATATCCACATAGAGTGCGCCAGTCACCAGGTTACCGGTTTTCAGCGACCCACGCAGACCACGATTCATCAGAGTGGTAATATGCTCTCCAATATCCTGCTCCCCACCAATCTGGTTGAGCAGACGTTCCGGTTCGATGCGAATCAACACCGGGATGCGGTAATCATCATCCAGCATCTGCTTGAGGCCCGGCACAAAGAACGGTACTTGTCCTACCGTACCCAAGCGGATACCACGGAATTCTACAGGCGCACCCGGCTGCAGACCGCGAACGGAATCTTTGAAGAACATCAGGTAGTCGATGTGATCGGTATAGAGCGCGTCCTGAATGCTTTTTTGATCGTCAAAGAGCCTGAATGCCGTTTTCTCGGCAACCGGTTGACCCAGATCCAACCCTTCTGGCACATCAAAGCTTACGCCACCACCAAACAGCGTCGTCAGAGACCCCATTTCAACGCGCATACCTGCTGAGGTGAGATCAACCGCGATCCCGCTGTCCTTCCAGAAGCGAACATTGCTGGTAACCAGTCGATCATTTGGCGCATTAATAAACAGCTGATAGCTGATGGTGCGTTTTTGAGGATCAAAAGTACTGGTTTCAACCGAGCCGACGCGGTAACCACGGAACAACACCGGATCACCCGCCGTGAGCTGACCTGCTTTTTTGCTGTCGAGGATCACGCGGATGCCCTTGGCATCAGGCGGTGCAAGCGGCGGTGAATCCAGAAGCTGATATTTGGCTGGCTGGTTACCCTTAGCGCCAGGTTGCAACTCAATATAGGCACCCGACAACAACGTTCCTAACCCGCTAATCCCCTCACGCCCCACCTGAGGCTTAACCACCCAAAACACCGAGTCGCCATGCAGCAGTTTTTCCATGCCAGCATTGAGGCGCGCCTTGATTTCCACATGCGTTAAATCATCGGTCAGGGTTGCGCTTTCAACCACACCCACATCCACGCTGCGGCTCTTGATGGTCGTTTTACCGCCCTCAATCCCCTCGGCATTGGTGGTAATCAGCGTCACTTCCGGCCCCTGATGGCTGTAGTGATAAAACAGGATCCATGCCCCGATCAGCGCCGTCACGATGGGGAAAATCCACACCGGTGACCAGTTCTTGACCTTCTGCACTTTCGCCTCTCCACTCTTATTTTCCATGCTCTTACTCTTCCTCATGGCTTGATTCAGGCTCACGATCCCACGATAAACGAGGGTCGAAGGTCATGGCCGCAAACATAGTCATAATCACGACCAGTGCAAACATTAATGCCCCCATCGCGGGATAAATACTCATCAATCCGCCCATCCGCACCAGTGCAGAGAGAACGGCAATAACAAACACGTCAATCATTGACCAGCGTCCAACAAACTCGACCACTTCATAAATCAGGTGCATGCGTTCGCTGTCGCGTTTACCGTGACCTTTTGCATCCCAACAGAGCCAGGCGATAGCGATCATTTTCAGGGTTGGCACCATAATACTGGCGATAAAGATTACACCGGCGACCGGATACGAACCTTCACCCCACAGCAATATCACCCCGGCCAGAATCGTCGAGGGCATTTTGTCGCCCAGCAAATCGGTGATCATAATCGGCAAGATATTGGCTGGCAGATACAGCATGACAGAGGTCACCAGTAGAGCCATCGTCCACTGCAGGCTGTTTTTACGTCGTAAATGACCTTTCGTTCCACAGCGCGGACAGACGTCCAGATCGGCAGGCAGCACGGCTGTACAGCAGGAGCAAGAGCGTAGACCCTGACGGATCCCCGGTACGCCGACCTTTACCGTCTGAGCAAGGGTGGGGGCCGGAGCGATATCGTCCCATGCCCAACGCCTGTCCACGCACTGGAATGCGCGCAGTTGCAGTACACAGTACAGACACCACGGAATAAAACTGCTGCCAATCCCTACGTCACCGTATGCCATCAGCTTCACGAAGCTGACCAGAATGCCCGCCAGAAAAATCTCGGCCATCCCCCAGCTTTTAAGCTGAAACAGGATACGCGCCAGTTTGATTTTCAGCGCAGCAGGCATTTTTACCCGGTTGACCAGCAAAAGGATGACAACCAGACAAAAGGCCGGGACGATCTGCACAAACAGAAGGAAGAAGGTGCCGAGGCTGGCATAGTCTTCCGAAAACATGACGCCCGGGATCTCAAGTAAATCCACCTGGCTGGTGATCCCGCCCACTTTCATATAGATAAACGGGAAAAGATTGGAGAGTAGCAGCATGAACAATGCTGCCAGAGCGTAAGCAGTGGGACGCTGCCGCGGCGCGTCCCACTCGGTTGTCAACGTTGCGCCGCAACGTGGACACAGCGCTTTATGTCCGTGACCAAGCTCTGGCAACGCCACGAGCATATCGCATTGCGAGCATAATATATGCCTGTCGGCATGGTGCTGGTCACACATATGTTATCCCTGTTTATGCGCCGTTTTTCAGAGACTCAAGGTACTCCCAGCGCTCAAATGCTTCTTCCAGGGCCTTTTCAGCCGCGGACAGTTCAGCCAGTATTTTCTGAGTATAGTCGTGCGATTGGGTAAAGAATGTCGCATCAGCAACCTGAGCTTGCAGATCTTCAAGCGCGGCCTCCAGCTCTTCCAGACGCTGCGGTAGCCCCTCCAGTTCGCGCTGCAGGTTATAGCTTAGTTTAGCCGAGCTTTTCTTGACAGTTTCTGCTTTTGTTACAGCAGGTTCAGAACTTATTTTGGACTTTGACTGTTTCTGCGCCAGAGACTGCGACTGCTGCCCTTTTGCATCGTGATAACCGCCCACATACTGACCAATTCGCCCTTCACCTTCGAAGATCCAGCACTCGGTCACGGTGTTATCCACGAATTGACGATCGTGGCTAACCAGCATCACCGTCCCCTGATAACCGTCGATCAGTTCTTCCAGCAATTCCAGGGTTTCGACATCCAGGTCGTTCGTCGGTTCATCGAGAATCAACAGGTTACTTGGTTTCAGGAACAGACGTGCCAGCAGAAGACGATTGCGCTCACCGCCTGACAGCGCACGTACCGGCGTCATCGCACGTTTCGGATGGAACAGGAAGTCCTGCAGGTAGCCCAGCACATGGCGCGGCTTGCCATTTACCATCACCTCTTGCTTACCTTCAGCGAGGTTATCCATCACCGTTCTGTCCGGATCCAGCTCTGCGCGGTGCTGATCGAAGTAGGCCACTTCAAGCTTGGTGCCGCAGTGGATACGACCGCTGTCAGCCTGCAATTGGCCCAGCATCAGTTTCAACAGCGTGGTTTTGCCGCAACCGTTCGGACCAATCAGTGCAATTTTGTCACCACGCTGAACTTGCGCCGAGAAGTCTTTCACCAGCACTTTACCGTCAACCTGATAGTTAACGTTTTCCATTTCGAAGACAATCTTGCCGGAACGGGACGCCTCTTCCACCTGCATTTTGGCGCTGCCCATCACTTCGCGGCGCTCGCTACGCTCACGGCGCATCGCCTTCAGCGCACGAACGCGACCTTCGTTACGTGTACGACGGGCTTTGATGCCCTGACGGATCCAGACTTCTTCCTGCGCCAGCTTGCGGTCAAACTCCGCATTCTGCAGCTCTTCCACGCGCAGGTTTTCTTCTTTTTCCAGCAGATAGGTATCGTAATCGCCAGGATAGGTAACCAGCTTGCCGCGATCGAGATCGACAATGCGCGTCGCCATGTTGCGAATAAACGAACGGTCGTGAGAGATAAAGATGATGGTGCCGCTGAAGGTTTTCAGGAACCCTTCCAGCCAGTCAATCGCTTCGATATCCAGGTGGTTCGTCGGTTCGTCCAGTAGCAGAACCTTCGGCCCACTGACCAGCGCACGGCCCAGAGCCGCTTTACGCAGCCAGCCGCCGGAGAGCGCTGACAACTCCATATCGGCTTCCAGACCGAGCTGAGCCAGCACTTCATTAATGCGGTTTTCCAGCTGCCACAGACCGTGGTGATCGAGCATCTCCTGCACTTTCGCCAGTTCGTTGAGATTCTTATCGCTCGGGTCAGTCATCACCAGATGGGAGATCTCGTGATAACGCTTCAGGTATTCAGCCTGCTCAGAAATACCTTCAGCCACGAAATCGTAAACGCTACCGGTCACATGACGCGGCGGATCCTGTTGCAGGCGGGAAACGATAAGATCCTGCTCGTAAACAATACGGCCGTCATCCAGACCCTGTTCACGGTTCAGGATTTTCATCAACGTGGATTTACCTGCGCCATTACGGCCCACCAGACAGACACGCTCGTTATCTTCGATGTGCAGTTCTGCATTATCGAGAAGCGGTGAGTCGCTGAAAGAGAGCCACGCACCGTGCATACTAATTAAAGACATTTATTTTTCCTTTCAGGCCGCGGTAATCAACCAGCAGTTATGGATTTGACGGTTACGGGCGAAATCCTGAGACAGCGTTTTTTGGCTGATTTCTTGTGCTTTTAGCCCCAGGGCTGCTAAGCCGTCATGATCCATACGGAAGCCGCGTTTGTTGTTCGAGAACATAATGGTGCCGCCTTTACGCAGGAGGCGCTTCAGGTCGGTCATCAGGCGCAGGTGATCGCGTTGTACATCAAAGCTATCTTCCATACGCTTGGAGTTGGAGAAGGTTGGCGGATCGATAAAGATCAGATCGAACTGTTCATTGGTGTCACGCAACCAGCCCAGCACATCGGCCTGCATCAAACGATGCTGACGCCCGGTGAGGCCGTTAAGACGCAGGTTACGCTCCGCCCACTCCAGATATGTACGGGACATATCCACCGTGGTCGTGCTCCGCGCGCCACCCAGACCCGCATGCACGCTGGCGCTGCCGGTGTAGGAGAACAGGTTGAGGAAATCTTTGCCTTTGCTCATCTGTCCGAGCATGCGGCGGGCGATACGGTGGTCAAGGAACAGACCGGTATCAAGATAATCAGTCAGGTTAACCCACAGACGAGCGTTGTATTCGCCCACTTCAATGAAGTCGCCCTTCTCACCCATTTTCTGGTACTGGTTTTTGCCTTTCTGACGCTCACGGGTTTTCAGCACCAGTTTGTTTGGCGCAATACCCAGCACGGCGATGGTTGCCGCAATGACGTCCAGCATACGCTGACGCGCTTTTTGCGCATCAATGGTTTTCGGTGGAGCGTATTCCTGAATCACCACCCAGTCCGCGTAGCGGTCAACCGCCACGTTGTATTCCGGCAGATCAGCATCGTACAGGCGGTAGCATTCAATACCTTCCTGCTTCGCCCATTTCTCGAATTTCTTCAGATTCTTGCGCAGACGGTTGGCGTAATCTTCCGCCACGCCGGATGGCTTACTGTCCGCTGCTTTCTCTGCCAGGTGGTAGTTTTTCTGCACACAGTCCAGCGGGCCGTTTTTCGCCTTAAACTGGCGATCGGCACGTAACTGCAGGCAACTCAGCAATTCAGGTGAAGCGCTGAACAGGGAGAGATTCCAGCCGCCAAAGTAATCTTTCATATTGCGACCCAGCAGGCTGTGCAGGGCAATCAGCGCTGGCTCGCTGTCCAGACGCTCACCGTATGGCGGGTTACTGATAACGGTACCGTAGGGACCTTTTGGCAGCGGGTTGGTCAGGTTCGCCACGTCTTTCACTTCGAAAGTGACCAGCTCGCCAATACCGGCGCGACGGGCGTTGCTGCGAGCACGTTCAATTACGCGCGGGTCGCTGTCCGAACCATAGAAATGGGAGGTGTATTCCGCCAGGCCCTTACGCGCACGGGTCTGTGCGTCGTCTTTGACCTCTTTCCACAGTGCTTCATCGTGCTGTGCCCAGCCCTTGAAACCCCAGTGACCACGGTGCAGGCCCGGCGCGCGGTCGGTGGCCAACATGGCAGCTTCAATCAGCAATGTTCCGGAACCACACATCGGGTCCAGCAGCGGAGTACCCGGCAGCCAGCCGGAGCGCATCACAATGGCTGCGGCGAGAGTTTCTTTGATTGGTGCCATACCCGTGCGGTCGCGGTAACCGCGCAGGTGGAGGCCTGCGCCGCTCAGATCCAGAGAGATGCTCGCGGTGTCGCCGTTCAGCCAGACATTAATACGCAGATCCGGATTTTCGCGATCGACGTTCGGACGTTCCTTATTTTTACGGGTGAAGCAGTCCACAATGGCGTCTTTAACGCGCAGGGCACCGTACTGGCTATTGCGGATCTCATCATTCACGCCGTTGAAATGCACCGCAAAAGTGGCATTAGGGGTGAAGATCTCTGTCCAGTCGATCATCTGTACGCCGGTATAGAGATCAAGGTCGCTATAGACCTTGCACTCTTTCATCGGCAGCATGATGCGCGACGCCAGACGGCTCCACATCAGGCTCTGGTAAATAAGCCGCGTGTCGCCCTCAAAATGGACACCACCCTGAACTACCTGGCACTCTTGCGCACCCAGGGCTTCCAGTTCAGTTTTTAACAGCTCTTCCAGCCCACGGGCCGTACTGGCAAACAGAGAATTCATATCGTCACTTTTACTCTTAGAAAATTGTCGCGCATTATAGCTAATATGGCGTGTATGTCATAAAGTTGAAGGCTTATTTTCATTCGAGGGAGTGTGCAGTGGCGACGTTATCCAGGCTTTTTATTCATCCGGTGAAATCCATGCGCGGCATCGGCATTTCTCACGCACTTGCCGACATGAGCGGATTTGCCTTCGATCGTATCTTTATGATCACCAAGCCTGACGGTACGTTCATTACTGCACGCCAGTTCCCGCAGATGGTTCGCTTTATCCCTTCCCCCCTTCATGACGGTTTGCATCTTACCGCGCCGGATGGTTCCAGTGTGGTGATCCGCTTTGCTGATTTTGCGCCTGTGGATGCGCCAACAGAAGTGTGGGGCAATCATTTTACCGCGCGTATTGCCACAGACGAGATTAACCGCTGGCTTAGCGGCTTCTTCTCGCGCGATGTGCAGTTACGCTGGGTAGGCCCGTCGCTGACGCGCCGCGTGAAGCGTCACGACGCAGTTCCGCTCTCATTTGCGGACGGTTTTCCTTTCCTGCTGACCAGTGAAGCCTCCCTGCGCGACCTGCAGCGCAGTTGTAAAGCCAGCGTTCAGATGGAGCAATTTCGCCCCAATCTGGTGGTCACCGGTACAGAAGCCTGGGAAGAAGACACCTGGAAAGTGATTCGCATCGGCAGTGTGATTTTCGATGTCGCGAAGCCATGCAGCCGCTGTATTTTTACCACCGTAAGCCCGGAAAAAGGCCAGAAGCACCCTTCCGGAGAGCCGCTGAAAACCCTGCAATCGTTCCGCACTGCGCAGGACAATGGCGATGTGGATTTTGGCCTGAACCTGATCCCCCGTTCCAGCGGCGTGATCCGTGTCGGTGATGAGGTAGAAATTCTTGCCCGTGGACCCGCAAGAGTATATGGCTCCGGTCAGGAAGACGAGTTCGTAGACCTTGAGACACAGGTCAGCTCATCAGTAGATATTCACTGGCAGGGCAACATCATCCGGGGCAATAATCAGCAGGTTTTACTTGAACAGCTGGAACAAGCAGGGATCCGCATACCGTATTCCTGTCGCGCGGGGATCTGTGGCTGCTGTCGAATCAAGCTGGTTGAGGGTGAAGTCAGTGCGCTGAAAAAATCCGCAATAGCAGACGACGGGACAATTCTGTGCTGTAGCTGTATCCCAAAAACATCAGTACAACTGGAAGCTTAAACAGCCTGTTCCAGGCTGAAAGAATCCACACGAAGTTGGGGTTTCAGCCTGTCATTCATGACTTTGATGGCATCCCCAAGTTGCATCGTCCGCCCGGCAATTGTCACGCCGGGCTGAGCCAGCAGACAGAGCGCAGCATTTTCCCCAGGCTCAACCACCAGCAGGCTTACCTCTTCTGCACTATCACTCAGATTGACACTGGCTGCATCGCCCGTTGCTGGAGTCCAGCTCATGCCATGCGGCAGGAAATGCCAGCTTTTTGGCATTTGTGGTTTCAGGAAACGAATAGCCACCAGTGCATTTAATACCAGTTCGGCACGCTGCTCTTTAGAGAGCATCAGATCGCGACATTTTTCTTCAAAGGAGAAATAAAGCGCAGCATCATCAACACAGAATCCTGACGGAGAAAAAGCGTCCGGGGTTAACATTCGGCGGGCAAAACGAGAACGAAACAACATACCATTGGCTAAATCGAGCATCATACGGTCATGCTCGTCGCAAAAATACCAGCGCCAGTTATCGTCAGGTTTAATTCGCATGTTTCTCTCCCGTCCCAAACGTCCTGTACTAAAAATGTCCTGCTCGTCGCTTCGTTTTTAACACCATTTAATAAAAGACTATAATGTCTAAATAAGCAACAATGACGGAATATAAAACAACCAGGGCCGGAAATAAAGCCCTGGTTGTCTGATTAAGAGAAAAGATTAGATATGAGTAACGATTTCTTTAATCAACGGCGGTCCTTTAAAAATAAAGCCGGAATAGATTTGCACCAGTGATGCACCTGCCGCCATCTTCTCACGCGCAGCAATCACTGAGTCGATACCACCGACGCCGATAATCGGTAAACGACCTTTTAATTCCGCTGACAATGCACGAATAATTTCGGTGCTTTTTAATTGTACCGGACGTCCACTTAACCCACCCGCTTCGTCACAGTTTTTCATTCCCTGAACCAGGGAGCGATCGAGAGTGGTATTGGTCGCAATCACACCATCAATATTATGGCGAACTAAACTGTCGGCAACCTGGATCAATTCCTCGACAGAAAGATCCGGGGCGATCTTAACCGCGACGGGAACATATTTATGGTGGATCGACTGCAGCTCATTTTGTTTATTTTTAATGGCACTCAGAAGATCATCCAGCGCTTCACCATATTGCAAAGAACGCAGACCCGGGGTATTGGGCGAGGAAATATTCACCGCAATATAACCAGCATAGGCGTAGACTTTTTCCATACAAATCAGATAGTCATCTTTACCCTGCTCTACCGGTGTGTCTTTATTTTTGCCAATATTGATACCTAATACACCATCAAAATGGGCTTTTTTTACATTCTCAACGAGGTGATCGACACCGAGGTTATTAAAGCCCATGCGGTTGATCAAGCCTTCGGCTTCGACCAGACGGAACAGACGCGGCTTGTCATTTCCCGGCTGTGGGCGCGGCGTGACAGTACCGATTTCGATAGATCCAAAGCCCATCGCGCCCAGGGCATCAATGCACTCGCCATTTTTATCCAGACCAGCCGCAAGACCCAGCGGGTTTTTAAAGGTCAGTCCCATGCATTGCACAGGTTTTTCCGGCACATTTTGACGCACCAGAGCGACCAGAGGCGTTCCTGTAATACGACGTAATTGCTGGAATGTAAATTCATGAGCGCGCTCAGGGTCGAGCTGGAAAAGGGCTTTACGAACGAAGGGGTAGTACATGAACTCTCCTGGATTCCCGGTGTGCAAACCGGGAGGGGATTATGGGCGATCCGACGCCGAAAGGGAATTGACCTGCGGCAAAAAATCAGCGTAAAACGCAATCGTTTACCTTCCGGCTCATTTCTTATGCACTTTTTCGCATTTAAATTGCAGATAAATCATTTAGTGGAATAACCGCGCAGTGTCACACTCCTAAAAATTGTTATGAATGTTAGATAAAAGCAAACAATTGGTTATAAGGAGAACGTATGCGCGTCATTACTCTGGCCGGAAGTCCACGATTCCCTTCGCGCTCCAGCGCCCTGCTGGAATATGCCCGTGAAAAACTTAATGCCCTGGATGTGGAAGTGTGCCACTGGAACCTGCATAACTTCGAACCTGAAGATTTGCTCTATGCCCGTTTTGACAGCCCGGCGCTTCACACCCTGACTGAACAGCTTAAAGGCGCTGATGGGTTAATCGTGGCGACACCCATTTATAAAGCCTCTTTTTCCGGGGCACTGAAAACCCTGCTTGACCTGCTCCCTGAACGTGCGCTGGATGGCAAAGTAGTGCTGCCCCTGGCAACCGGCGGCACAGTGGCGCATTTACTGGCCGTGGATTATGCCCTGAAGCCGGTCCTGAACGCCCTGAAAGCACAGGAGATCCTTCACGGTGTGTTCGCGGACGACTCCCAGGTCATTGACTATCAACATAAACCGCACTTTACACCCAATCTGCAAACCCGCCTCGATAACGCCCTGGAAACCTTCTGGCATGCCCTGCATCGCAGGGATATCCAGGCACCTGCGTTTGGTCATCCGCAAGGAGTCGCCCATGTTTAAAACCGTAACCCGTATTGGACTGGCCGGACTGATAGCGCTGACGTCGCTGGCCCATGCCGGGCAAACTGCACCTGAAAGCTTACGCATTGGTTACCAGAAAGGCAGCGTCAGCATGGTGCTGGCAAAAAGCCACCAGCTTCTGGAAAAACGCTTCCCGGACACCAAATTCTCCTGGGTTGAGTTCCCGGCAGGTCCGCAGATGCTGGAAGCGCTTAACGTTGGCAGTATTGATTTGGGCAGCACAGGCGATATTCCGCCGATATTCGCCCAGGCTGCGGGAGCAGACCTGCTCTATGTTGGCGTTGAACCGCCCAAACCGAAGGCCGAAGTGATCCTGGTGCCTGAAAATAGCAACATTAAAAGCGTCTCCGACCTTAAAGGGCATAAAGTTGCTTTCCAGAAAGGCTCCAGCTCACACAACTTGCTGCTGCGCGCTCTGCAAGAAGCCGGGCTCAAGTTTACCGACATTCAACCCGTTTATCTGACGCCTGCCGACGCGCGCGCCGCGTTTCAGCAGAAAAACGTTGATGCCTGGGCAATCTGGGATCCTTACTATTCCGCTGCATTGCTACAGGGCGGCGTTCGCGTGCTGAAAGACGGTACCACGCTGAAACAGACCGGTTCGTTCTATCTTGCAGCAAGACCGTATGCGGATAAATACGGTGCCTTCGTGCAGGACGTCCTCAATACCTTTACTCAGGCCGACGCACTGACGCAAAACCAGCGTCAGGAGGGTATCGCCCTGCTGGCCAAAACCATGGGCTTACCTGAACCGGTGATCGCGAGCTATCTCAACCACCGTCCGCCGACCACCATTACACCCGTAGACGCGCACGTCGCCGCACTTCAGCAACAAACTGCCGACCTCTTCTATCAAAACCACCTTGTTCCAAAACAGGTGAATATTCGCGAACGTATCTGGCAGCCCGCCGGTAAAGAAGGAACAAAATCATGAGCCTGAATCTTTTCTGGTTTTTACCCACCCATGGTGATGGCCACTATCTTGGTACGGAAGAGGGCTCACGCCCGGTTGACCATGGCTATCTGCAACAGATTGCGCAGGCAGCGGACCGTATCGGTTTCACTGGCGTACTGATCCCGACCGGACGCTCGTGCGAAGATGCCTGGCTGGTTGCTGCATCAATGATTCCGGTGACTCAGCGTCTGAAGTTCCTGGTGGCATTGCGTCCGAGCGTCGTCTCACCCACCGTGGCGGCGCGTCAGGCGGCAACCCTGGACAGACTGTCCAACGGCCGCGCCCTGTTTAACCTTGTTACGGGCAGCGATCCGCAGGAGCTGGCGGGTGACGGTGTGTTCCTCGATCACACTGAGCGCTATGAAGCCTCCGCCGAATTCACTCGCGTCTGGCGACGTCTGCTGGAAGGTGAAACCGTGACGTTCGAAGGTAAACATATTCATGTTCGTGACGCGAAACTCTACTTCCCGCCCGTCCAACAGCCACGCCCTCCTCTCTATTTTGGAGGGTCATCGGACGTGGCGCAGGACCTTGCGGCAGAACAGGTTGATCTGTATCTGACCTGGGGCGAACCGCCAGAGCTGGTCAAAGAGAAAATCGCCCAGGTGCGCGCTAAGGCCGCGGCCTATGGTCGCACAGTGCGCTTTGGCATTCGTCTGCACGTGATTGTGCGTGAGACCAACGAAGAAGCCTGGCAGACGGCCGATCGTCTCATCTCCCATCTGGATGATGCCACCATCGCGAAAGCACAGGCTGCGTTTGCCAAAACCGACTCCGTCGGACAGCACCGGATGGCATCCCTGCACAACGGCAAGCGCGAGAACCTGGAGATCAGCCCAAACCTGTGGGCGGGTGTCGGTCTGGTTCGTGGCGGTGCGGGCACGGCGCTGGTTGGCGATGGTGCGACCGTGGCAGCACGTATTAATGAATACGCTGACCTGGGTATCGATAGCTTTATTCTCTCCGGTTATCCGCATCTCGAAGAGGCGTACAAAGTGGGTGAGCTGTTATTCCCCCATCTGGATGTCGCCATCCCGGAAATTCCGCAGCCGCAACCGCTCCAGCTTCAGGGCGAAGCCGTGGCGAACGAATTTATTCCACGAAAAGCGGCGCAAAGCTAAGGAGTGACCATGTCTGCCACCTCACAAAAATGGCTCCTGCGTACCACCCCGTGGTTTTTGCCCCTTGGTATTGTGGTTGTCTGGCAGCTCGCGTCGTCTACTGGCTGGCTGTCGAGCCGCATTTTGCCCTCCCCGGAGGGCGTCGTAAAAGCGTTCTGGTCGCTGAGCGTCAGCGGAGAACTGTGGCAACATCTGGCGATCAGTTCCTGGCGCGCGGTGATTGGTTTTTCCATCGGCGGCAGCATCGGGCTGGTGCTGGGTCTGGTGAGCGGTCTTTCCCGCTGGGGTGAACGGCTGCTGGATACGTCTATTCAGATGCTGCGCAACGTGCCGCATCTGGCGCTGATCCCGCTGGTGATTTTGTGGTTTGGTATTGATGAGAGCGCCAAGATTTTCCTCGTGGCGCTGGGTACGCTGTTCCCGATTTACATCAATACATGGCATGGGATCCGTAACATCGATCGCGGTCTGGTCGAGATGGCGCGCAGCTATGGTTTATCAGGCTTCGCGCTTTTTACCCACGTGATTCTGCCAGGTGCCCTACCCTCCATTATGGTCGGGGTGCGCTTTGCGCTCGGCCTGATGTGGCTAACATTGATAGTGGCTGAAACCATCTCAGCCAACTCTGGCATTGGCTATCTGGCGATGAACGCCCGCGAATTCCTGCAAACGGACGTGGTGGTGGTCGCGATCATCCTTTATGCCCTGCTCGGCAAACTCGCCGACGTCAGCGCCCAGTGGCTGGAGCGCAGCTGGCTGCGCTGGAACCCGGCCTATACCACTCAGGAGGCGAAAGCATGAACACAGCCCGACTGACTCAGGGTACACCGCTGCTGCTCAGCGGCGTGACCAAACGCTATGGCGAAAACACCATTCTGAATGCGCTGGATTTGCACATTCCTGCCGGACAATTCGTAGCCGTTGTCGGGCGCAGCGGCGGCGGTAAGAGTACGCTGTTACGCCTGTTAGCCGGACTGGAGGCCCCCAACGATGGAGAAATTCTTGCTGGTACAACGCCGCTGGCGAATATTCAGAACGACACCCGCATGATGTTTCAGGATGCGCGCCTGCTTCCCTGGAAAACGGTAATTGATAACGTCGGGCTGGGGCTTAAAGGCAACTGGCGAGATGAGGCCCGCAAGGCGCTTGCCGCTGTAGGGCTGGAAAATCGTGCGGATGAATGGCCTGCGACGCTGTCAGGTGGGCAGAAGCAGCGCGTAGCGCTGGCGCGGGCGTTAATCCATCGTCCGGGCCTGTTGTTGCTTGATGAGCCGCTCGGCGCACTCGACGCCCTGACACGAATCGAAATGCAGGATTTGATTGGTTCCCTGTGGCAGAAGCATGGCTTTACGGTGCTACTGGTGACGCATGACGTATCTGAGGCGGTAGCGATGGCCGACCGCGTGCTTCTGATAGAAGAAGGGAAAATGGGTCTGGATCTGACGGTGGATATTGCGCGTCCTCGCCGCGTAGGATCAGCAAGACTGGCGGAGCTGGAGGCGGAGGTGTTGGATCGGGTGATGAAACGTGGGGAAACAGAGATACAGCGCGTTAAGGCTAATGCCTGAACCCCTCACCCCGCCCTCTCCCACCGGGAGAGGGCAGGTAAAGCTTTCTATCAGGCCAGTGCCTTAGCGATCTTCTCGTACAGATCGCCAGACAAGTTTTCCAGCCCTTTCAGTTGCTCAAGTGCAGCACGCATTTTCGCCTGGCGCTTCGCATCGTAGCGTTTCAGACGGATAAGCGGCTCGATCAGACGTGACGCCACCTGCGGGTTACGGCTGTTCAGCTCAGTCAGCATTTCCACCATGAACTCATAACCGCTGCCGTCTTCGGCGTGGAACGCAGCCGGGTTACTGCTGGCAAACGCGCCAATCAGGGAACGTACGCGGTTCGGGTTGCTCATGGTGAACGAACGGTGCTTCAGCAGGCTGCGTACTTTGCTGAGTGCGTCTTGCGCCGGGCTGGTCGCCTGTAGGATGAACCATTTGTCCATCACCAGGCCATCCTGATGCCACTTGTCGTCATACTCCTGCATCAGCACATCACGGCACGGCAGTTCGGCGGCGACGCTTGCAGCCAGGGCAGCCAGCGCGTCTGTCATGTTATCCGCTTCGTGATACTGCTTGCTTACCAGGGTGTTCGCCAGCTCGGTTTCACCAAACGCCAGATAGCGCAGGCAAGTATTACGCAGAGAACGCTTACCAATGTCTGCGTGCTCTACGCGATAAGCATCAAGTTTATTGGCGTTAAAAATAGCCAGGAACTCATCTGCCAGTTCGGTCGCCAGCGTGCGAGTCAGCGCTTCACGCACCGCGACGATGGCAATTGGGTCGATGATGTCAAACAGTTCGGCGATTTCACTGGCCGATGGTAGCGTCAGGATTTCAGCCGCCAGAGCCGGATCAATCTTCTCATCCAGCAGGATTGCGCGGAACGCGTCAGCCACATGGACAGGCAGCGACAGCGGTTGCCCCTGTTGATGGCGATTTACATTCAGCTTGATGTAAGTCGCCAGCAGACTTTGCGCGGCATCCCAACGGGAGAAGTCGTTACGCGCGTGACGCATCAGGAACGTCAACTGCTGATCGCTCCATTTATACTCCAGCTTCACTGGCGCAGAGAATTCACAAAGCAGCGCAGGCACCGGCTGGAAGTAAACGTTGTCGAAGATAAAGGTCTGCTCAGATTGGGTTACATTCAGCACGGAATGCACCGGATGGCCGCCCTTCTGCAGTGGGATCACTTTACCTTCGTTATCATACAGTTCAATACTGAACGGAATGTGCAGCGGATATTTCTCTTCCTGCTCTGCCGTTGGCGGCGTGCGCTGACTGATGGTCAGGGTGTACTGTTCGGTTTCCGGATTGTAATCGTCTTTGACGGTGACAATCGGTGTACCCGCCTGGCTGTACCAGCGGCGGAAGTGAGAGAGATCCACATTGGAGGCATCTTCCATCGCCTGAACAAAATCGTCGCAGGTGGCCGCGCTGCCATCATGACGTTCGAAGTAGAGCTGCATCCCTTTCTGGAAGTTCTCTTCACCCAGTAGAGTGTGGATCATGCGGATAATTTCAGAACCTTTTTCATACACTGTCAGGGTGTAGAAGTTGTTCATCTCAATGACTTTATCCGGGCGGATAGGGTGCGCCATTGGGCTGGCATCTTCCGCAAACTGCAGGCCACGCATAGTGCGCACATTGTTGATGCGGTTAACCGCACGAGAACCCAGATCGGAGCTGAACTCCTGGTCACGGAAGACGGTCAGGCCCTCTTTCAGACTCAACTGGAACCAGTCGCGGCACGTGACGCGGTTACCCGTCCAGTTATGGAAATACTCGTGACCGATAACACGTTCGATATCGAGATAATCTTTATCGGTGGCAGTATCAGTGCGGGCCAGCACGTATTTAGAGTTAAAGATGTTAAGGCCCTTATTCTCCATCGCGCCCATGTTGAAGAAATCGACAGCCACAATCATATAGATGTCGAGATCATATTCGAGACCAAAGCGCTCTTCGTCCCACTTCATGGAGTTGATAAGCGACGTCATCGCCCACGGTGCACGGTCCAGGTTGCCACGGTCAACAAACAGCTCCAGTGCCACCTCGCGGCCGGAGCGCGTTTTGAAAGTGTCGCGTAACACATCGAAATCACCCGCCACCAGCGCAAACAGATAGCATGGTTTCGGGAACGGATCCTGCCATTGCACCCAGTGACGGCCATTCTCCAGCTCGCCTTCGCCCACACGGTTACCGTTGGAGAGCAGGAATGGGTAGAGGGTTTTATCGGCGATAATTTTCGTTGTGAAGCGTGCCAGCACATCCGGGCGATCGAGATACCACGTAATGTGACGGAAACCTTCCGCTTCACACTGAGTGCACAGTGCCACGCCAGACTGGTAAAGTCCTTCCAGCGCCGTGTTGGCGGCCGGGCTGATTTCATTCACGATGCGCAGCGTAAAGTGTTCCGGCAGGTTGTCGATCACCAGCTGGTTGTTTTCTTCTTTATAGTCAGACCAGGATTCATCATTAATATGCAGGGAAACCAGCGTCAGGTCTTCACCATCAAGACGCAGCGGCACAGCTGTCGCGCTGTGGCGCGTCACCTGGCTTACCGCCGTCACAACGGTTTTAGTGGCATCCAGGTCAAAAGTCAGATCGATATCGCTAATCAGGTATTCCGGCGCACGATAGTCGTGGCGGTATTTGGCTTGTGGCTGTTGTGTCATAGAAAACCTTATGCATCGTTTGTCGAGTAACGTTTCAATATATTCCTGTTGTGTAAAACACGCTATGCAGAATGTTCATCTTTTCAGGTACAAAACCCTTTTTTGCTACATTTATATAACATGGGGCACAAAATGCCCTCGACCATAAAACGCGCTTATGTTGTGATCGGGGTTCAATAAATCACTAAACAAGGTATACTCCGGAGTTGTTTATTGTACTAAACGCTCCTGTGAGAGGATGCTACTGCGCACCTATGACTCAATTCGCTTCTCCTGTTCTGCATACGTTGCTGGATACCGACGCGTATAAACTGCATATGCAGCAAGCCGTTTTCCACCATTACTATGACGTTCATGTCGCGGCCGAATTCCGCTGCCGTGGCGACGACTTGCTCGGTATCTACGCAGACGCTATTCGTGAACAGGTCGATGCTATGCAGCATCTGACGTTGCAGGACGATGAATATCAGTGGCTTTCTGGCTTGCCTTTCTTCAAAGCCGACTACCTGAACTGGCTGCGCAACTTCCGCTATAAGCCAGAGCAGGTCACTGTACTTAACGATAACGGTAAGCTGGATATTCGTCTTGAAGGTCCGTGGCGGGAAGTGATCATGTGGGAAGTGCCGCTTCTGGCGGTGATCAGTGAACTGGCCCACCGCTACCGTTCACCGGAAAACGGTGTTGAACAAGCGGTCGCCGCGCTGGAAACCAAGCTCGCGGGCTTCACCACGCTGACGGAAGGACTGGATATGTCCCGCTTCCGCCTGATGGACTTTGGCACCCGTCGACGTTTTTCTCGCGACGTCCAGGATGCCATCGTTAAGCGTCTGCAGCAGGAACCGTGGTTTGTGGGCACCAGCAACTACGATCTGGCCCGTCGCCTTAACCTGACACCTATGGGCACCCAGGCTCATGAATGGTTCCAGGCGCATCAGCAGATAAGCCCAGACCTGGCTAACAGCCAACGCGCGGCACTGGCCGCATGGTTAGAGGAGTACCCGAATCAACTGGGGATCGCCCTCACCGACTGTATTACGATGGATGCCTTCCTGCGCGATTTTGGTCCCGAGTTCGCTGAGCGCTATCAGGGGTTACGTCATGATTCCGGTGATCCGGTTGAATGGGGTGAGAAGGCTATTGCCCACTACGAAAAGCTGGGTATTGATCCAATGAGCAAGGTTCTGGTCTTCTCCGATAATCTTGACCTGCCGAAAGCTGTTGAGCTCTATCGGCAGTTCAACACCAGAGTTAACCTCAGCTTCGGGATTGGTACCCGTTTGACCTGCGACATTCCTCAGGTAAAACCTCTGAATATTGTTATAAAACTGGTGGAATGTAATGGCAAGCCGGTGGCGAAGCTCTCCGATAGCCCGGGTAAAACCATCTGCCATGACAAAGCGTTTGTCCGCGCGCTACGTAAAGCGTTCGATCTTCCCCAGATCAAAAAAGCCAGCTAAGTGCTTAAGGGAGCCTTTATGGCTCCCCTCTCCTTATTTATTTCTCAATTCTTCTCTTTTGACTGCGAAATTTACTTGTCTGATAGCAGATGGCAGGTAACATAGATATCCCCCGATAAGGGTGGACAAGTGTCTATTTTTTCCGACTATTAACAGAGAGAATATTATGAGCGTTGTGCCTGTAGCCGACGTACTCCAGGGCCGTGTCGCCGTTGACCAGGAAGTCACCGTGCGCGGATGGGTGCGTACCCGCCGAGATTCTAAAGCTGGCATCTCCTTCCTTGCCGTCTATGACGGTTCCTGCTTTGATCCTGTACAGGCCGTCATTAATAATTCTCTGCCCAATTACAATGATGACGTTCTGCATCTGACGACGGGTTGTTCCGTTATCGTTACCGGTGTCGTTGTGGCATCACCGGGCCAGGGCCAGAGTTTCGAAATTCAGGCATCCGCAATCGAAGTGACCGGCTGGGTTGAAGATCCGGATACTTATCCGATGGCGGCAAAACGTCACAGCATTGAGTACCTGCGCGAAGTCGCTCACCTGCGCCCACGTACCAACCTGATTGGTGCAGTAGCGCGTGTGCGTCATACGCTGGCCCAGGCGCTGCATCGTTTCTTCGATGAACAAGGTTATTTCTGGGTGTCTACCCCGCTGATCACCGCGTCCGATACTGAAGGTGCAGGTGAAATGTTCCGCGTCTCGACGCTGGACATGGAAAACCTGCCGCGTACGCCAGAAGGTAAAGTGGACTATGACAAAGACTTCTTCGGCAAAGAGGCTTTCCTGACGGTTTCTGGCCAGCTTAACGGTGAAACCTACGCTTGTGCGCTGTCAAAAATCTACACCTTTGGTCCAACCTTCCGCGCCGAAAACTCCAACACCAGCCGTCACCTGGCGGAATTCTGGATGCTGGAGCCTGAAGTGGCATTCGCCAACCTGGACGATGTTGCTGGTCTGGCGGAAGCGATGCTGAAGTATGTCTTCAAAGCGGTCCTGGAAGAACGTCCTGACGACATGAAATTCTTCGCAGAGCGCGTAGACAGCGATGCTGTAGCGCGTCTGGAGCGTTTCGTTTCTGCTGACTTTGCACAGGTGGATTACACCGACGCGGTAGCAATCCTTGAGAAATGCGGTGAGACGTTTGAGAACCCGGTGTACTGGGGCGTTGACCTGGCGTCTGAGCATGAACGCTATCTGGCCGAGAAACATTTCAAAGCACCAGTTGTCGTGAAAAACTACCCGAAAGACATTAAGGCCTTCTATATGCGCCTTAACGAAGACGGTAAAACCGTTGCAGCGATGGACGTACTGGCGCCGGGCATTGGTGAAATCATCGGCGGTTCTCAGCGTGAAGAGCGTCTCGACGTACTTGACGCGCGTATGGAAGAGATGGGTCTCAATCCGGCTGACTACAGCTGGTATCGCGATCTGCGCCGTTACGGTACCGTTCCGCACGCCGGTTTTGGTCTGGGCTTCGAGCGTCTGATCGCCTACGTGACCGGTGTTCAGAACGTACGTGATGTTATTCCGTTCCCACGTACTCCACGTAACGCCAGCTTCTAATCGACAAAAACATCAATGGCCAGCAAATGCTGGCCATTATTTTATTCTGTATTGTCAGTTTACGTCAGTTCAAAGTCAGCATTTTTAAACCACCACCCCGTCACAACCACTACCTGTTACGTATTGTTTCCGTGAAATATCCAGCCACAAAAAACAAACTCCATTCTTATTGCGATTATTACATCCTCAAGCAATAGCACAAATTTCAACCACTTTTTCAGCCATCCAGATGTCTTTATTGCATCATAAGAAAAAACGAGTCGTTTAACGTCTGTTTATATGAATTGCCTTTATCCAAATTAATTATAAGGAATTCATATATATAGAATAAATGCTGCCGCTTAATTCGCCAGGGAGTTCTGAAGTTTGAGGTGGTTCACAAAGTTCCGAAAAATACACATTTAGTTACACATATTTTCTTTCGGTTACTTAATCTTGAGAATTGTAGCACTTTCAGGCTAGCGAAACGCTTCGGTGAATGGAAAGATGCCTGTCAGATACATAAAGACACCAAACTCTCATCAATAGTTCCGGAAATATTTATTGACAGAATTTATTGACGGCAGTGGCGAGTGTCATAAAAAAACCAATGAGGGTAATAAATAATGATGAAGCGCAATATTCTGGCAGTGGTTATCCCTGCTCTGCTGGTAGCTGGTGCAGCTAACGCTGCCGAAATCTATAACAAGAATTCGAACAAGCTGGACTTCTACGGTAAAGCTGTAGGCGAACACCAGTGGACGACTAACGGTGATTCTAATAACAACGATACCACCTATGCCCGTATCGGTTTCAAAGGTGAAACCCAGGTTAACGACCAACTGACCGGTTACGGCCAGTGGGAATACAACATGGACGCGTCCAACGCAGAAGGCTCTCAGGGTACTAAAACCCGTCTGGCTTTCGCTGGTCTGAAAGCAGGTGAATACGGTTCATTCGATTACGGCCGTAACTACGGCGTATTCTATGATGCGCTGGCTTCAACCGATATGCTGGTTATCTGGGGTGGCGACTCACTGGCCGCAACAGATAACTTCATGGCTGGCCGTAGCACCGGTCTGGCTACCTACCGTAACTCCAACTTCTTCGGTCTGGTTGATGGTCTGGCACTGGGCCTGCAGTACCAGGGTAAAAACGAAAACGGTCACACCACTTCTCGCCAGAACGGCGATGGCGGTAGCTACTCCCTGGGCTATGACTTCGCAGAAGGTTTCAACGTAACTGCGGCATACACTAACTCTGACCGTTCCACTAAGCAGTCTGCTGACGGTAAAGGTGAACGTGCTGAAGGTTGGGCAACGTCTCTGAAATATGATGCGAACAACGTATACGCATCTGTAATGTACGGTGAATCCCGTAACATGACTCGCGAAAATGATGACCAGTTCGCGAACAAATCACAAAACTTCGAAGCTGTAGTTCAATACCAGTTCGACTTTGGTCTGCGTCCATCCCTGGGCTACGTGCAGTCTAAAGGTAAAGACCTGACCGCCCGTACTGCTAACGGTTCTACTTTCGCTGGTGGCGATGCTGACCTGCTCAAATACATCGAAGTGGGTACCTGGTACTACTTCAACAAGAACATGAACGTTTACGCTGCGTACAAGTTCAACCTGCTGGATGAAAATGATTACACCCGTGCTGCAGGTCTGTCTACCGACGACCAGGCTGGTGTTGGTATCGTTTACCAGTTCTAATCAGAACACCACTTTGTTATATGCTTAATGAACAGGGCTTCGGCCCTGTTTTTTTATGCCTGACAGAAAATAATGGCGACTTTTGAAAAGCCGCACGCTTTTCGTCGCAAACGGTTGGCATTTTGTAAATCTACCGTTAACCTGATAGCGGATTTCACTTCTGTAATCACAATGGAACTTCGTCATGTTTGAGAACATTACCGCCGCTCCTGCCGACCCTATTCTGGGCCTGGCCGATCTGTTTCGTGCCGACGACCGCCCTGGCAAAATCAACCTGGGTATTGGTGTATATAAAGATGAAACCGGCAAAACTCCGGTACTGACCAGCGTTAAGAAAGCTGAGCAGTATCTGCTGGAAAACGAAACCACCAAAAACTACCTCGGTATTGATGGTATCCCTGAATTTGGTCGCTGCACCCAGGAGCTGCTGTTCGGTAAAGGCAGCGCAATTGTGAGTGACAAACGTGCCCGTACAGCACAGACCCCTGGCGGTACCGGTGCGCTGCGCGTGGCGGCGGATTTCCTTGCGAAAAACACCTCTGTTAAGCGTGTCTGGGTAAGCAACCCAAGCTGGCCGAACCACAAGAGCGTCTTTAACTCTGCGGGTCTGGAAGTGCGTGAATACGCTTACTACGACGCAGCAAACCACTCTCTCGACTTTGACGGTCTGCTGGCGAGCCTGAGCGAAGCGCAGGCGGGTGACGTGGTGCTGTTCCACGGTTGCTGCCATAACCCAACCGGTATCGATCCGACGCTTGAGCAGTGGGAACATCTGGCGAAGCTGTCCGTAGAAAAAGGCTGGCTGCCGCTGTTTGACTTTGCCTACCAGGGCTTCGCCCGTGGTCTGGAAGAAGATGCAGAAGGCCTGCGCGCGTTCGCAGCCGTGCATCAGGAGCTGATTGTCGCAAGCTCTTATTCCAAGAACTTCGGTCTGTACAATGAGCGTGTTGGTGCCTGTACGCTGGTAGCGGCAAACGAAGAGACCGTCGATCGCGCATTCAGCCAGATGAAATCTGTGATCCGCGCTAACTACTCTAACCCACCAGCACATGGTGCGTCTGTTGTTGCCACTATCCTGAGCAACGATGCGCTGCGCGCCATCTGGGAACAAGAGCTGAATGACATGCGTCAGCGTATTCAGCGCATGCGCCTGCTGTTTGTGAACACCCTGGCTGAGAAAGGCGCTGACCGCGACTTCAGTTTCATCATCAAACAGAATGGTATGTTCTCTTTCAGCGGCCTGACCAAAGAGCAGGTTCTGCGTCTGCGTGAAGAGTTCGGTGTGTACGCAGTGGCGTCTGGCCGCGTGAACGTGGCAGGCATGACGCCTGACAACATGGCACCACTGTGCGAAGCGATTGTCGCCGTACTGTAATTTGCGCCCATAAAAAAGCCTGCATTATGCAGGCTTTTTTTATTCTGGTTACCAGACAGGCATTTCATCCTGAAGGAACGGGTTATGGAGCCGTTCATATCCCAGCGTTGACATCGGACCGTGTCCAGGGATAAACGTCACATCATCGCCCAGCGGCAATAACTTCTGTTTAATCGACTGAATCAATTGCCCGTGGTCACCACGCGGAAAGTCGCTGCGTCCTACGCCACCTTTGAAAATCACATCGCCGGAAATCAGCAGACGGGACTGGTCATCAAAGAAGACGATATGGCCTGGCGTATGCCCAGGACAATGCAACACCTGTAAAGTCACATTCCCTACGTTCACACGCTCTCCTTCATTCAGCCAACGATCGGGCGTCAGAGGTTGACACTCATCAAGGCCAAACATGCGGCTTTGGGCTGGCAAACCCTGCAGCCAGAACTCATCTTCTTTTTCCGGACCGATCACCGGCACACCATAGTGCTGTGCCAGTTCTGCCGCTGCGCCGACATGGTCAAGGTGACCATGTGTCAGTAATATCTGCATCAGCGTCACACCGCTGTCTGCAACTTCCTGTTTGATCTTCTCAGCGTCACCGCCGGGATCGACAAGCGCGGCCAGTTTGGTTTGTTCACACCAGATTAATGAACAATTCTGGGAGAACGCCGTAACCGGAATAATACGATAGTTCATACTGCTCCTGTGTTTCGTTATTACCAGTGCCGAACTGGACCGGTATCAATATGTACAAAGTTGCTGCTGGGGTAATATCCTACACCACCTGCACGCATAGATAACGCAGCTTTGCGAATATTGGCTAACGAAACGCCTTCAATATGGAAATCCATTGCCTGTCCCTTCGTGTGATAGCTTTTTTTCGCTACCCCGCGACTGTGGGCGCGCAGTTCATTATTGGTATCAATCGAGCGATAACCCGAAATAAGCTGCACCGGCTTGCTGGTACCCAGCAGGCCCTGAAGGCGGAAAAGCTGATCAAACAGTCCTGGATCGATGGCTTTTATTTTATTCGCGCGGTAATCACGGAAAAAGTGGTTAAGTCTTGCTAATTCATCCTGAATATAGCCTCTGCCATCGAAGAATTCCGCTTTTAGCGACTCACCAGTATGGAGATTGTTGAGCGTTAAAACTCGCGGACGAGGTGTCGAGAGGGTGGCAAATGCTGGCGTCGGCAGGATGGCCGCTGCGCCGAGCGCAACACCACCTAACGCCAGCAGTTTGCGGCGATTAGCGTCAAATTTGTCCATGATAATCAGGTCTACAGGTCAATGTTTATCGTAATATGCTTAGCGCACGAAGGGCACCTTAACTGGCAAAACCGGGTACGTCAAGGCGCCCAACCCCAGTGAATACGCGGCTTACAGCGATATTGCCCCTTATTCACCATAACTTACGACAATCATTTTTCCCGAACTGCTTCATTTACCTGATTAATTGTTCGGCTTTTGGCAAAATTTGTGCGCCGGATCGCGCGGTGAGATCATAATTGTAAATATCTGTACGATACTGAGTACGCCCGTCTTCGCCAACAAACGCGGTCAGATAGTAGAGATTGACCGGAATATTGTGTCGAATGTTAACGTACCGCGTATCCCCCTGTTTCAGGGCATCAGAAATACGCGTATCGTTCCAGCCCGCATCCTGCAACAGCATATTGGCAAGCTCTGAGGCTTTGTTCACGCGCACACAGCCAGAACTCAGGGCGCGAGTATCTTTCTGGAACAGGTTGTGGTTCGGGGTATCGTGCAGATAGATAGCTTCTGAACTCGGCATATTGAATTTGTAGCGTCCCAGTGAGTTATGCGCCCCTGGAGCTTGCTGGAAGCGGAACGGTAAATTAGATGCCGTAATCGTCGACCAGTCGACCATGTACGGATCGATTGCCTCTTTGCTGTTCCATCCCCGCATAACCGTATAGCCATGACGTTCCAGGTAACCCGGATCGTTCCAGACTTTAGGCAGAATATCTTTGCGCGCCAGTGTCGGCGGCACATTCCACGGCGGGTTAACCACCACGTTATTCAGCGCACTGCTCATCATCGGCGTTTTACGATCAGGACGTCCGACAATCACGCGTGACGCCAGTACTTCGCTACCGTTCTGGTAATAGACCAGCGAATACGCAGGAATGTTAACCATGATCCCGGTAGAGAGCGTTCCCGGCAGTAAGCGCAAACGCTGGATATTGAGCGCCAGCACCCCTGCCCGCTGCGCAGGTGATACGTTCAGCCAGTCACGCGTCGACTGACCAATGACACCATCGGCCCCCAGCCCCTGCGCGGCCTGGAACTGTTTAACTGCCGCAACCAGTTCGCGATCGTAAACCGCCGGTTTGTCGCTCACGACCACCGCTTTCTTCTCTTTCACAGAGGCTGATGGACTGACCACGACGTTTTGCGGATCATCACCAGGCAGTGCAATCTTTGGCCCGCCGTTCAGAATACCGGAACGCTTAAGGATCTCACGCAGAGCAGGCACATCGCTGCTCCACTGCCCCGGACGCAGTGTCGCACTGCCACGCATTTGCGGCCATGGACGCGAATCCCCCACCAGTTCAAGAAGCGACTGGTGCAGGGTGGCATATTGCGGATGCGCTGGCGCAAGACTGGCTATAAAGCGGGGTAGATCGCCATTATCCAGAGCCAACTGCCACTGATTAATCACCGACAGTGCCGGCGTCGCCAGCTTATAAGGCTTATCACTGTACAACCAGCGGTTGCCATTGACCGGAATACCAGCCACAAACTGCAGGTAGCCCATCATCGCATCGGAAAGCACCACGTCCCGCGCTTGCCCGGTGACTGAAGGATCGGTTAACAGCTCAACCCACGCTGTAAACTGCGGCTGGAACCCGGCAATCGCCACTTCCGCCAGCTGTTGCTGAAAGGCGCGTACTGCGTCACGGTTGTCCCACATCGGTTTCATATCGCGGGCAGCATAGAGCAGCGTGAGCTGGTTGATATAGACGGGTGTGTACCCTGAAGGCAGCCCAGCGTGTAGCTGCTGACGGAGAGAGTCGACGTCGATGCCTTCAGGCAACGGCTTAATACCGGCCATAATGGCCGTTGCAGGTGACTGTTCCAGCGGTTGAGACAACGACGTTGGCTGTGCGCCTGTCGTTGCGGAGCTGTCAGTCGGTACAATTTCAGGCTCATCGGCCTGAGCGGTTAACAGCGGAGCAAACATCACTGCCAGGCATAAACTGAGCGCAGACAGCTGACGACCACATTTTTTCTTTAGCAACATCCCTTGCCCCCTGTTTTCACGACATGCCCATCACGGTGGGGCTTTCTTCTATTATAGGTAGATGGCAAATCTGTTGCCTTACCTTATGTAAAGAAGTTTAAAGATAACGCAGCCCTAAGCACAAGTTAAGTTTAAAATAAATATCCTCCGGCATAGCCGGAGGTTTTTCATATGCGCCTGTAAGGCTTTGTTACCAGCCGCGCCCTACCAGGCGCATCGCAATCTGACATTTGCATCTATGGATTACTTACGGCCCGTAAAC
>NZ_JAAVXA010000005.1:0-266040 GCF_012241585.1 Pantoea sp. LS15
TGCACCGTCACCACTGTTCAGATAGTGGAGAACAACTTTCTGCTTGAATTCAGATGAATATTTTTTTCTGCCCATTGAAACGCAAAACCCCTAATCATTGGATGTCCAACTTTCGGGGTTCACTTCACCGGGCGGCCTTTTTTATTTCATCGCGTCTACACTTCATGGCAAAGTACATAAAAGCCTGTGCCATTTTCTCTTTGGTAGCATGGCCTTACGGACATAATGGATATTTGCCTGGAGTTTTATGCCCACCCATCTGATTTGGTTCCGTGCAGATCTGCGCGTACATGACAACACCGCGCTCGCTGCGGCTTGTCGTTCTCAGGATGCCAGCGTATTGGCGCTGTTTATCGCTGCGCCTGGACAGTGGCAGCTGCACGATATGGCACCGCGACACGCGGCTTATCTCAAATCGCATCTGAACGATCTGCAATGTTCGCTTGCCGAAAAAGGCATTCCCCTGATTTATAGAGAGGTGAGTGACTTTGCCGCACAACTTCAGACGGTACAGGAGATCTGTCAGCAGAACGAAGTCACACATCTTTTTTATAACTATCAGTACGAACTGAACGAGCGTCAGCGAGATCGCCAACTGGAGTCAATCCTGAAGGATGTTCAGTGCCAGGGATTTGATGACAGCGTAATACTGGCGCCGGGCAGCGTCATGACCGGCAGTCATGAAATGTACAAAGTGTTTACGCCCTTTAAAAATGCCTTTGTTAAACGCCTTAAAGAGGCACTGCCGGAGTGCGTGGCCGCACCCGCAGCCCGGGGCGACGTGATAGCGGATCTGCCTGAACTGACGTTTAACTATCCTCAGCAGGCGTTCAATGCGCTTCTGTTCCCCGAAAACGAGAAATCTGCCATCGCGAAACTGCGCCAGTTTTGCAAACAGGGCGCGGGCGAATATGACACGCGCAGGGATTTTCCCGCTATTGAAGGAACCAGCCGGTTATCGGCCTGTTTAGCGCTGGGTGTCCTTTCTCCACGCCAGTGTTTGCACCGCCTGCTGGCCGAACAACCTCAGGCGCTGGACGGAGGCGCTGGCTCAGTCTGGCTTAACGAACTTATCTGGCGTGAATTCTATCGCCATTTGATGACGTATCACCCTGATTTATGTAAGCATCGGCCATTCATTCCCTGGACCGATAACGTAAAATGGCAGTATAGCGAGACGCTTTTACAGGCCTGGCAGAAGGGAGAAACAGGCTACCCAATTGTTGATGCCGCGATGCGCCAACTGAATGAAACCGGATGGATGCACAACCGTCTGCGGATGATCACCGCCAGCTTCCTGGTGAAAGATCTGCTTATCGACTGGCGTATCGGGGAGCGCTATTTTATCTCTCAGTTGATCGATGGCGATCTGGCGGCAAACAACGGTGGATGGCAGTGGGCGGCCTCGACCGGCACCGATGCGGCTCCCTATTTCCGGATTTTTAATCCGACCACCCAGGGGCAAAAATTTGATGCTGAAGGCGCATTTATTCGTGCCTGGGTACCTGAACTGAAGGATGTTCCCGCCAAAGCGATTCACGAACCGTGGGTCTGGGCGGATAAACAGCACGTCACGCTGGATTATCCTCGTCCGATTGTCGACCATAAACAGGCGCGCGTCGCCACGCTGGCGGCGTACGAAGCCGCCCGTAAAGCTTAAGAGAGTCATGATGAAAAATAGCGAACTGGAAAGCCTGATTAACGAAAAACTGAACAGTGTCTCCTTCAGCGATTATGGCCCGAATGGGCTCCAGGTTGAAGGACGTGAAACGGTACAGAAAATTATCACCGGTGTGACGGCAAGCCAGGCTCTGCTGGATGAGGCTGTTCGTCAGGACGCAGACGCGGTGATTGTCCATCACGGTTATTTCTGGAAAAACGAATCGCCGATTATTCGCGGAATGAAGCGCAATCGCCTGAAAACGCTGCTGGCAAATGACATCAACCTGTACGGTTACCATTTGCCGCTGGATGCGCATCCGGAACTGGGTAACAACGTCCAGCTGGCACAGCTTCTGGGGATTACTGTCATGGGTGAGATTGAACCTCTGGTACCGTGGGGCGAACTGGCGATGCCGGTTCCAGGTCTGGAGTTGGCCTCCTGGATTGAAGCGCGCCTGGGGCGTCGTCCATTGTGGTGCGGTGATACCGGACCGGATTTGGTTAAACGTGTTGCCTGGTGTACCGGTGGCGGTCAGGGCTTTATCGACAGCGCTGCACGCTTCGGTGTTGATGCGTTTATCACCGGCGAAGTCTCAGAGCAGACGGTTCACTCAGCCCGTGAGCAGGGCCTGCATTTTTACGCGGCAGGCCACCATGCCACTGAGCGCGGTGGCATTCGCGCCCTCAGCGAATGGCTGACGGAAAATACCGAGCTGGATGTGACCTTTATTGATATCCCCAACCCGGCCTGATGAGAGGTGATTAAGTGCAGCGAGCGCGTTGTTATCTTCTGGGGGAAACCGCAGTCGTACTGGAGCTTGAACCCCCGATCACGCTGGCCACACAAAAGCGTATCTGGCGGCTGACGCAGCGTCTGACCGAGATCCCTGAAGTGGTGGAAACCATTCCAGGTATGAATAACATCACCGTGGTACTGCGTAATCCGCATACGCTGGCCCTCGATGCCATCGAACGTTTGCAGTGCTGGTGGGAAGAGAGTGAGGCGCTGGAGCCTGACTCCAGAACGATTGAGATCCCGGTCGTTTATGGTGGTTCGCAGGGGCCCGATCTCTTAGTGGTGGCTGAACACTGCGGCTTAACGGAAAAGCAGGTCGTTGAGCTGCACGCCTCTGTTGATTACGTTGTCTGGTTTTTAGGATTTCAGCCGGGCTTTCCGTACCTGGGAGGACTCTCTCCGAGGCTGCATACGCCGCGTCGCGCCGAGCCTCGCCTGAGTGTGCCAGCAGGTACTGTTGCGATTGGCGGTGAGCAGACCGGTATTTATCCACTGGCCTCACCGGGAGGCTGGCAGCTAATTGGGCGGACATCCACACCGTTATTTGAACCCGGGCAGGAATCGCCGGTTCTCTTGCGTCCTGGCGATACCCTTCGCTTTATTCCGCAGAAGGAGGGGGTATGTTAACGCTTATTCGCGCCGGGCTTTACACCTCCGTTCAGGATGCGGGCCGCTTTGGTTTGCGCCAGTCTGGCGTGAGCTACTGTGGTGCGCTGGACAGGCCTGCACTGGAGATTGCTAACGTGCTGGTGGGCAACCCTGGCAATACGGCTGCGCTCGAAATTACGCTGGGTCAGTGTGTCATTGAGTTTGCTCAGGAGACATGGTTTGCCTTAACCGGAGCGGGGTGTGAGGCCACGCTGGATGGCAAAGCCGTCTGGACGGGCTGGAGACTGCGGGCGAAAGCCGGACAGCGTTTGACGCTTAAACGTCCTCTGCACGGTGTCCGGAGCTATCTTGCGGTCGCGGGCGGTATTGATGTACCTGCGGTCCTGGGGTCTTCCAGTACCGATCAGAAAGCGGGTATCGGTGGGCACGAAGGACGTTTGTTACGCGACGGAGATCGCCTTGCGATTAAACCTTCAGCCCGCCATTTCTCCACGACGCTTGGCGTAAAACAGCTGTTGTGGGGAAATCAAATCCGCGCGTTGCCCGGACCGGAATATCAGGAGTTTGATGAGGTCTCTCAGGAGTCTTTCTGGCGTTCACCGTGGAAAATAAGTCCGCAAAGTAACCGCATGGGCTATCGTCTTCAGGGGCAACCACTGACCCGTACCACCGACCGGGAATTGCTTTCCCACGGTTTATTGCCTGGTGTCATTCAGGTACCGGGTAATGGTCAACCCATCGTCCTGATGAACGATGCGCAGACAACGGGCGGATACCCGCGAATTGCCTGCATTATTGAGGCCGATCGCTACCATCTGGCACAAATTCCCCTCGGGCAGCCGATTCATTTCGTGCAATGCTCACTGGAGGAGGCGCTGAAAGCGCGTCAGGATCAGCAGCGTTATCTGGAACAACTGGCGTGGAGGCTTGATGGCAAAGATTGATTTAAACGCCGATCTGGGCGAGGGCGGCAGCGCCGACGCGGAGCTGATGACACTGGTCTCTTCGGTCAATATTGCCTGCGGTTTTCACGCGGGCGATGCGCAAACCATGCTGGTGAGCGTGCGTCGTGCCATTAAAAATGGCGTGGCGATTGGCGCTCACCCGAGCTTCCCTGACAGGGAAAACTTTGGCCGTACAGCGATGGTGCTCCCACCTGAGACGGTATACGCCCAGACGCTTTACCAGATTGGTGCGCTGGAGGCGATAGTGCGTGCTGAGAAGGGGACGCTGCGCCACGTGAAGCCGCACGGCATGCTCTATAACCAGGCGGCAAAAGATCCGGCTCTGGCAGATGCTATTGCCCGTGCGGTAAGAGACTGCAATCCACAGCTTATTCTGGTGGGACTGGCGGGTAGCGAGCTTATTCGTGCCGGGCAGCGGCTGGGTTTAACCACTCGCCAGGAAGTGTTTGCTGACCGGGGTTATCAGCCTGATGGTAGCCTGGTTCCCCGTTCACAACTTGGGGCGCTTATCACCGACGAAGCGCAGGCGTTAGCGCAGACGCTGGAGATGGTGCGTCTGGGACAGGTCACAGCGGTTGATGGCACTTTAGCACGGGTGCAGGCGGAGACGGTTTGTTTACACGGTGATGGTGAGCATGCGCTGCAGTTTGCGCGCCGTTTGCGTGCAGCGTTTGCAGAGCAGGGGATCCTCGTCAGCGCCTGACAAACACGATAAGGACAGAAAAATAGCAGAAGGCCCGGTAGGCGTTAGCGCCACCGGGCTTGTCTTTTAGCGCTTCAGATCAGACTTAAAATCACGCTGCTCGTAGCCGGTATACAGCTGACGAGGACGGGCGATTTTCATGCCTTCGCTGTGCATTTCGTTCCAGTGCGCAATCCAGCCTACGGTACGTGCCATAGCGAAGATCACGGTGAACATGGAAGACGGAATACCCATCGCTTTCAGGATGATACCGGAGTAGAAATCGACGTTCGGGTAGAGTTTCTTCTCGATGAAGTACGGGTCGTTCAGCGCGATGTGTTCCAGCTCCATCGCCACTTCCAGCAGATCATCTTTGGTGCCCAGCTCTTTCAGCACTTCGTGGCAGGTCTCACGCATTACAGTTGCGCGTGGGTCGTAGTTTTTGTAAACACGGTGACCAAAGCCCATCAGGCGGAAGGAGTCATTCTTGTCTTTCGCGCGACGCACGAATTCAGGAATGTGTTCAACAGAGCTGATTTCTTCCAGCATCTTCAGTGCCGCTTCATTCGCGCCGCCGTGTGCCGGTCCCCACAGGGAGGCAATGCCCGCAGCGATACAGGCGAACGGGTTCGCGCCTGAAGAGCCTGCGGTACGTACGGTGGAGGTAGAGGCGTTCTGTTCGTGGTCAGCGTGCAGGATCAGAATACGGTCCATTGCGCGTTCCAGAACCGGGTTCACTTCGTATTCTTCGCATGGTGTGGAGAACATCATGCGCAGGAAGTTACCGGCGTAGGAGAGGTCGTTACGTGGATACACAAACGGCTGACCGATGGAGTATTTGTAGCACATCGCTGCCATAGTTGGCATTTTGGACAGCAGGCGGAACGCCGCGATATCACGGTGGCGTGGGTTATTCACGTCCAGAGAATCGTGGTAGAACGCCGCCAGCGCACCGGTAATCCCGCACATCACCGCCATCGGGTGAGAGTCACGACGGAAAGCATGGAACAGACGAGTAATCTGCTCATGGATCATGGTGTGACGGGTCACGGTGGTTTTGAATTCATCGTATTGTGCCTGCGTCGGTTTTTCGCCGTTCAGCAGGATGTAGCACACTTCCAGGTAGTTGGATTTAGTGGCTAATTGATCGATGGGGAAGCCGCGATGGAGCAGGATACCTTCGTCACCGTCAATGTAGGTGATTTTGGATTCGCAAGATGCGGTAGAGGTAAATCCAGGGTCAAAGGTGAAAACTCCTTTAGAACCCAGCGTACGGATATCAATAACATCCTGACCGAGCGTGCCTTTTAGCACATCCAGTTCAATAGCAGTGTCACCATTTAGGGTGAGCGTTGCCTTTGTATCAGCCATTTACGGTCTCCTTAGCGCCTTATGCTTAAGACTGCGCTTTACCGGATTTGCTTTCAGCTGTTAATCACCGTTACCAGATTGTTATTTGGCTTACCGCTCAGCTCACGAGGACAAACCAGGGTACAGAGCTATGGCGCCTTGCAGGTAAACGAATGAAATACCAGTGAAACAACAGCAAATCAGCGTTTTTGCAGTCCGAATTATTCAAACCTGTATATCACTAATAACTGTCCTGATAACTTCGGTCAATACCATCACACTGTTACATAACTATTTGTCAGGTGAAAGAGAGACCTCATAACTTTTGCGCATTATATGCCTTTTCTGATGACGTTTGTAACAATATTGTTTAACATTTGTCAAATCAGATGATTAAAATTTAAAAAGATGTTGTTATCGTGACCCTGATCACTGTTCCAGAGAAAACCCGACAAACTGTATGTAGGTTAATTGTAATGATTTTGTGAACGGCCTATACTGCCGCCAGGTCTCCGGAACACCCTGCAATCCCGAGCCACCCAGCGTTGTAACGTGTCGTTTAAGCATCTGGAAGCAATGTTTTGCATGACGCGCAGTTATAGAAAAGGAACGCTGCTTGACCCGCATCGCAGTCCGGAGGAAGGAAACAATAAGAACAGCATGTGGGCGTTATTCATGATAAGAAATGTGAAAAAACAAAGACCTGTCAATCTGGATCTCAAAACGATCCGGTTCCCTGTAACAGCAATAGCGTCCATTTTGCACCGTGTTTCTGGTGTGATTACGTTTGTGGCGGTCGGTATTCTGCTGTGGCTACTGGGCACCAGCCTCTCTTCCCCTGAAGGATTCCTCCAGGCCTCTGCCATCATGAACAGTTTCTTCGTGAAATTTATCATGTGGGGCATTCTGACCGCGCTGGCGTACCACGTTGTGGTGGGTGTTCGCCATATGCTGATGGACTTTGGCTATCTGGAAGAAACGTTCGAAGCCGGGAAACGCTCCGCTAACATTTCATTTGTGATTACAGTCGTGCTCTCACTTCTCGCAGGAGTTCTCGTATGGTAAGCAACGCCTCCGCATTAGGACGCAACGGCGTACATGACTTCATTCTGGTCCGTGCTACCGCCATCGTTCTCACCCTTTACATCATCTATATGATCGGTTTCTTCGCGACCAGCGGCACGCTGACGTGGGAAATCTGGAGTGGGTTCTTCGGATCTGCCTTCACCAAAGTGTTCACCCTGCTGGCGCTGTTCTCCATCCTTATTCATGCCTGGATTGGCATGTGGCAGGTGTTGACCGATTACGTTAAACCACTGGCTATTCGCCTTCCTCTGCAGCTGGCAATCGTCGTTGCTCTGGTGGTTTACGTTATTTATGGATTCGTTGTGGTGTGGGGTGTGTAATGAAACTGCCAGTCAGAGAATTTGATGCTGTCGTGATTGGTGCGGGTGGCGCAGGTATGCGTGCCGCACTGCAAATTTCCCAGAGCGGCCAGAGCTGTGCGCTGCTCTCTAAAGTATTCCCAACCCGTTCCCACACTGTGTCTGCGCAGGGCGGTATCACCGTTGCGCTGGGTAACTCCCATGAAGATAACTGGGAATGGCACATGTATGACACGGTAAAAGGTTCCGACTACATCGGCGACCAGGATGCCATCGAATATATGTGTAAGACGGGCCCGGAAGCGATTCTGGAGCTGGATCACATGGGCCTGCCATTCTCCCGTCTGGAAAATGGCACCATCTATCAGCGTCCTTTTGGCGGCCAGTCGAAAAACTTCGGCGGCGAGCAGGCGGCACGTACTGCGGCAGCGGCTGACCGTACCGGTCACGCACTGCTGCACACCCTGTATCAGCAGAACCTGAAAAACCACACCACCATCTTCTCTGAGTGGTATGCGCTGGATCTGGTGAAAAACGCCGATGGCGCAGTGGTGGGTTGTACCGCGCTGTGCATCGAAACCGGTGAAGTGGTCTACTTCAAAGCACGTGCAACCGTGCTGGCTACCGGTGGTGCAGGCCGTATCTATCAGTCCACCACTAACGCCCACATCAACACAGGTGACGGCGTCGGTATGGCTATCCGCGCTGGCGTGCCGGTGCAGGATATGGAGATGTGGCAGTTCCACCCAACCGGTATCGCCGGTGCGGGCGTTCTGGTAACAGAAGGCTGCCGTGGTGAAGGTGGTTATCTGCTGAATAAACATGGCGAGCGCTTCATGGAGCGTTATGCCCCGAATGCGAAAGACCTGGCGGGTCGTGACGTGGTGGCGCGCTCCATCATGATCGAAATCCGTGAAGGCCGCGGCTGTGACGGTCCATGGGGTCCACACGCCAAGCTGAAACTCGACCATCTGGGTAAAGAAGTACTGGAGTCCCGTCTGCCAGGCATCCTGGAACTGTCCCGTACCTTCGCTCACGTTGACCCTGTAAAAGAGCCAATCCCGGTAATCCCAACCTGTCACTATATGATGGGCGGTATTCCGACCAAAGTGACCGGTCAGGCGCTGACCGTGAACGAGCAGGGCGAAGATGTGGTTATCCCGGGCCTGTTCGCGGTAGGCGAAATCGCCTGCGTCTCCGTACACGGTGCCAACCGTCTGGGCGGTAACTCTCTGCTGGACCTGGTGGTATTTGGTCGTGCGGTGGGCCTGCATCTGCAAGAGTCGATTGCAGAACAGGGCGACCTGCTTGACGCGACCGACGCTGAAATTGATGCTTCTCTTGAACGCCTCAACCGCTGGAACGGTAACCGTAACGGCGAAGATCCGGTGGAAATCCGTAAGGCTCTTCAGGAATGTATGCAGCACAACTTCTCGGTATTCCGTGAAGGTGACGCGATGGCCAAAGGTCTTGAACAGCTGAAAGCGATCCGCGAGCGTCTGAAAAATGCCCGTCTGGACGACACTTCCAACGAGTTCAACACCCAGCGCGTTGAGTGCCTGGAGCTGGATAACCTGATGGAAACCGCATTTGCCACCGCGATGTCGGCAAACTTCCGTACCGAAAGCCGTGGCGCGCATAGCCGCTTCGACTTCCCGGAGCGTGACGATGAAAACTGGCTGTGCCATTCCCTGTATCTGCCAGAGTCGGAAACCATGACGCGCCGTCAGGTGAACATGGAACCGAAACTGCGTCCGGCGTTCCCGCCGAAGATTCGTACTTACTAATGCGGAGACAGGACAATGAAACTCGAATTCTCAGTTTATCGTTATAACCCGGACGTAGACGATGCTCCGCGTATGCAGGATTACACCCTGGAAGCGGAAGAAGGTCGTGACATGATGCTGCTGGATGCCTTAATCCAGCTGAAAGAAAAAGATCCGACGCTGTCGTTTCGTCGTTCCTGCCGTGAAGGGGTGTGTGGCTCTGACGGCGTGAACATGAACGGCAAAAATGGTCTGGCCTGCATTACGCCAATTTCCGCGTTGCAGCGCCCGGGTCAAAAAATTGTTATCCGTCCTCTGCCAGGCCTGCCGGTTGTGCGTGATTTGGTGGTGGACATGGGGCAATTCTATGCACAATATGAGAAGATTAAGCCTTACTTGTTGAATAATGGGCAAAATCCACCCGCTCGCGAGCACTTACAGTCTCCTGAGCAGCGTGAAAAACTCGATGGGTTGTACGAGTGTATTCTCTGTGCATGTTGTTCGACGTCCTGCCCATCGTTCTGGTGGAACCCGGATAAGTTTATCGGCCCGGCCGGTCTGCTGGCTGCCTATCGCTTCCTGATCGATAGCCGCGACACCGAAACCGATAGTCGTCTGGAAGGACTGAGTGACGCTTTCAGCGTATTCCGCTGCCATAGCATCATGAACTGCGTCAGTGTGTGTCCGAAGGGGCTGAACCCGACACGCGCCATCGGCCATATTAAGTCGATGTTGTTGCAGCGCAGTGCATAAGTAGTGAGAGGGGAGCGCTGTTCCCCTCACCCTGACCCTCTCCCTGTGGGAGAGGGGACAGATTGCAGAAACCTTTAAAAACTGCCCTGTACTACCCTGAAGTCCAGACAGTTTCTAAAGGTTCCTTCGCGGGCCAAATGAAAAGAGCTCGCAGGTGAACCCCGGCACGTACACGTGGTGTGCGTGGTAGTTTCTACGGCGAAAGTAAGCATAAAAATGCTTAAGGGATCACGATGCAGAACGGCGCAATGAAAGCCTGGCTGGACTCTTCTTACCTCTCTGGTGCCAACCAGAGCTGGATAGAACAGCTCTATGAAGACTTCTTAACCGATCCTGACTCAGTGGACGCAAACTGGCGTTCCATGTTCCAGCAGTTACCTGGCACGGGAGTCAAACCGGATCAATTCCATTCCAAAACACGTGATTATTTCCGTCGTCTGGCGAAGGATGCCTCACGTTACTCTTCTGCGATTTCCGACCCTGACACCAATGCGAAGCAGGTTAAAGTCCTGCAGCTTATCAACGCTTATCGCTTCCGTGGTCACCAGCATGCGAATCTCGATCCGCTGGGACTGTGGCAGCAAGACCGTGTGGCCGATCTCGATCCGGCGTATCACGATCTGACCGAGGCCGATTTCCAGGAAAGCTTTAACGTAGGTTCCTTTGCCATCGGCAAAGACACGATGAAGCTGGGCGATCTGATTGACGCGCTCAAGCAAACCTACTGCGGCTCCATCGGCGCGGAATACATGCACATTACCTCTACCGAAGAGAAACGCTGGATCCAGCAGCGTATCGAATCCGTAGCGGGCCACGCGACCTTCTCGGCTGACGAGAAAAAACGCTTCCTTAACGAACTGACCGCTGCCGAAGGTCTTGAGCGCTATCTGGGCGCGAAATTCCCGGGCGCAAAACGCTTCTCGCTGGAAGGCGGTGATGCGCTGGTGCCGATGCTGAAAGAGCTGATTCGTCACGCAGGCAAGAGCGGCACCCGTGAAGTGGTACTGGGTATGGCGCACCGTGGTCGTCTGAACGTACTGGTCAACGTGCTGGGTAAAAAACCGCAGGACCTGTTCGACGAATTCGCGGGCAAACATAAAGAACATCTCGGCACTGGCGACGTGAAGTACCACATGGGCTTCTCGTCTGATATCGAAACCGAGGGCGGTCTGGTTCACCTGGCGCTGGCGTTTAACCCGTCACACCTGGAGATCGTCAGCCCGGTGGTTATCGGTTCCGTGCGTGCGCGTCTGGATCGTCTGGACGAGCCGAGCAGCAATAAAGTACTGCCAATCACCATCCACGGTGATGCGGCGGTAACAGGGCAGGGCGTGGTTCAGGAAACCCTGAATATGTCCAAAGCGCGTGGTTACGAAGTGGGCGGTACCGTTCGCATCGTGATCAACAACCAGGTGGGCTTCACCACCTCTAACCCGCTGGATGCACGTTCTACCCCGTACTGCACCGACATCGGTAAAATGGTACAGGCGCCGATCTTCCACGTTAACGCGGATGACCCGGAAGCTGTTGCTTTCGTTACCCGTCTGGCGCTGGACTTCCGTAACACCTTCAAGCGCGATGTGTTCATTGACCTGTTCTGCTACCGTCGTCACGGCCACAACGAAGCGGATGAGCCAAGTGCAACCCAGCCGCTGATGTACCAGAAAATCAAAAAACACCCGACCCCGCGCAAAATCTACGCTGACAAGCTGGAAGCTGACAAAGTGTCCACGCTGGAAGATGCAACCGAAATGGTTAATCTCTACCGCGACGCGCTGGATGCGGGTGAATGCGTGGTGAAAGAGCTGCGCCCAATGAACATGCACTCCTTTACCTGGTCGCCGTACCTCAACCACGAGTGGGATGAGAGCTACCCGAACAAGGTCGAGATGAAGCGCCTGCAGGAGCTGGCTAAACGCATCAGCACCGTACCAGACGCTATCGAGATGCAGTCTCGTGTGCAGAAAATCTACGCTGACCGTCAGTCCATGGCGGCAGGTGAGAAACTGTTCGACTGGGGCGGCGCGGAAACCCTGGCTTACGCAACCCTGGTTGACGAAGGCATTCCTGTTCGTCTGTCCGGTGAAGATGCGGGCCGTGGTACCTTCTTCCACCGTCACGCGGTTGTTCACAACCAATCCAACGGTTCAACCTACACCCCGCTGCAGCACGTGCACAACGGTCAGGGCCAGTTCAAGGTCTGGGACTCCGTGCTGTCTGAAGAAGCGGTGCTGGCATTCGAATACGGTTACGCCACCGCAGAACCTCGCACCCTGACCATCTGGGAAGCGCAGTTCGGTGACTTCGCCAACGGTGCGCAGGTTGTTATCGACCAGTTCATCTCTTCTGGTGAGCAGAAATGGGGCCGTATGTGTGGCCTGGTGATGCTGCTGCCGCACGGTTATGAAGGCCAGGGTCCGGAGCACTCCTCCGCGCGTCTGGAGCGTTATCTGCAACTCTGCGCTGAGCAGAATATGCAGGTCTGCGTACCGTCTACTCCGGCTCAGGTTTACCACATGCTGCGTCGTCAGGCGCTGCGCGGTATGCGCCGCCCACTGGTGGTCATGTCGCCGAAATCGCTGCTGCGTCATCCGCTGGCCGTGTCCAGCCTGGACGAACTGGCGAATGGCACCTTCCTGCCAGCCATCGGTGAGATTGATGAACTGGATCCGCAGGCTGTGAAGCGTGTGGTGATGTGTTCTGGTAAGGTTTATTACGACCTGCTGGAACAGCGCCGTAAGAACGATCAGAAAGATGTCGCCATCGTGCGTATCGAACAGCTTTATCCGTTCCCGCACCAGGCGGTGCAGGAAGCGCTGAAACCGTACGCTCACGTTCATGATTTTGTCTGGTGCCAGGAAGAGCCGCTCAACCAGGGCGCATGGTACTGCAGCCAGCATCATTTCCGTGAAGTGATTCCATTTGGGTCAGCCCTGCGCTATGCAGGTCGCCCGGCCTCCGCCTCACCGGCGGTAGGGTATATGTCCGTTCACCAGAAGCAGCAACAAGATCTGGTCAATGACGCGCTGAACGTCGATTAATTAAAGGATACATAATGAGTAGCGTAGATATTCTTGTTCCCGACCTGCCTGAATCTGTAGCTGATGCGACCGTCGCTACCTGGCACAAAAAACCAGGCGATGCCGTTAAGCGCGATGAAGTGCTGGTAGAAATCGAAACTGACAAAGTGGTACTGGAAGTACCGGCTTCGGCGGATGGTGTTCTGGATGCAGTGCTGGAAGATGAAGGCACGACCGTAACCTCTCGTCAGATCCTGGGTCGTCTGCGCGAAGGCAACAGCGCGGGCAAAGAGTCCAGCGCGAAATCTGAAGAGAAAGCCTCTACGCCGGCTCAACGCCAGCAGGCTTCTCTGGAAGAGCAGACCAATGACGCACTCAGCCCGGCGATCCGTCGCCTGCTGGCAGAGCACAACCTGGACGCGGCTGCTATTAAAGGCACCGGTGTGGGTGGTCGTCTGACGCGTGAAGATATCGAGAAGCACCTGGCGAAAGCGCCTGCGAAAGCAGAAGCAAAAGCCCCTGCGGCAGCGCCAGCAGCACAGCCTGCTCTGGGTGCCCGTAGCGAAAAACGTGTGCCAATGACTCGCCTGCGTAAGCGTGTGGCTGAGCGTCTGCTGGAAGCGAAAAACTCCACCGCGATGCTGACCACCTTCAACGAAGTGAACATGAAGCCAATCATGGACCTGCGTAAGCAGTACGGTGACGCGTTTGAAAAACGTCACGGTATCCGTCTGGGCTTTATGTCCTTCTACGTGAAAGCGGTGGTTGAAGCGCTGAAACGCTACCCGGAAGTGAACGCGTCCATCGACGGTGATGACGTGGTTTACCACAACTACTTCGACGTCAGCATGGCGGTTTCTACTCCGCGCGGCCTGGTGACCCCGGTTCTGCGTGATGTGGATACCCTGGGTATGGCTGATATCGAGAAAAATATTAAAGAGCTGGCTGTGAAAGGCCGCGACGGCAAGCTGACCGTAGATGATCTGACCGGCGGTAACTTCACCATTACCAACGGCGGCGTATTCGGTTCGCTGATGTCTACCCCAATCATTAACCCGCCGCAGAGCGCGATCCTGGGTATGCATGCCATCAAAGATCGTCCTATGGCGGTAGACGGTAAAGTTGAGATCCTGCCGATGATGTACCTGGCACTTTCTTACGATCACCGTCTGATCGATGGCCGCGAGTCCGTGGGCTTCCTGGTGGCGATTAAAGAGCTGCTGGAAGATCCAACGCGTCTGCTGCTCGACGTCTAGTTTGCAGTCTTGCCCGGCGGCATATGGCTGCCGGGCCTATAAAAGCACGACCTAACGATTACCTGAAGGATGGATAGAACACATGAACTTACATGAATATCAGGCCAAACAGCTGTTTGCCCGGTATGGCTTACCGGCTCCGGTGGGTTATGCCTGTACTACCCCGCGTGAAGCAGAAGAAGCCGCATCTAAAATCGGTTCCGGCCCTTGGGTAGTTAAGTGTCAGGTTCACGCTGGTGGCCGTGGTAAAGCGGGCGGTGTGAAGGTTGTTAAGAGCAAAGAAGAGATTCGTGCGTTTGCTGAACATTGGCTCGGCAAGCGTCTGGTTACGTACCAGACAGATGCGAACGGCCAGCCGGTTAACCAGATCCTGGTAGAAGCCGCGACCGACATCGCGAAAGAACTGTACCTGGGTGCGGTCGTTGACCGTAGCTCCCGTCGCGTGGTGTTCATGGCGTCTACCGAAGGCGGCGTGGAAATCGAAAAAGTGGCAGAAGAAACCCCTCATCTGATCCACAAAGTGGCAATCGATCCGCTGGCAGGCCCAATGCCTTACCAGGGTCGTGAGCTGGCGTTCAAACTGGGTCTGGAAGGTAAACTGGTTCAACAGTTCACCAAGATCTTCATGGGTCTGGCGACCATCTTCCTGGAGCGCGACCTGGCGCTGATCGAGATCAACCCGCTGGTGATCACCACCCAGGGTGACCTGATCTGCCTCGACGGTAAACTGGGCGCTGACGGCAACGCACTGTTCCGCCAGCCGGATCTGCGCGAAATGCGTGACCAGTCTCAGGAAGACCCGCGTGAAGCGCAGGCTGCACAGTGGGAACTGAACTACGTGGCACTGGATGGCAACATCGGCTGCATGGTTAACGGTGCGGGCCTGGCAATGGGCACCATGGACATCGTTAAGCTGCATGGCGGTGAGCCAGCAAACTTCCTCGACGTAGGCGGTGGCGCCACCAAAGAGCGCGTAACCGAAGCATTCAAAATCATCCTGTCTGACGACAACGTGAAAGCCGTTCTGGTTAACATCTTCGGCGGTATCGTGCGTTGTGACCTGATCGCCGACGGTATCATCGGTGCAGTTGAAGAAGTGGGTGTTAACGTTCCGGTTGTTGTGCGTCTGGAAGGTAACAACGCTGAACTCGGCGCGAAAAAACTGGCTGACAGCGGCCTGAATATTATTGCAGCGAAAAGTCTGACGGATGCAGCTCAGCAGGTTGTTGCCGCAGTGGAGGGGAAATAATGTCCGTTTTAATTAATAAAGATACCAAGGTTATCTGCCAGGGCTTCACCGGTAGCCAGGGGACTTTCCACTCCGAACAGGCGATTGCCTACGGTACGCAGATGGTTGGCGGCGTAACGCCAGGTAAAGGCGGCACCACACATCTGGGTCTGCCAGTCTTTAACACCGTGCGTGAAGCGGTAGAAGCGACGGGCGCAACCGCGACCGTGATCTACGTTCCGGCACCGTTCTGCAAAGATTCCATCCTGGAAGCGATCGACGCAGGCATCAAACTGATTATCACCATCACCGAAGGTATCCCGACGCTGGATATGCTGACCGTGAAGGTGAAGCTGGATGAAGCTGGCGTGCGTATGATCGGCCCGAACTGCCCGGGCGTTATCACCCCAGGCGAATGCAAAATCGGCATCATGCCAGGTCACATTCACAAGCCGGGCAAAGTGGGTATCGTTTCCCGTTCCGGTACGCTGACCTATGAAGCGGTCAAACAGACCACCGATTACGGCTTCGGCCAGTCCACCTGTGTGGGCATCGGCGGTGACCCGATCCCGGGTTCTAACTTCATCGACATCCTGAAGCTGTTCCAGGAAGATCCACAGACCGAAGCGATCGTGATGATCGGTGAGATCGGTGGTAGCGCTGAAGAAGAAGCGGCTGCTTACATCAAAGAACACGTAACCAAGCCGGTTGTCGGTTATATCGCGGGTGTGACTGCGCCGAAAGGTAAGCGTATGGGTCACGCAGGCGCGATTATCGCGGGCGGTAAAGGTACGGCTGATGAGAAATTCGCAGCGCTGGAAGCCGCAGGCGTGAAAACTGTTCGCAGCCTGGCGGATATCGGCGAAGCACTGAAATCCATCATTAAGTAAGTCCTCTCTGCTCCCCGAAAGGGGGGCGTTGAAGTATAAAAATGTCCGTTTCGACATGGTTGGCCGCTGTAAAGCGGCCTTTTTTATTGTTTGCGTTTAGCGACCAGAGTGAATTTGTAGTCGTCGGTGTTAAACACGTTGCGGCTATATTCAAATACCTGGCCATCTTTCAGAAACCCGCGGGACACTTTTTCCAGTATCGGTTTTGCCGGATCGAGCGCCAGTGCGGCGATTGCTTCTTGCGAAGGCATGATCGGCACCAGCTCCTGCTCACTGCGGTCGATAACCATCTTTTTAATTTGTTCGATGTAATGATATTTGGAGTTTTCCATCACCGCCCAGGTGAGGTCGTCGAACATTGCCAGCGGCATCCACGTCTCTTCCAGATTCACGGGTTTTTGCTTAATAAAACGTACGCGTTTGATATGCCAGACGTTGTCATCAGGGCGAATGTTGAGTTTTTCCGCGAGTTTCTCATCCGCTTTGATCACTTCGAATGTTTTTACGTCGCTATGGGTATCAACGTTTCGATCCGCCAGTTTTTCATAAAAACCGGTGAGTTGATAAATGTCGTAATTAACTCGCTCCTCTTTGACATAGGAGCCGCTGCCCTGAATGCTCTCAATAATGTGCTCTTCGGTGAGCAGTTTCAGTGCCTGTCTCACCGTTACCCGACTCACGCTAAAGGCTTCCTGCAGACTGGATTCCGTCGGTAACGCATCACCAGGTTTTAACTCACCGGCGTTGATTTGCTCGCGAAGCGCATCGGCTATCTGCCGGTACATCGGTTTATTGCCCATATCATCTGCCTTTCTAATACCTTTTAACGGAATTATGCCTTCAGATTATAATTTGTAAACAATGCAAATTAAATACAAATTGTTATGTTTAGTTGAAAGTGATCACATAAATGTATTGTTTTGTCTGCCACACTCGATCCCGAAAAATAACCATTGAGTGTGAGGATCTTTATGGACCTGACGACCCTGACCCACCCCAGCGCAGTCTGTGTGCAGGCGAGATATACCAGCCGTGATGAGGCAATACGCCAGCTCACCCAGCGGCTGGTGGCACTGGGCAAAATTGCAGATAGTGAGACATTTTTGGCTGATGTCTTTCACCGGGAATCGCTTGGCCCTACCGCGCTGGGAGAAGGCCTGGCGGTACCGCATGGCAAATCTGGCGCAGTGAAAGAGGCCGCTTTTGCGGTAGCAACATTACGGGAGCCGCTGGCCTGGGAAGGTGTCGATGGCCCGGAAAACGTCGAGCTGATTGTCCTGCTCGCCATTCCCCCTGCTGAGGCGGGTTCAACGCATATTCAGGTGTTGACGGAACTGACATCTCACCTGGCGGATGATGTGCTTCGGGCGCGGGTGATGGCGGCAACCACGGCAGAAGCGCTGCTTGCCGCGTTAAATGATGTGCCACAGGATGAAGATGTTATCGCGTCAGAAGATGCGCCCACTGTTGTCTGTGTGACGGCGTGTCCGGCCGGGATTGCGCATACCTACATGGCTGCTGAGTACCTTGAAAAAGCCGGGCGCAAACTCGGCGTGAACGTGGTGGTTGAAAAACAGGGGGCGAACGGCATTGAAGGACGCCTTACCCCTGAGCAACTGCAGGAAGCTCGCGCCTGTATTTTTGCGGCAGAGGTGGCTATCAAGGAAAGTGAGCGTTTTCAGGGGATTCCCTCGCTATCAGTGCCTGTCGCGGAACCGCTGCGACATGCTGAGGCGTTGATTGAGCGCGCGCTCGCATTACAGCCCTCACAGGGCGCGCGCCCTGTGCAAACAGAAACTGAGGCGAGAAAGAGCGTTAAAACGGAACTCAAGCAGGCGCTTCTCAGCGGGATCTCCTTTGCGGTGCCGCTTATTGTCGCCGGGGGCACGGTGCTGGCCGTCGCAGTGTTACTGGCGCAGATCTTTGGATTGCAGCATCTGTTCGATCAGGAAAATTCGTGGCTGTGGATGTACCGCAAACTCGGTGGCGGCATGCTCGGCATTTTAATGGTGCCTGTGCTGGCAGCCTACACCGCGTACTCGCTTGCGGATAAACCCGCGCTGGCTCCGGGCTTCGCTGCCGGTCTTGCTGCCAACATGATCGGCTCAGGTTTTTTGGGCGCGATCGCAGGTGGTTTGATTGCGGGTTATCTGATGCGTTGGGTGAAAAACCATATCCGTCTCAATAATCGCTACAACGGTTTCTTAACCTATTACCTCTACCCGGTTCTCGGTGTGCTGGGCGCAGGCAGTCTGATGCTGTTTGTGATTGGCGAGCCGGTGGCATGGCTGAACAACACTCTGACGGCCTGGCTTAACGGTCTATCCGGCGCCAATGCGCTATTACTCGGTACGCTCCTCGGTTTTATGTGTTCGTTCGATCTGGGCGGGCCTGTCAATAAAGCCGCGTACGCATTCTGTCTGGGGGCAATGGCCAACGGTGTATATGGCCCTTACGCCATTTTTGCCTCTGTCAAAATGGTATCGGCGTTTACCGTCACAGCGTCAACGATGCTGGCCCCGCACCTCTTCAAACAGTTTGAAATCGAAACCGGTAAATCAACGTGGCTTCTCGGGCTAGCGGGTATCACAGAAGGGGCGATCCCAATGGCGATTGAAGATCCTGTCCGGGTTATTGGTTCGTTTGTACTTGGATCGATGGCAACGGGTGCGATTGTTGGCGCGATGGGGATCGGCTTGTCTACGCCAGGGGCGGGGATTTTCTCCCTCTTTTTACTTCATGACGCGGGGCTGGGCGGTGTGGTCGCTGCGGCGGGCTGGTTCACTGCGGCATTGGCAGGTACCACCCTCTCTACGCTCGTTTTGCTGCTCTGGCGACGTCAGGCCGTCAAAAAGGGCAAATACATCACAGAAGACGTTACGCCGTAAAACTCACTAACAGGAAACGAAGATGAAAGCTGTATCTCGCGTTCATATTACACCGCATATGCACTGGGACCGTGAGTGGTACTTCACCACCGAAGCGTCGCGTATTCTTCTGGTCAATAATATGGAGGAGATCCTGACCCGCCTGGAGCAGGACGATGAGTATAAATATTACGTTCTTGATGGGCAGACGGCGGTGCTGGAGGATTACTTCGCCGTGGTGCCTGAAAACCGGCCACGGGTGAAGGCGCTGGTCGAGCGTGGAAAGCTGATTATCGGTCCGTGGTATACCCAGACCGATACCACGATTGTCAGCGGTGAGTCGATTGTCCGCAACCTTATGTACGGCATGCGTGACTGCATGGCGTTAGGTGAGCCGATGAAAATTGGCTATCTGCCGGACTCGTTTGGTATGTCCGGGCAACTTCCGCATATCTACAATGGGTTTGGCATTACCCGTGCCTTGTTCTGGCGTGGATGTTCTGAACGTCACGGAACCGATAAAACCGAGTTTTTTTGGCAGAGTACAGACGGCAGTGAAGTGACGACACAAGTGCTGCCGCTGGGCTACGCGATTGGTAAGTACTTACCGGAGGACGAAGACGGGTTGCGGAAACGACTCGATAGCTATTTTGATGTGCTGGAAAGCGCCTCTGTAACCAGAGACATTTTGCTGCCCAATGGCCACGACCAGATGCCGTTACAGCAGAACATTTTTGCGGTGATGGATAAGCTTCGTGAAATCTACCCGCAACGTAAATTTGTAATGAGTCGGTTCGAGGAGGTGTTCGAGCGGATTGATGCACATCGTGATGAACTGGCGACGCTGAAAGGCGAGTTTATTGACGGGAAATATATGCGCGTGCACCGGACAATCGGCTCGACACGTATGGATATCAAAATCGCCCATGCGCGCATTGAGAACAAAATCGTCAATATCCTTGAGCCGCTGGCGACGCTCGCCTGGACGCTGGGCTTCGATTATCACCATGGCTTACTGGAAAAAATGTGGAAAGAGATCCTCAAAAATCACGCTCACGATAGCATCGGCTGCTGCTGCAGCGACAAGGTACATCGAGAGATTGTCTCCCGGTTCGAGCTGGCCGAAGACATGGCCGATAACCTGACGCGTTTCTATATGCGCAAGATTGTCGACAACATGCCGCAAAGTGATACCGATAAGCTGGTCATGTTCAACCTGATGCCCTGGCCGCGTGAAGAGGTGATGAACACCACAATACGTCTGCGCGCCAGCCAGTTCCGTCTGCTTGATGAGAAAGGTAACGAGATCCCGTATTTCATCCGTAGTGCGCGAGAGCTCGACCCAGGTCTTATTGACCGGCAGATTGTCCATTACGGCAATTACGAACCGTTTATGGAGTTTGATATCCAGCTGAATCAAATCCTGCCGTCGATGGGGTACCGAACGCTGTTTATCGAACCGAATGTTGCCGGGAAGGTGCTTTCCCCGGAGAGAGAAACAGAAACCCTGCTGGAAAATGCCTTCTGGCAAATAGAGATAAACGACGACGGCACGCTGCGTCTGAGGGACAAAGAATCCGGGTGTATTTATGACCGGGTGCTGGAAGTCGAAGAGAGTTCGGATGATGGCGACGAGTATGACTACTCGCCTTCGCGAGAAGAGTGGCGACTCACTTCAGCACAAGGAGAGCATGATGTTGAGGTGGTGCATGAGGGGTGGCGGAGCAGGGCGGTAATCCATCATCGGATCGCCGTTCCGGCAAATCTGGCCGAGCGTTCGGCGCGTCAGCGAAAGGGGTCTCTTGACGTAGCGTTTGAAGTCACTCTTGCGCACAACAGCAGACGCATTGATGTTGACGTGCGTCTGGATAATCAGGCAGATGATCACCGTGTTCGGGTGCTCATCCCTACGCCATTTACCACGCAAGAGGTGCTGGCCGATACGCAGTTTGGCTCGATCACCCGCCCGGTACAGGACCCGGCGATGGAAAACTGGCAGGAAGAGGGCTGGAAAGAAGCGCCGGTGCCCGTCTGGAATCTATTGAACTACGCCGTTCTTCGGGAAAGGAGAAACGGACTTGCGTTGTTCACTGAGGGACTGCGCGAATTTGAGGTCGTGGGCGAGAACAAAAAAGCATTTGCCTTGACCTTATTGCGCGGTGTGGGATTACTCGGCAAAGAGGATCTGTTGTTGCGGCCAGGCAGGCCGTCGGGTATCAAACTGCCTGTTCCTGACTCTCAGGTTCGTGGCCGGTTAACCTGTCGTTTTAGTCTGTTCAGTTTCAGTGGAACGCCGGAAAACGCGGGTGTCGCGCAGCAGGCCAAATCGTGGTTAACGCCCGTGCAGTGCTATAACAAAATTCCCTGGGATGCGATGAAACTGAATCGCTCGTCGTTTACCACGCCGGAAAGTTACAGTCTGTTAGCCCTTTCGCCCACGGGATGCGTGCTCAGTGCGCTCAAGAAGGCGGAAGATCGTGACGAACTTATTCTTCGCCTGTTCAATCCTTCGACGTTCAGCGCATGTGACACGACGTTATCCGTGAACCCGACGGTGAAACGGTGCTGCGAGACGGATATGAATGAACGGATAACGGGCAGGGAAGAGATGCAGGGCATTGTGGGAGGGTTTAGACCTGGAGAGTCGCGCACTTTTAGCCTCCTTATCGACCGATAGCCGGTGATGCCCGTAAAAGGCCACAGGGAGTGTGGCCTTTTATACTAAATAGTCACAGTGCGGTGTTAACTTATGGGGTAATAAAAGTGAATTAAATGTAATTTTGCGGTTTTGCGGAAGAAAAATGGAAAAATAATTAGAGAAGACTATTCTTTATTGTTTACCTCTATGTGAAATGGCATTGTTCTGCTGCGTTAATTAAAATCACTTCTGTTCATATTTTTTCCCGTCTTCGATAACCAATTACACTTTCGAACGCACATGTCATTAACAAGAATTTTACCATTCTTACCACGATTAAACATGGTTAACATTGAAGTTTGTTTTTGATTTAAATCAAAGTTTAATCCTTGGAAAAAGGTACTGAAAAGCGCTAAATTGTCCCCGATCAAAATGGCCGAAAAGTGGTAATTTTGCTATAAATTGATCACCGTCGAAAAACGTAAATGTGATTCAATAAAAACCTGTTTATTGTAAGGGTTTTGCAGCGTATTATATTTGCGGGATCAATTTGAGTTTTTTATTAACGTATTTGTAACCTGACGTCATCGTTTTTATCCTCCCTCAGGGTAATAACGACGACAGGGATGCGAATAATTTGTATTGGGGCATGCGTGTGGATCTCTCTCTGACGGGGTTCACTCTCGGAGTCTTCATGCGATGAGCAAGGAGTCATGATGTTAGATATAGTCGAACTGTCGCGCTTACAGTTTGCCTTGACCGCGATGTACCACTTCCTGTTTGTGCCACTGACGCTCGGTATGGCGTTCCTGCTGGCCATCATGGAAACGGTATACGTTCTCTCCGGCAAACAGATTTATAAAGATATGACCAAGTTCTGGGGCAAGTTGTTTGGTATCAACTTCGCACTGGGTGTGGCTACCGGTCTGACCATGGAGTTCCAGTTCGGGACTAACTGGTCTTACTATTCCCACTATGTAGGGGATATCTTCGGTGCGCCGCTGGCCATTGAAGGTTTGATGGCCTTCTTCCTCGAATCCACCTTTGTAGGTCTGTTCTTCTTCGGTTGGGACCGTCTGGGTAAAGTCCAGCATATGGCAGTGACCTGGCTGGTGGCATTAGGTTCGAACCTGTCCGCGCTGTGGATCCTGGTGGCGAACGGCTGGATGCAAAACCCAATCGCGTCTGATTTCAACTTCGAAACTATGCGTATGGAGATGGTCAGCTTTGCCGAGCTGGTACTGAACCCGGTTGCGCAGGTTAAATTCGTTCACACCGTGGCATCTGGCTATGTGTGTGGCGCGATGTTTATCCTGGGTATCAGTTCTTACTACATGCTGCGTGGTCGTGACTTTGCATTTGCTAAGCGCTCTTTCGCTATCGCTGCAAGTTTCGGTATGGCCGCAATCCTCTCTGTTATCGTCCTGGGTGATGAATCCGGTTACGAAATGGGTGACGTGCAGAAAACCAAACTGGCTGCTATCGAAGCTGAATGGGAAACGCAACCGGCCCCTGCTGCCTTTACCCTGTTCGGTATCCCGGATCAGGATGCGCAGCAAAACCACTTCGCCATTCAAATTCCTTACGCGCTGGGCATCATCGCAACCCGTTCTGTTGACAAACAGGTGACGGGGCTGAAAGAGCTGATGGTGCAGCATGAAGGCCGTATCCGTAACGGTATGAAAGCTTACGCACTGCTGGAACAGTTGCGTGCTGGCTCGACCGACCAGGCTGTGCGTGACCAGTTCAACGACGTGAAGAAAGATCTGGGTTACGGTTTGCTGCTGAAGCGCTATACCCCGAATGTGTCTGATGCGACGGAAGCTCAGATCCAGATGGCAACCAAAGACTCCATTCCGCGTGTTGCACCGCTGTACTTCGCATTCCGTATCATGGTGGGCTGCGGCATCATCATGCTGCTGATCATCGCGGCGTCCTTCTGGTCTGTTATCCGCAACCGCATCGGCGAGAAGAAATGGCTGCTGCGTACTGCGCTGTACGGTATTCCACTGCCATGGATCGCGATTGAATCCGGTTGGTTTGTTGCAGAGTATGGCCGTCAGCCATGGGCAATTGGTGAGGTGCTGCCAACGGCGGTAGCGAACTCCTCCCTGACAGCGGGCGACCTGATCTTCTCCATGCTGCTGATTTGTGGTCTGTACACCCTGTTCCTGGTGGCTGAACTGTTCCTGATGTTCAAGTTCGCGCGCCTTGGCCCAAGCAGCCTGAAAACCGGTCGCTATCACTACGAGCAGTCCACTGCGACTACTCAGCCGGCACGCTAAGACAGGAGTCATCAAATGATCGATTATGAAGTATTGCGTTTTATCTGGTGGCTGTTGATCGGCGTTCTGCTGATCGGTTTCGCTGTCACGGATGGTTTCGACATGGGGGTGGGGATGCTCACCCGTTTCCTCGGTCGTAATGACACCGAGCGTCGAATCATGATCAACTCCATCGCCCCGCACTGGGACGGTAACCAGGTGTGGCTGATCACCGCAGGCGGCGCGCTGTTCGCTGCCTGGCCGATGGTGTACGCGGCTGCGTTCTCCGGTTTCTACGTGGCGATGATTCTGGTGCTGGCGTCTTTATTCTTCCGTCCGGTTGGTTTCGACTACCGTTCCAAGATTGAAGACACCCGCTGGCGCAACATGTGGGACTGGGGCATTTTCATTGGTAGCTTCGTTCCACCGCTGGTGATCGGCGTGGCGTTCGGTAACCTGTTGCAGGGCGTACCATTCCACCTGGACGAATACATGCGTCTTTACTACACCGGTAACTTCTTCCAGTTGCTGAATCCGTTTGGTCTGCTGGCAGGTGTGGTAAGCGTAGCGATGATCATCACTCAGGGCGCAACCTATCTGCAGATGCGTACTGTCGGTGAATTGCACCTGCGTTCCCGTGCGACGGCTCAGGTTGCTGCGCTGGTCACGCTGGTCTGCTTTGCACTGGCTGGTGTGTGGGTGGTGTACGGAATTGATGGCTACGTTGTGACGTCTGCGATCAACCATACTGCGCCGTCTAACCCGCTGACCAAAGAAGTGGCGCGTCAGGCCGGTGCATGGCTGGTGAACTTCAATACGACGCCTGCGCTGTGGGCTATCCCGGCACTGGGCGTGCTGCTGCCGCTGCTGACGGTTCTGACGTCTCGTCTGGAAAAAGGCGCCCTGGCGTTTGTGTTCTCTTCATTGACCCTGGCGTGCATTATCCTGACTGCAGGTATTGCAATGTTCCCATTCGTGATGCCATCCAGCACCATGCTGAATGCTAGCCTGACCATGTGGGATGCAACCTCCAGCCATATGACGCTGAACTTAATGACTTATGTTGCTTGCGTGTTCGTTCCGATTGTTCTGGCCTACACCATCTGGTGTTACTGGAAAATGTTCGGACGTATTACTAAAGAACATATCGAAAGCAACACCCACTCTATGTACTAAGTAAGGAGCTGAATATGTGGTATTTCGCATGGATTTTAGGGACGCTTCTTGCCTGTGCTTTTGGTGTCATCACTGCCCTGGCGCTTGAGCACGTTGAAGCGACTAAAGCGGGTGAAGAAAAACACTAATGAACATTATCGCAAGGTTATATGCGGTAATGGATAAGCGCCCGTTACGGGCGCTTTCTTTAGTGATGGCATTACTGCTGGCAGGTTGTATCTTCTGGGACCCTTCGCGCTTTGCAGCGAAAACCAGCGAGCTTGAAATCTGGCACGGTTTCCTCATTATGTGGGCGGTGTGTGCAGGTGTGATTCACGGCGTGGGCTTTCGTCCGAAAGCCGTTCACTGGCAGGGCATCTTCTGTCCACTTATCGCTGATCTCGTTCTGCTTGCTGGATTGATTTTCTTCTTCTTCTGAATAAGAAATGTCCGTTAACGTTATGGGCTTACCCAAGCCCATAAAAATTTACTCTCCGTTTACTTTCTCCCATTCCAAACCACCTTTCCCGCGCGTATAGTAGCGAAGTTTAAAAGAGTTAACTTTTATTGCATTACCGGGATGTAAAGTGAATACAACGCTGTTTCGATGGCCGGTTCGTGTCTATTACGAAGATACCGATGCCGGTGGTGTGGTTTACCACGCCAGCTACGTTGCTTTTTATGAACGGGCACGCACAGAGATGCTGCGCCATCATCACTTTAGTCAACAGGTGCTGTTGGCTGAGCGAGTTGCCTTCGTGGTACGCAAGATGACGCTTGAGTATTTTGCGCCTGCCAGACTCGACGATATGCTCGAAGTCCAAACTGAAATTACATCAATGCGCGGGACCTCACTGGTTTTCACGCAGCGGATAGTCAATGCAGAGAACACCGTACTGAACTCAGCTGAGGTACTGATTGTCTGTGTTGATCCAACCATAATGAAGCCTCGTGCGCTTCCTAAGTCTATTGTCGCGGAGTTTAAGCAGTGACTGACATGAATATCCTTGATTTGTTCCTGAAGGCAAGCCTTCTGGTTAAACTTATCATGTTGATTTTGATTGGTTTTTCAATCGCATCCTGGGCCATCATCATCCAGAGAACGCGTATCCTCAATGCCGCTGGTCGTGAAGCTGAAGCGTTTGAAGATAAGTTCTGGTCGGGTATTGAGCTTTCTCGTCTGTATCAGGAAAGCCAGGGACGCCGTGAAAACCTTACGGGCTCCGAGCAAATTTTCTATAGCGGTTTCAAAGAGTTTGCCCGCTTGCACCGTGCAAACAGCCATGCCCCGGAAGCGGTAGTAGAAGGTGCCTCGCGTGCGATGCGTATCTCCATGAACCGTGAACTGGAAAACCTTGAAACGCATATTCCTTTCCTGGGGACGGTAGGTTCTATCAGCCCGTATATCGGTCTGTTTGGTACGGTGTGGGGGATCATGCACGCCTTTATCGCACTCGGTGCGGTGAAGCAGGCGACATTGCAGATGGTTGCCCCGGGTATTGCAGAAGCACTGATTGCGACCGCTATCGGTCTGTTTGCGGCAATCCCGGCGGTTATGGCTTACAACCGTCTGAACCAGCGCGTGAACAAACTGGAACTGAACTACGACAACTTTATGGAAGAGTTCACTGCGATTCTGCACCGTCAGGCGTTTACCAGCACCGAGAGCAACAAGGGGTAAACCATGGCCAGATCGCGTGGACGAGGTCGTCGCGAGCTCAAGTCCGAAATCAATATCGTTCCACTGCTGGACGTGCTGTTGGTACTGCTGCTGATCTTCATGGCGACAGCGCCAATCATTACCCAGAGCGTGGAAGTGGATCTGCCGGATGCGACAGAATCACAGGCGGTGAGCACCAATGACGATCCTCCGGTCATCATTGAGGTTTCCGGCGTAGGGCAATACAGCGTGGTGGTAGAAAAAGATCGTATGGATCAGTTACCTCCTGAGCAGGTTATTGCTGAAGCACAGCGTCGCCTGGAGTCAAATCCGAAAACGGTCTTCTTAATCGGTGGCGCAAAAGACGTACCATACGATGAAATTATTAAAGCGCTGAACTTGCTACATAGTGCGGGTGTTAAGTCAGTTGGCTTAATGACTCAACCTATTTGATCATCCGCGTAGTTTTTGGGAACCGATAGTGTCAAAGGCAACCGAACAGAACGACAAGCTTAAGCGAGCGATAATCGTCTCCGCAGTGCTGCACGTTATTCTCTTTGCAGCGCTGATCTGGAGTTCGTTCGACGAGCATATTGATGCATCAGCCGGCGGCGGTGGAGGCTCTTCCATTGACGCCGTGATGGTGGATCCCGGTGCGGTAGTACAGAACTATAATCGCCAACAACAGCAGAAGGCGAGTGCCAAACGGGCTGAAGAGCAGCGTGAAAAACAGGCGCAACAGCAAGCGGAAGAGCTGCGTGAAAAGCAGGCCGCAGAGCAGGAGCGTCTGAAGCAGCTTGAGAAAGAACGTTTGCAGGCGCAGGAAGCGGCGAAAGAGCAGGCACAGCAGCAGAAACAAGCTGAAGAGGCTGCGAAGAAAGCACAGGAACAGCAAAAGCAGGCAGAGGAAGCGGCAGCAAAAGCCGCAGCGGACGCCAAAGCGCAGGCTGATGCCCAGGCCAAATTAGCGGCCGAAGCGGCGAAAAAAGCCGCTGCTGATGCTCAGAAAAAAGCTGAAGCAGAAGCTGCGAAAAAAGCCGCTGCTGATGCTCAGAAGAAAGCTGAAGCAGAAGCCGCGAAGAAAGCCGCTGCTGATGCCCAGAAGAAAGCAGAAGCCGAAGCCGCGAAGAAAGCTGCTGCTGATGCTCAGAAGAAAGCTGAAGCCGAAGCTGCTAAGAAAGCTGCTCAGGAAGCAGAGAAAAAAGCTGCTGCTGACGCCGCGAAGAAAGCAGCTGCCGCAGAGAAAGCGGCTGCAGAAAAAGCGGCTGCCGCTGAAAAAGCTGCCGCTGACAAAAAAGCTGCAGCTGAGAAGGCTGCTGCCGATAAGAAAGCCGCAGCTGAAAAAGCGGCTGCGAAAAAGGCTGCTGCTGCGGAGAAAGCCGCTGCCGCTGCGGGCGTTGACGACCTGCTGGGCGATCTCAGTTCTGGTAAGAATGCGCCGAAAACTGGCGGTGGGGCGAAAGGAAACAACGCAGCGCCGACGGGAAGTGGTAACACTAAGAGTAACGGTGCTACTGGCGCTGAGATCAATGACTATAAGAACCAGATAGCTGCGGCTATATCCAGCAGGCTTAACGATAAATCGCTGTATACCGGGAAAACGTGCAGGCTGCATATTAAGCTGGCTCCTGACGGACTGGTGAAGAGCGTTGAGTCAGAGGGCGGGGATGAAGCATTATGCCAGGCCGCGCTTGTGGCGGTTAACCAGGCCAAATTGCCTAAGCCGCCTACTCAGGCTGTCTACGAGGTATTCAAAGATGCTTCGCTGAACTTTAAGCCATAAGCAGAGCGGTAACGGTATCCCCGTTAACGGGTTCTGATAGTTTTGTGTATATGAGTTTGTTAACCTTCTGCTAAATTATCCAGGACTTATTGTTCGGATAAGGGAGATATGATGAAGCAGGCATTACGATTAGCTTTTGGTTTTTTAGTACTGTTAACTGCAACAGTACATGCAACGGTCAGCATTGATATTACTGACTGGAACGACTCGGCACGCCCAATCGGTGTTGTCCCGTTCCAGTGGGCCGGTCCTGGTGCTGCGCCTGAAGATGCCGGTGGCATCGTGGCGGCTGACCTGCGTAACAGCGGTAAATTCAACCCGTTAGACCGTTCTCGTCTGCCTCAGCAGCCGGGTAGCGCGCAGGAAGTACAGCCTGCTGCATGGTCTGCTCTGGGGATTGATGCCGTGGTTGTGGGTCAGGTTACGCCTAACCCTGACGGCTCCTACAATGTTGCCTGGCAGCTGGTTGATACCGGTGGTGCGCCGGGTACCGTTCTGGCACAGAACTCCTACAAGGTCACTAAGCAGTACCTGCGCTACGCTGCTCATGCTGCCAGCGATGCGGTATTCGAAAAACTGACGGGCATTAAAGGTGCGTTCCGTACCCGTATTGCCTATGTGGTACAGACTAACGGTGGTCAGTTCCCTTACGAACTGCGCGTATCTGACTACGACGGTTACAACCAGTTCCTGGTGAAACGTTCTTCCCAGCCTCTGATGTCTCCAGCATGGTCTCCGGATGGCGCTAAACTGGCTTACGTTACCTTCGAAAGCGGCCGTTCTGCGCTGGTTATCCAGACGCTGGCTAACGGTGCTGTTCGTCAGGTGGCCTCATTCCCTCGTCACAATGGTGCGCCTTCATTCTCTCCGGATGGGTCTAAACTGGCGTTTGCGCTGTCTAAAACCGGTAGCCTGAACCTGTACGTGATGGACATTGGCTCTGGTCAGATTCGCCAGGTGACTGATGGTCGTAGCAACAATACTGAACCTTCATGGTTCCCGGACAGCCAAAATCTGGCATTTACCTCTGACCAGGCAGGCCGTCCGCAAATCTATAAAGTGAATGTCAACGGCGGTGCTCCGCAGCGTATTTCCTGGGAAGGTACACAGAACCAGAACGCAGACGTGAGCAGCGACGGTAAGTTTATGGTAATGGTGAGCTCCAACGGTGGGCAGCAGCACATTGCCAAACAAGATCTGGTAGCGGGTGGCGTGCAAGTTCTGTCGTCAACGTTCCTGGATGAAACGCCAAGTCTGGCACCTAACGGCACTATGGTAATCTACAGCTCTTCTCAGGGGATGGGATCTGTGCTGAATCTGGTTTCTACAGATGGGCGTTTCAAAGCGCGTATTCCGGCAACTGATGGACAGGTAAAATCACCTGCCTGGTCGCCGTATCTGTAAATAATAATTAATTGATTACTAAAGGAATCATAGAAATGCAACTGAACAAAGTGCTGAAGGGGCTGATGATCGCTCTGCCTGTAATGGCAATCGCAGCGTGTTCTTCTAACAAGAACGCAAGCAATGACCAGAGCGGCGAAGGCATGATGGGTGCCGGCACCGGTATGGACGCGAACGGCAATGGCAACATGTCTTCTGAAGAGCAAGCGCGTCTTCAGATGCAGCAGCTGCAGCAGAACAACATCGTTTATTTCGATCTGGATAAATACGACATCCGTTCTGACTTCGCTGCGATGCTGGATGCTCACGCTAACTTCCTGCGTAGCAACCCATCTTACAAAGTCACCGTAGAAGGTCACGCGGACGAACGTGGTACTCCTGAGTACAACATCTCCCTGGGTGAACGTCGTGCTAACGCTGTTAAAATGTACCTGCAGGGTAAAGGCGTTTCTGCTGACCAGATCTCCATCGTTTCTTACGGTAAAGAAAAACCTGCAGTACTGGGTCACGACGAAGCGGCTTACTCCAAAAACCGTCGTGCCGTACTGGTTTACTAAGAGAATTGCATGAGCAGTAACTTCAGACATCATCTGTTGAGTCTGTCGTTACTGGTTGGAATAGCGGCCCCCTGGGCCGCTTTTGCTCAGGCACCAATCAGTAGTGTCGGCTCAGGCTCGGTAGAAGACCGGGTCACTCAACTCGAGCGTATTTCTAACGCTCACAGCCAGCTTTTAACCCAACTCCAGCAACAACTTTCCGATAACCAAAACGATATTGACTCTCTCCGTGGCCAGATTCAGGAAAGTCAGTATCAGCTTAACCAGGTTGTGGAACGCCAGAAGCAAATCTTGTTGCAGATAGATAGCCTGAGCAGCGGTGGTGGTGCAGCACAAGCACAGCCGGCAGCGGGCGATCAGAGCGGTGCGGCAACTTCTGCGCCAGCCCCGGCGGCTGATGCTTCTGCTTCAACAGGAGCGCCTGTACAAAGCGGTGACGCGAATACGGACTATAACGCGGCCATTGCCCTGGTACAGGATCAATCTCGTCAGGATGACGCGATTGCGGCGTTTCAGAACTTTGTTAAGAAATACCCTGATTCCACTTATCAACCAAATGCGAACTACTGGCTTGGTCAGTTGAATTACAACAAGGGTAAAAAGGACGATGCGGCGTTTTATTTTGCCTCTGTGGTGAAAAATTACCCGAAATCGCCAAAAGCGCCAGATGCGATGTATAAGGTCGGCGTGATCATGCAGGACAAAGGCGACACTGCGAAAGCCAAAGCGGTTTATCAGCAGGTGGTCTCAAAATTCCCGGGTACCGAAGGTGCTAAGCAGGCGCAAAAACGTCTGAATTCGATGGGATGATTATCGCATGACCAGAAATCGCGTTATTTCTGGTCGTGCAGCATGATTACTAAGCAGTTAAGTGATCTTCATCGAAATTTTTGTTGCGCTGAATTCTTAAATCAGTAATATATGCCGCCGTTGCCACGGGATATCAAACAACGTGAAAACAGCGTAAAAGTGGGTCGTTAGCTCAGTTGGTAGAGCAGTTGACTTTTAATCAATTGGTCGCAGGTTCGAATCCTGCACGACCCACCACTTAACACATTATCGGCAGTACAGAGTGGGTGATTAGCTCAGTTGGTAGAGCATCTCCTTTACACGGAGGGGGTCGGCGGTTCGAGCCCGTCATCACCCACCACTCGGGTCGTTAGCTCAGTTGGTAGAGCAGTTGACTTTTAATCAATTGGTCGCAGGTTCGAATCCTGCACGACCCACCACTTTAAAGTGGCACCGAGTAAAAATCTTCGAAGTCAGCACCCGAATGGGTCGTTAGCTCAGTTGGTAGAGCAGTTGACTTTTAATCAATTGGTCGCAGGTTCGAATCCTGCACGACCCACCACTTCGAAGAAAAAATTCCCGCAAGGGGTCGTTAGCTCAGTTGGTAGAGCAGTTGACTTTTAATCAATTGGTCGCAGGTTCGAATCCTGCACGACCCACCAGTGTAAAAAGGCGCCCTAAAGGCGCCTTTTTGCTATCCATTCCGATGACATTTCCTCGTAAATTCGCTATCTTGTTTAGTATACAAAACACAATTGCCGTCCGTTTTGCTATGTCATGCAAATGAAAGGCAATATTGTTAAGCCCGTAAAACGAGAAGCCATAATGAGTGTGATGTTTGATCCTGAAGCCGCAATCTATCCGTTTCCGCCAAAGCCTGTTCCACTGAGCCTGGATGAAAAGCAATTCTACCGTGAGAAGATCAAACGACTTCTCAAAGAGCGAGACGCGGTGATGGTGGCGCATTACTACACCGACCCGGAAATTCAGCAACTGGCGGAAGAGACCGGGGGGTGTATTTCTGACTCACTGGAAATGGCACGCTTCGGTGCCAGGCACTCCGCTTCGACGTTACTGGTTGCTGGCGTGCGTTTTATGGGCGAAACAGCAAAAATCCTGAGCCCTGAAAAAACCATTCTGATGCCGACGCTTAATGCGGAGTGTTCACTCGATCTCGGCTGCCCGATTGACGAATTCACGGCTTTCTGTGACGCCCATCCTGACCGGACCGTGGTGGTTTACGCTAATACCTCTGCGGCGGTAAAAGCGCGGGCTGATTGGGTGGTCACGTCGAGTATCGCCGTTGAGCTGATTGAACATCTGGACAGCCTGGGTGAGAAGATTATCTGGGCACCAGACCGTCATCTTGGAAATTATGTCCAGAAGCAGACCGGGGCTGACGTTCTTTGCTGGCAGGGCGCCTGTATTGTACATGATGAATTCAAGACGCAGGCACTGGCTCGCATGAAGGCGCTTTATCCTGACGCCGCCATTCTTGTTCACCCTGAATCACCGCAGTCTATTGTCGACATGGCGGATGCCGTGGGCTCAACCAGCCAGCTTATCAACGCGGCCAGAACGCTACCCCATAAACAGCTCATCGTGGCGACCGATCGCGGTATCTTCTATAAGATGCAGCAGGCCGTGCCGGAGAAAGAGCTTCTTGAAGCGCCTACAGCGGGTGAGGGGGCAACCTGTCGAAGCTGCGCACATTGTCCGTGGATGGCGATGAATGGTCTGAAGGCGATTGCCGAAGGGCTTGAGACAGGCGGTGCAGCGCATGAAATCCATGTGGATGCCGCTCTGCGTGAAGGTGCGTTAATTCCGCTTAACCGCATGCTGGATTTTGCGGCTACACTACGTACTTAATTCAAAACGCTCCGGGGAAAAGATGGATTTTTTTAGCACGCAGAACATTCTGGTTCATATACCGATTGGTGCAGGTGGCTATGACCTGTCATGGATTGAGGCCGTAGGTACGCTGGCTGGTTTACTCTGTATCTGGCTGGCGAGCCTTGAGAAGATCAGCAATTACGCGTTTGGGCTGATTAACGTTACGCTGTTTGCGATTATCTTCTTCCAGATCCAGCTATACGCCAGCCTGCTTTTGCAGCTGTTCTTCTTCGCTGCCAATATTTACGGCTGGTACGCGTGGTCGCGTCAGAACAGTCAGCAGGAGGCGGAGCTGCAAATCCGCTGGCTGCCCTTGCCGAAAGCTATCGCCTGGTTTGTCGCCTGTGTGGTCGCCATTGGTTTAATGACCATCTATATCAACCCGGTATTTGCTTTCCTGACCCGTATAGCGGTGTCGGTGATGTCTGGTATGGGGTTGAATGTGTCTATGCCTTCACTTCAGCCAGATGCTTTCCCGTTCTGGGATTCCTGCATGATGGTGTTGTCGATTGCCGCGATGATCCTGATGACCCGTAAGTACGTTGAGAACTGGTTGCTGTGGGTCATCATCAATGTCATCAGCGTGGTGATCTTCGCCCTGCAGGGCGTCTATGCGATGTCACTGGAATATCTGCTGCTGACCTTCATTGCGTTGAACGGTAGCCGGATGTGGATTAACAGCGCGCGTGAGCGAGGCTCTCACGCGCTTTCCAGTTAATGGTGATGATGATGTGAATGGCCGGACTGCACCTCATTCAGGTGGCAGTCCGGTCCGTTACACGGCTGATACTCCATCTGGATGGTCGCATGACTAATCTCATAGTGATGTTCAAGAAAGTGCTGGATCCGTTCAAGCAGCGCATCATGGTCATGAGGTGGGATCACCTGAACGTGCAACGTCATAACCGGTTTCTCCCCCACCAGCCAGACATGCACGTGATGTACATTGCGGACTTCCGGGACAGAGCGGTGCAGGTTACGTTTCAACTCAGCAATATCTATTGATGTTGGTGCTCCTTCAAGCAGTTCATTGACGCTCTCCTTCAGCAGTCGCCAGGCGCTACGCAGTACCAGACACGACACCAGCACTGAAAGAATCGGGTCGGCAGGCGTCCAGCCGGTATAGAGGATCACCAGCGCGGCCACAATCGCCCCCACTGAACCGAGCAAATCACCCAACACATGCAAAGCCGCAGCACGTACGTTGAGGTTCTTTTCCCCACTTCCGCGGTGCAAAATCCAGAAAGCCAGAATATTAGCCAGCAGCCCTGCCACGGCGATGACCATCATTGTCATCCCTGCAACGGGTTGCGGATGTCTGAAACGCTGGAAGGCCTCCCAGACGATGAGAATGGTAATGACAACCAGCGCAATGGCGTTAACAAAGGCGGCAAGCGTGGTAAGCCTGAGCCAGCCAAATGTATGACGGGCGTTTGGCGGACGACGTGCAAACTGTACTGCCAGCAGCGCAAACAGCAGAGCTGCGGCGTCGGTAAGCATATGACCGGCATCTGCCAGTAGAGCAAGAGAGCCTGAAACCAGCCCACCAATGACCTCGATGACCATGAACGTTGCGGTGACGCCGAAAGCCAGCGTCAGTCGTTTAGCGTTTTCGTCCCCGGAAGCGTGCGAATGAGAGTGCGCCATATCAATTTTCCTGGTTCATTTTTAGGTTAAGTGTAGAGTTTTTAATGTGTTAGACAAACGTATTTTTTGGTCTGTTTCTGCAAATCCGGGAGAGAGTGTAAAAGACGGTTTACACTAGGCGGCGAGCAAGTTAGATTGAAGGGATTGCATTCACTACTAGAGTTATGGCAGAGCTGGAAAGAAAATGAATTATCAGAATGACGATTTACGTATCAAAGAGATCAACGAGTTATTACCTCCAGTAGCACTCCTTGAGAAATTCCCCGCCACTGAAAATGCCGCAAACACGGTTTCTCATGCTCGTAAAGCGATCCATAAGATCCTGAAAGGTAATGACGATCGTCTTCTGGTGGTGATTGGTCCTTGCTCTATCCACGACCCGGCAGCCGCGAAAGAGTACGCCGCCCGTCTGCTCACCTTGCGAGAAGAGTTGAAAGACGAGCTGGAAATAGTCATGCGCGTCTACTTTGAAAAACCGCGTACCACCGTGGGATGGAAAGGGCTGATTAACGATCCGCACATGGACAACAGCTTCCAGATCAACGACGGTCTGCGCATTGCACGCAAACTACTGCTCGAAATCAACGACAGTGGCCTGCCGGCAGCTGGTGAGTTTCTGGACATGATCACGCCGCAGTACCTGGCTGACCTGATGAGCTGGGGCGCAATTGGCGCACGTACCACGGAATCGCAGGTTCACCGCGAACTGGCTTCCGGTCTCTCTTGCCCGGTAGGGTTTAAAAACGGGACTGATGGCACTATCAAGGTAGCTATTGACGCTATCAACGCTGCCGGGGCGCCGCACTGCTTCCTCTCTGTGACCAAATGGGGTCACTCCGCCATCGTTAACACCAGTGGTAACGGTGATTGCCATATCATTTTGCGCGGTGGCAAAGAGCCAAACTACAGTGCAAAACATGTGGCGGAAGTGAAAGTCGGTCTGGAAAAAGCGGGACTGCCATCTCAGGTGATGATCGACTTCAGCCACGCTAACTCCAGCAAGCAGTTTAAAAAGCAGATGGAAGTAGGGGCAGATGTCTGCCAGCAGATTGCCGGTGGTGAAAAAGCGGTGATTGGGGTGATGATCGAAAGCCATCTGGTTGAGGGTAACCAGAACCTGGAAGGCAGCGAGCCGCTTGTCTATGGCAAGAGTGTGACGGATGCCTGCATCGGCTGGGAAGATACCGACACGATCCTGCGTCAGCTGGCGAATGCGGTAAAAGCGCGTCGCGGCTGAATAATCAGGCACAAATAAAAAAGCGCGGAAGGTTCCGCGCTTTTTTTATGTCGGGCGAAAATTACTTCGCTTTACCCTGGTTGGCGACAGCCGCAGCTTTTGCTGCGATCTCATCTGCGTTACCCAGATAGTAGTGTTTGATTGGTTTGAAGTTTTCGTCGAACTCATACACCAGCGGTACGCCAGTCGGGATGTTCAGTTCGAGGATCTCGTCTTCACCCATGTTGTCCAGGTATTTCACCAGCGCACGCAGGGAGTTACCGTGAGCAGCGATGATCACGCGCTCACCGCTTTTCAGGCGTGGCAGAATGGTTTCGTTCCAGTAAGGCACAACGCGGTCGATGGTCAGCGCCAGGCTTTCAGTCTGTGGCAGCTCGGCATCGGTCAGTTTTGCGTAACGTGGATCGTGACCCGGGTAGCGCTCATCATCTTTGGTCAGCTCTGGTGGAGTAACCGCGAAGCCACGACGCCACTGTTTAACCTGCTCGTCACCGTATTTCTCAGCGGTTTCCGCTTTGTTCAGACCCTGCAGCGCACCGTAGTGACGCTCGTTCAGTTTCCAGGATTTCTCAACTGGCAGCCAGGCCTGATCCAGTTCGTCCAGAACGTTCCACAGAGTGTGGATGGCACGTTTCAGCACAGAGGTGTAAGCAAAATCAAAGCTGAAGCCTTCTTCCTTCAGCAGTTTGCCTGCTGCTTTTGCTTCGCTTACGCCTTTCTCGGACAGATCAACGTCGTACCAACCGGTAAAGCGGTTTTCGTTGTTCCACTGGCTTTCGCCGTGACGCACCAGGACCAGCTTAGTTACAGCCATATCTTACTCCTCAAGCATTTTAGAATGATAACAATTCTCATTATATTGCCGTGGCCGTGCCAGCAGCAACGCTTAACCCTAACCATAGCGAAAATAGTCTCTGAGTGTAAGATGCTTGTGAATCCAGGGTTATGATTTTGTCTGCGATCGGCGCTATTTTCAGCAAGGCGAGCAGAAAAAAGCCCTCCGACAGGAGGGCTGGAAATTAATGCGGAATAAAATGGTATTCCGTCACGCTGATGTACTCTTCACCCGGGCGCAGTACACAATCTGGCTGCGGCCATTCCGGATGATTGGGGCTGTCCGGCAGGAACTCGCTTTCCAGCGCCAGGCCTTGCCAGTCGCTGTACTCATCGTGTTCGCGCGCTGTCGTGCCGCCAAGGTAGTTGCCTGAGTAGAATTGCAGTGCAGGGGCTGTGGTATACACCGTCATCTGCAGCTTCTCATCCGCAGACCAGACTTGTGCAGCTGGCTGGTTAACATCACCCTTTGCCTGCAGCAGGAAAGCGTGATCGTAACCTTTCACTTTGTGCTGATCGTCATCGCTGAGGAAATCCTGGGCGATAGATTTTGCACTGCGGAAGTCAAAGCTGGTGCCGCTCACGGACTTCAGCCCCTGATAAGGGATGCCCATTTCATCCACTGGCAGGTATTCATCTGCCAGGATCTGCAGCTTATGATTACGCACATCGCACTGGTTACCGTCCAGGTTGAAATAAGCGTGGTTGGTCAGGTTAACCGGACACGGTTTGTCGACCGTCGCACGGTACTCAATGGCGATACGGTTGTCGTCGGTCAGCGTAAAGCGTGCGGAGGCGATAAGGTTCCCCGGGAAGCCCTGATCGCCATCAAGCGAATCCAGTGAGAACAACACTTCCCCGTCGTTTTGCCGAACAATCTTCCAGCGGCGTTTGTCGAACCCGTCCGGACCACCGTGCAACTGGTTCTCACCCTGGCTTGGAAGCAGAGAATACTCCACGCCGTCGAGTTCAAAACGGCTCTTAGCGATGCGGTTAGCGTAGCGCCCTACAGATGCGCCCAGATAGGCGGACTGATTGACATACTGCTCAGGCGAGGCACAGCCGAGCAGGGTTTCGCGCACGCTGCCGTCCGGCATCGGTACGCGGGCAGAAAGAAGGGTTGCACCCCAGTCCATCAGCGTAACCACCATCCCCGCGCTGTTGCGCAGGGTTAACAGGCGATACGGCAGACCATCCGGTGCGAAGGTAGGTGTTTCGTTTAGCACTGTCCGGCTCCTTGTGATGCTTTACACACGTAGAACGTTTCTTTAATACCTGTTTTCGCTTCGTATTGTTTCTCTACCGCCTGCTGGACGGCAGGAACCAGTTCTTCCGGCACCAGGGCAACAATGCAGCCCCCGAAGCCACCGCCGGTCATACGCACGCCACCTTTATCGCCAATGACTGCCTTGACGATTTCCACCAGGGTGTCGATTTGCGGAACGGTGATCTCGAAATCATCGCGCATGGAGGCGTGAGATTCCGCCATCAACTCACCCATACGTTTCAGATCACCTTTCGCCAGCGCGGACGCGGCTTCGACGGTACGGGCGTTCTCCGTCAGCACGTGACGAACGCGTTTGGCGACGACCGGATCCAGCTCGTGGGCCACCTTATTGAATTCATTAAGCGTCACGTCGCGCAGGGCGGGTTGCTGGAAGAAGCGCGCACCAGTTTCGCACTGCTGGCGGCGGGTGTTGTACTCGCTCCCCACCAGCGTGCGTTTAAAGTTGCTGTTGATAATAATGACCGCGGCACCTTTTGGCAGCGGAACGGCTTTGGTGCCAAGCGAGCGGCAGTCGATCAGCAGCGCATGCTCTTTTTTACCCAACGCGGAGATCAACTGATCCATAATGCCGCAGTTGCAGCCCACGAACTGGTTTTCTGCTTCCTGACCGTTCAGGGCGATTTGCGCGCCATCCAGCGGCAGATGATAAAGCTGCTGGAACACGGTTCCTACGGCGACTTCCAGAGAGGCTGAGGAGCTTAAGCCTGCCCCCTGTGGTACGTTGCCACTGATAACGAGATCGGCACCGCCAAAGTTCTTGTTACGTTTCTGCAGGTGCTTCACTACGCCGCGCACGTAGTTAGACCATTGCTGGTTGTCGTGTGTCGCAATCGGGGCATCGAGAGAAAACTCGTCTGTCTCATTGCCGTAATCCGCCGCAATCACGCGGACTTTGCGGTCGTCGCGTTTTGCACAGCTGATGACTGTCTGGTAATCAATGGCACAAGGCAGCACAAAACCGTCGTTGTAGTCGGTATGTTCACCAATCAGGTTGACGCGGCCAGGTGCCTGGATAACGTGGGTGGCAGGGTAGCCAAATTTTTCAGCAAACAGGGATTGTGTTTTATCTTTCAGACTCATTTTTTTTAGACTCCTGATTCGCGATAGTGGACGTCGCTGACGGCACGCAGACGTTCTGCCGCCTGTTCCGCCGTCAGGTCACGCTGCGTTTCCGCCAGCATTTCATAGCCCACCATAAATTTACGTACCGTCGCAGAACGCAGCAGCGGCGGATAGAAATGGGCATGCAACTGCCAGTGTTGATTCTCTTCACCGTTAAACGGTGCGCCGTGCCAGCCCATGGAGTACGGGAAGGAGCACTGGAACAGATTGTCATAACGGCTGGTCAGTTTTTTCAGTGCCAGAGCAAGGTCGTCGCGCTGTGCGTCACTGAGGTCCGTAATGCGCTGCACGTGTGCTTTTGGCAGCAACAGCGTTTCGAAGGGCCAGGCGGCCCAGTAAGGCACCACGGCCAGCCAGTGTTCGGTTTCCACCACAGTGCGGCTGCCATCTGCCAGCTCACGTTGGGTGTAGTCCACCAGCATTGAAGAACCGTTTTCCGCGTAATAGGTTTTTTGCAGACGGTCTTCACGTTCGGCTTCGTTAGGCAGGAAACTGTTCGCCCAGATCTGCCCGTGCGGATGCGGGTTAGAGCAGCCCATAGCCACACCTTTGTTTTCAAACACCTGCACCCATGGGTAAGTCTGACCCAGCTCTGCGGTTTGTGTTTGCCAGGTGCTTACTACTTCTTTCAGCGCCTCAATGCTCAGTTCCGGCAGCGTTTTGCTGTGATCGGGCGAGAAGCAGATCACGCGACTGGTTCCGCGCGCGCTTTCGCAGCGCATCAGCGGATCGTGGCTTTCCGGCGCGTCCGGCGTGTCGGTCATCAGGGCGGCAAAATCGTTGGTAAAGACGAAGGTGCCCTTGTAGTCCGGGTTTTTATCTCCGGTGACGCGGGTGTTACCCGGACACAGGAAGCAGTCCGGATCATGCTGTGGCAGTGTCTGTTTCGCAGGCGTCTCCTGCGCCCCCTGCCAGGGGCGCTTGGCGCGATGCGGAGAAACTAAAATCCATTGCCCGCTTAACGGGTTAAAACGACGATGCGGATGATCGACGGGATTAAATGAAGTCATGACGGATCCTTAGTCCGGATAACCTTGTGGGTGGCGGGACTGCCAGTGCCAGGTATCTTGTGCCATTTCATCCAGCGTGCGGGTAACACGCCAGTTAAGCTCTTTATCGGCTTTGGAGGCATCGGCCCAGTAAGCAGGAAGGTCACCTTCACGACGCGGTGCGAAGTGATAGTTCACCGGCTTACCGCAGGCTTTGCTGAAGGCATTAACCACATCCAGCACGCTGCTGCCGATCCCGGCGCCGAGGTTATAAATATGTACGCCCGGCTTGTTTGCCAGTTGCTGCATGGCCGCCACGTGCCCGTCGGCCAGATCCATAACGTGGATGTAATCACGCACGCCGGTGCCATCTTCGGTTGGATAGTCATTACCAAAAATCGCCAGTGAGTCACGACGACCAACTGCAACCTGTGCGATATACGGCATCAGGTTGTTGGGAATACCCTGAGGATCTTCACCCATGTCACCTGATGAATGTGCACCGACCGGGTTGAAGTAGCGCAGCAACGCGATGCTCCACTCAGGCTGTGCTTTTTGCAGATCGGTCAGGATCTGTTCCACCATCAGTTTGCTTTTGCCATACGGACTTTGCGGCGTACCGGTTGGGAAACTTTCAACGTAAGGAATTTTAGGCTGGTCACCATAGACGGTGGCGGATGAGCTGAAGATAAAGTTTTTGACGTTTGCCGCACGCATGGCGGAGATTAAACGCAAGGTTCCGTTGACGTTGTTGTCGTAATACTCCAGCGGTTTCGCAACGGATTCACCGACCGCCTTCAGGCCGGCGAAGTGGATCACCGTTTCAATGGCGTGGTCGTGAAGGATCTCGGTCATCAGTGCTTCATTGCGGATGTCGCCTTCCACGAACGTTGGCTGTTTACCGCCAAGACGTTCAATTACAGGCAGCACGCTGCGCTTACTATTGCACAGGTTGTCGAGGATGATGACATCATGACCATTTTGCAGCAGTTGCACACAGGTATGACTTCCTATGTAACCGCTACCACCTGTTACCAGAACTCGCATATTTCGCTCCATTGGGCTTATGGTATGTAATAACCATAGCATAACAGAGTCGCGAAAAGTGTGACATGGGATAAAATAGTGGAATCGTTTACACTGTTTTTAAATACCGATTTTCAGATGTCGTGTGGCATTGTAGATCAAAGGGATAGAGATGTCTTAATGCAGGTTATCTGAAAAACGGAGGGCTGAGCCCTCCGGAGTTTAGTCGATTTTGCTCAGCAGATAATCATAGCGTTCACCGTCAGGGACAAACTCCAGACGGTGTGTGATGCAGGATGGGGCGTCTTCGGCATGGTGTGAAACAAACAGCAGTTGCGTTTCGCCTTCATTAATGAGGACATCCACAAAGCGGCGGATTAACTGTCGGTTCAGCGGGTCCAGTCCCTGCAGGGGTTCATCGAGGATCAGAAGCGTAGGGTGCTTCACCAGAGCGCGAACGATCAGCGCCAGCCGCTGCTGTCCCCACGACAGGCTATGAAACGGCGCGTCAGCGACCCGGGTATCCATTCCGAGAATATCCAGCCATTGCTGAGCCAGCTTGTGCTGTTTGTCCGATACCGCCTGATAAATGCCGATGGAATCAAAATACCCGGAGAGGATCACATTGCGCACCGTTGTGCTGACACGGTAATCCAGATGCAGGCTGCTGCTGACATAACCGATATGCTTTTTGATATCCCAGATGGTTTCGCCACTGCCGCGGCGCCGACCAAACAGCGTGAGATCGTTACTGTAACCCTGCGGATGATCTCCGGTGATCAGGCTTAGCAGCGTCGATTTCCCCGCACCATTAGGGCCAACAATCTGCCAGTGCTCGCCAGGATTGACTGTCCAGTTGAGGTGGTTAAGGATTGGGCGATCGTCATAAGAGACAAGTCCATCACGCAGCACGATGCGCGGCTGGTGAGGATCAAGCGCATGTCGGGCTGACGGGGCGTCGGGTTCCGGAAGCGTGATTCCATCAAGCTGTTCACTGTGTGCGAGTTGCGCAATTAATGCCTGCTTAAGCAGTACTGATTTTTCGCCTGTTTCAGTCAAGTTACAGTCGGCCAGCACACCTGCATTCTGGATAAAATCCGGAATTTCATCGAAGCGGTTAAGCACCAGCACAACGGTATATCCCTGCTGGTTAAGCGAACCCAGCAGAGTTGCCAGCTGGGCGCGAGACTGCACGTCAAGACCATCGAACGGTTCGTCGAGGATCAGCAACTCAGGTTCGCTCATCAAAGCCTGACAAAGCAGCGTTTTCCGTGTCTCGCCGGTTGAAAGATACTTAAAGCGGCGGTTCAGCAGGGCGGTGATGCCGAACTGTTCTGCCAGGTGCTGGCAACGGGCGGGATCGTTCACCTCATCCTGAATAATCTCCGCTGTCGTGCGGCCGGTATCTTCTTCACCAGGGCTGAGTAAATCGGTATTGTTGCGCTGCCATTCGTCACTCACAAGCTTTTGCAGTTGTTCAAATGACAGGCGTGTCAGGCGCGAAAAATGGCGCTGATATTCACCTTTGAGAAGAGGGAGCTCGCCAGCCAACGCACGGGCAAGGGCTGATTTACCGCTGCCGTTCGTGCCGACAAATGCCCAGCTTTCACCTGCGCGTATTGCCAAATCGGCAATCGTCAGTGTTCGGGTATCGCTAAGACGAAACGTGCCTTGCGAAATATGCAATGATGACATGATTTATCCCATTTTTTGCAGCGACAGATGTCAGGGATACTCACTGTCGGTACGATTGTCAATGTGCTCAGCACAATGTGGCGATAATCACCCGGTCTGCGTTGAAATATGCGGTGACTGCAGCACCTTCTTCTAATCCATCAGCCTCGCTGAGCGGTACCGTCGCGCAGAGCATTTGTCCGTCCGCCAGGGTCATCAGCACTTCACACTGTTCCTCACCGTGCTCAATGTGGCTGATTGCACCGTGAAGCTGGTTATCGGCTGCCTTTGCTGTATCGGGATTGCTCGTGATATTGACCCATGGCGCTTTCAGTAACACCAGCACCTCTTTACCTTCATTCAGCTCAAGACGTTTTGCACTCTGCGACGTTATTGCGGCTTTCAGGCGGGTAGTCCCATCGGCAAGCAGGATCTCGATATGCTGCTGTATCTGGAGATTATCGCGTGCCGTTACCGTACCAAACCACTGGTTACGGGCGCTGGTTTGTAACGAGAAACGGGATATGGCGGCCAGCAAACTGTCCAGCGGGAGATTGTCGTCATCACTCAACACATCAAACGCTTTTTGCTGGATCTGGGCCAGGAGATCGTAAAGCTGAATCAGACGCTGCCCATAACGCGTAACCACTGCACCGCCGCCGCCTTTACCGCCTGTGGCTCTGTCCACCAGCGGTTGCTCGCTCAGGGTGTTCATCTCGTTGATGGCATCCCAGGCACTTTTGTAACTGATACCGGCGTTTTTTGCCCCCTGGCTAATCGAGCCTGTTTGTTCTATCTGTTTAAGCAGGGTGATACGACGCGGATCGGCGAAAAGCTTTTGCTGAAGTCGGAGGGTGAGGAGAATTTCGGCCTGCATAACAGTATCCTGGCAAAAAGAGTATTGTGACCCAAATGGTGCAGGGCGCAAAGGGTACCGCACAAAAGGGGATGTTTTTCTCACTTGAAAGGGTAGAATAAGCTATTCACAATCTCTGGAGAAAACCATGTTAGAGTTGTTAAAAAGTCTGGTATTCGCCGTGATCATGGTACCAGTAGTGATGGCCATCATCCTCGGTGCCATCTACGGCCTGGGTGAAGTGTTCAACGTCTTTTCGAACATTGGTCACCGAGACCAGGCTAAAAAGCAGCATTAATTCCCTACAAACCGCCCGGCCAGTCCGGGCGTTTTGCTCTCAAGATTTTCTCCTTTTCGCCGATATTCTTTAAACCACCAGACCGACTTACTCCTTGAGCGGTAAGATTAAACGCTGGGATCTCTTTGAAGTTATCGTTATATTGATATGTATATAACGATACTGACAGGAGTGACAAATGGCTTGTTCATGGGTACGCCTTTTCGCAGGGGCAGCACTGACGCTTTCTCTTACCGGATACGCACTGGCAGACGACGGTAAAATTACGGTCTTTGCGGCGGCGTCGCTGACCAATGCGTTGCAGGATATCGCTGCTGTGTATAAAAAAGAGAAGAACGTTGACGTAGTCTCCTCTTTTGCATCTTCCTCAACGCTGGCACGCCAGATTGAAGCGGGTGCACCGGCAGATCTGTTTATCTCAGCCGACCAGAAGTGGATGGATTACGCGGCGGATAAAAAATCTGTTGATGTGGCGACCCGCGAAACACTGCTGGGGAATAGCCTCGTCGTGGTTGCGCCGAAAGCAAGTGCACAGAGCGACATCACTATCAACAGTAAGACTAACTGGATCAGCCTGCTAAATGGTGGCCGCATGGCGGTGGGGGATCCTGAGCACGTACCGGCCGGGATCTACGCCAAAGAAGCACTGCAAAAACTGGGCGCATGGGAGACATTGTCACCGAAACTGGCACCTGCTGAAGATGTCCGCGGTGCGCTGGCGCTGGTAGAACGCAACGAAGCTCCGCTGGGTATTGTCTACGGTTCTGATGCCGTTGCCAGCAAAGGTGTCAAAGTGGTGGGGACCTTCCCGGAAGACTCCCACAAGAAAGTGGAATACCCTGTTGCGATTGTTGATGGACATAAAAATGCGACGGTTTCTGCCTTTTATGATTATCTGAAAGGACCAGAAGCATCTGCAATCTTTAAACGTTATGGATTTACAACTCACTAATGATATTGACCGATCCTGAATGGCAGGCCGTGCTGCTGAGCCTTAAAGTCTCTTCCCTGGCAGTCGTGCTGAGTTTGCCCTTCGGGATCTTCTTTGCCTGGTTACTGGTCCGCTGTAAGTTTCCAGGTAAAGCCCTGTTGGACAGTGTGCTTCATCTTCCCCTCGTGTTGCCGCCCGTGGTGGTCGGTTATCTGTTACTGATTTCAATGGGACGTCGCGGCTTTATTGGTGAGAAGCTCTATGACTGGTTTGGGCTGACGTTTGCTTTTAGCTGGCGCGGTGCGGTACTGGCGGCGGCGGTGATGTCATTCCCTCTGATGGTCAGGGCTATCCGTCTGGCGCTGGAGGGGGTGGATCTCAAACTGGAACAGGCGGCCCGCACGCTGGGCGCCGGGCGCTGGCGCGTTTTCTTTACCATTACGCTGCCGCTGACATTACCCGGCATTATTGTCGGTACGGTGCTGGCCTTTGCCCGCTCGCTGGGCGAGTTTGGCGCGACAATTACCTTTGTGTCGAATATCCCCGGTGAGACGCGAACGATTCCGTCGGCCATGTATACCCTGATTCAGACACCGGGTGGAGAAAGTGCCGCAGCGCGACTGTGCATTATATCAATCGTATTAGCGCTGGTATCATTGCTGGTGTCGGAATGGCTGGCGCGACTCAGCCGTGAGCGGATGGGGAAATAGTCATGCTGGAGCTTCAATTTACCCAGACGCTGGGAAATCATACCCTGACGATTAATGAAACGCTGCCAGCCAGCGGCATCACCGCTATTTTTGGCGTGTCTGGCGCGGGGAAAACGTCGTTGATTAATGCAATCAGCGGTCTGACCCGCCCGCAATCAGGGCGCATTGTATTAAATAACCGCGTCTTAAATGACGTGGAAAATAAGGTGTATCTTTCGCCTGATAAACGCCGTATCGGCTATGTTTTCCAGGATGCACGATTATTTCCGCACTACAGTGTGCGCGGAAATTTGCGTTATGGCATGGCGAAAAGCATGGCCGGTCAGTTTGATAAGCTGGTGACCCTTTTAGGGATTGAACCGCTGCTCGACAGGCTGCCATCTTCGCTTTCCGGCGGCGAGAAACAGCGTGTGGCGATTGGCCGGGCGTTACTGACCGCGCCAGAGTTACTGTTGCTCGATGAACCTCTGGCCTCGCTGGATATTCCACGTAAACGTGAACTCCTGCCGTATCTGCAGCGCCTGACGCGTGAAATTAATATTCCGATGCTCTACGTTAGCCACTCGCTGGATGAGATCCTGCATCTGGCCGATAAAGTGCTGGTGCTGGAAGAGGGCAGTGTTAAGGCCTTCGGCAACCTGGAAGAGGTGTGGGGCAGCAGCGTGATGCACCCCTGGTTACCCAGGGAACAGCAGAGCAGCATTCTCAAAGTCAGCGTGCTGGAACACCATCCGCATTACGCAATGACTGCGCTGGCACTGGGTGATCAGCATCTGTGGGTCAACAAAATTGACAAACCGTTGCAGTCTGCACTGCGTATTCGCATTCAGGCGTCGGATGTCTCTCTGGTCTTGCAACCGCCGTTGCAGACCAGTATCCGAAATATTCTGCGTGCGAAAGTGGCGGAGTGCTTTGATGATAACGGCCAGGTTGAAGTAAAGCTTGAGGTCGGCAGCAGGACGCTCTGGGCGCGTATCAGCCCGTGGGCCAGAGATGAATTGGGGATCAAACCCGGCCTGTGGCTTTACGCGCAAATTAAGAGCGTCTCGATCACCGCCTGATTACAGCAGGTGAGTATAAATGTACTGCGCGATACTGTCGGTAGTGTTATCGCCAATCACCACGTTGGCGCGCGCTTTCACCGCGTCATCGGCATTGCCCATCGCCACGCCGGTACCGGCGGCTTCCAGCATGCTGATGTCGTTGTAGTTGTCGCCGAAGGCGATCACGTCACGCATCGACCACCCCTGAGATTCCACATACTGTGTCAGACGTTTGCCTTTGCTGTTGCCTTTGCGGGCGATATCAACCTGGTCATGCCAGGACCATTCACACTCCAGACCCAGAGTCTCTTCCACGTGTTTTGCGAAGGTATTCAGTTTGGTGGTGTCTTCATCCGTTAGCGCGAATTTCCAGATAGCATCAACATCCTTCGCCGCCTGGCGCAGAGAGGATACCAGGGTAAAGACCGGACGCTGGGCTTCAGGCAGGGACTGCGCCCAGTTGCTGGTGCGGATCACATGGCCGGTCGGGCGTTCATAGACCATCGCGTTATCCACATACATCAGGCCGTGTACGGCGTGTTCATCCAGCAGATCAATCAATTGCAGCGCCTGAGGAACCGGCAGCGGATCAGATTCCAGAACCTTTTTCGCCTGATAATCATACAAATAAGTGCCATTACAACAAATTGCAGGTGTATCTAACGCCAGTGCCTGATAAAAAGGGTGAATGGCAACGTGATGTCGACCCGTTACGATAAGGAGTTGATATCCCACTTCCTGCGCGCGTTTAAGCGCTTCAAGGGAGGAGGGGAGGAGGGTTTTTTGCGGCGTAAGTAAGGTACCGTCTAAATCCAGAGCAATCACACGCGAGGTCATTTGTTTTTCCGGGTTAATATTGAATTTACGTTTTGATGGGATGGTACACCGAGAGGCGGATGCTTCAAAACTCCTGTCGACAATTCAGCATTCACCGTCAAAAGTTAACTACTTTCATGCGCAGTGAGGAGTGAATATTCATGAAACAAACCGTTTATACCGCCAGTCCTGAAAGCCAGCAGATCCACGTCTGGCGTTTAAATACCGAGGGGACACTCACGCTGGTTCAGGTTGTTGATGTGCCAGGCCAGGTGCAGCCGATGGTCATCAGTCCGGATAAACGTTTCTTGTACGTGGGTGTACGCCCGGAGTTTCGCGTGCTGGCTTACCGTATTTCTCCGGATGACGGCGCGCTGACTTACACTGCCGAAGCGCCATTGCCGGGCAGCCCAACCCATATTTCAACCGATCATAAAGGTAACTTTGTCTTCAGTGGCTCTTATAACGCGGGCTGTGTCAGTGTTACACGTCTGGACGACGGCATTCCGGTCGAGACTGTGGATGTGGTGGAAGGGCTGGAAGGCTGCCACTCGGCGAATATCACGCCGGACAACCGCACGCTGTGGGTGCCAGCGCTGAAGCAGGATCGTATCTGCCTGTTCACCCTGAGCGACGATGGTCACCTGGTGGCACAGAATCCGGCGGAAGTGACCACCGTAGAGGGGGCTGGGCCGCGTCATATGGCCTTCCATCCGAACCAGCAGTACGCCTACGTTGTGAACGAACTGAACAGCTCGGTGGACGTCTGGGAACTGAAAGATCCTAACGGCCAGATTGAGTGCGTGCAGACGCTGGATATGATGCCGTCTGACTTCTCTGACACCCGTTGGGCTGCGGATATCCACATTACGCCAAATGGCCGCCATTTGTACGCCTGTGATCGTACCTCCAGCCTGATTACCGTGTTTAGTGTCTCGGAAGATGGCAGTGTGCTGGCGATTGAAGGATTCCAGCCAACGGAAACCCAGCCGCGCGGTTTTAATATCGACCACAGTGGTAAATATCTGATTGCAGCAGGGCAGAAATCCCACCACATTGCGTTGTATGAAATCAAAGGCGAGCAGGGCCTGCTGGAAGAGAAAGGGCGCTATGCGGTAGGCCAGGGGCCTATGTGGGTTGTGGTTAATGCCCACTAAGCGGCTTAAAACAAAAAACCTCGCGAATGCGAGGTTTTTTTATGCCCGGTGGTGGCCGGGTGAGCACATAGAAAAGAAACCAACAAGTTCATAATAATGGCGGGTCTAAGGCCTGTAAACCGGTTGAAAAGAAAGACATCGATAATGGGCTATCTTGTTTTCAGATATGTCATTTATATTCAATGTTTTACGCGTTTATTCTTTATATATTCCTAATTCCCCTCTAACTGTTTTTATGTACAGTGTTGAGTTGATATACTTCTCTTCGTTGGTTCGTTGTGCTGCAGTTCCGCAATTCAGTATCCGTTTCAAGTCCTGGCTGTCGGGTGGTGCTGCCAGTGCCTTAACTGCGGAGCACATAGAAATGAAACCAACACACTTCTGGTGACAGGCAGCGGAAAGGTAAACCAGAGGAGAAGTGCTCTATACCAAAGGAGTGGCGTATGAGCGGTGTGGAATGGGCAATTCTGTTCCTGCAACTCATAGTTGCGATTATGCAACTATTGGATGCGTATCTTAAGTTCGGTACCTGACGTATCCAGTCGCAGTAAAAAGGGGGATTAACATCCCCCTTTTACTCTTATCTTACTGCTTCGGCTCAGCAACTACTTTGCTACCCAGACCGCGGTTGTTGTATTCCCACATGCGGTTGAAGTTAGCGTCGTTCAGGTTGCGCTGCACGTTTCCTTTATCGTCCACCGCACCGGTATTGCCGGAGAACGGACGTTTGGAGATTGCGGCATCTGCCCATGGCTTCGCCATGTTAAAGCCTTCGTTGATCACGCTATCGCGGATCACCACCTGACCGTTGGTAGCAGAGTCCACATCCAGGGAGCGACCCAGTTGCGCCACGCCATCACCGGCAGCATTGAAGCGACTGTTGACGGCGAGGAAACCGTAGAACAGGTTAGACTGTGTTGCTGGCGCAAACACGTAACCTTCCTGCTGAGTACGTGAGTTCACCACGCGGAAGTCGGTGTTATCAAACACCACCGCGCCACGACCGGATACCAGGTCAACGTCACCTTCAATGTAGCTGTTGGTGACCAGCGTACGGGTCAGACGGTTATTCTGCAGGGTGTTCTGTACACCGCTGTTGGTCACGAAGAAGGTGTTCTGACGACCCAGAATGTTCACGTTGTTGATCTGGACCTTGTCACCATCGCTACGCAGCGCCACGGCCTGATGGTTACCTGCATCGACGCTGTCACCCAGGGTGTTCTGAATGGTCAGGTTCTGCAATTGCAGACCGTTGTTCTGAGACCAGACAACCGCTGAACACATCATGCCAACGGTAGCGGCACGCTTGCTCTGGCAGTTATCAAACATGTACCACGCAGGTTTACCCGGCATGTATTTACCGGCTGGGTTCACCAGGTGGCGCCAGGCGTTGCTGTCGATTTCGGAATCAATCGCCAGGCCAATTTTTACGTCGATCGCTTTTTCGCCCAGACCGTAAAGGGTAATACTGCCTGGTGCCGCCGGAACGTAAACGGTGCCTTCATATTCGCCTGGCAGGATCGCGATGTACTGACGAGAAGCGCTGTGCTTCGTGATGGCAGCATCAACCGCAGCCTGAATAGAGGTATGCGTTACACCCTGCGCACCTGCTGGCCCAACGACGAAGTCAGGCTGTTTTGGCAGGTTAATAGAAGACGGTGTCCACGGCGCAGCGTTGGGTTCCATCGCCGAGAAGTAGTGTGCACGGTCGAAGTTCTTCGCTTCATCAGCGGACAAAATCGGGCGGGAGGCGGTACCCGGTGCTACCTGCTCAGAAGGCAGCTGATCCGGTGGTGTTGAACTGCATGCGGATAATGTCACGCCAAAGGCGAGTGCTAACGCCAGACGGGAAATCCTGGAAATGTTCAAGGTAAAGCTCCTGGGTATGCAAGTCTTAACGGGATAGACGAAATAGCCTGCTTTTTTATACTAAGTTGAGCGAAACGGGAAGTTAAAAAGGGTAAAAGTTGCATTTTTTGCCCTCGGGGGGCGGGAAAGTCATCACAAATAAATAACATTTTCCATCAGGACGGTTGACAGCGGGCAGTGGATGAAAATAAATGTCTATACAACCCATGACAAGTGGAATACTCATGCAGCAGCTTCATCCCGACGATGTAATATGGCGAAATGCGCGACTGGCAACGATGGATCCGGAAGGCGACGCGCCGTATGGCCTGAAAGAGCAACACGCTCTGGTGGTGCGCGGCCAAACCATTCAGGCCGTTATCCCTGAATCTGAAATACCTTCAAGACACCGTCACAGCGTCGATCTTCAGGGACGTCTGGTTACACCAGGCCTGATTGACTGCCATACCCACCTGGTGTTTGGTGGTGATCGCGCGGCGGAGTGGGAGCAGCGTCTGAACGGTGTCTCTTATCAAACGATCAGCGCCCAGGGAGGCGGGATTAACGCTACTGTGACGGCGACGCGCAACAGTTCAGCTGAAACCCTGCTGAAACTGGCGCAACAGCGGCTGCAGCGTCTCATTAACGAAGGTGTGACGACGGTCGAGATTAAGTCCGGATACGGGCTAAACGCTGATGCCGAAGAGAAGATGTTGCAGGTTGCACGTCAGTTGAGCCTGACTAATTCGATAGAGATCAGTCCAACGCTGCTGGCTGCACATGCGGTTCCGGCGGAATACCGTCACGATCCGCAGGCATATCTTACGCTGGTGTGCGAGCAGATCATGCCTGAGTTGTGGCGCAAAGGATTATTCGAAGCCGTGGATGTTTTCTGCGAAAACGTTGGCTTCACGCCCGAGCAAACCGAGCGACTTTTCCGCGCCGCCACAGCGCTGGGTATTCCGGTGAAAGGGCATGTGGAACAGCTATCAAATCTGGGTGGCGCAGCGCTGGTCAGCCGTTACAGAGGGCTTTCCGCCGATCATATTGAATATCTCGACGACGCAGGCGTTCAGGCGATGGCGCAAAGCGGTACGGTTGCTGTATTGCTGCCTGGCGCGTTTTATTTTCTTCAGGAGCGCCAGCGACCGCCGGTTGAACAGCTCAGGAAACAGGGCGTGCCGATGGCCGTCGCGACCGACTATAACCCCGGCACTAGCCCGTTTGCCAGCCTGCACCTGGCGATGAACATGGCCTGCGTCCAGTTTGGTCTGACCCCTGAAGAGGCCTGGGCTGGCGTCACGCGACATGCTGCCCAGGCGCTGGGTCGTGGTGCAACCTACGGACAGTTACGGGCAGGATTTGTCGCCGATTTTATCGTCTGGGATGCTCACCATCCGGTTGAGATGGTCTACGAACCGGGACGCAATCCGCTGTATCAACGTATTTTCCGTGGGGAGGCAGTATGAGTTTATGGCGGCCCGTAGCTGAAACGGTCTGGCTTGGGCGCGACGACAGCGCCGAAGCCAGCAACGCAAAGCGCATTTTTCAAACGATACAGCAGCAGCCGAATTTCACGCCGCTTTCATCCGGCATTGCGCTGATAGGCTTTGAATGTGATGAAGGGGTTAAACGCAATCAGGGCAGACCCGGCGCCGTGCAGGCTCCGGATATTCTGCGAAAGGCGCTGGCGAATATGGCAAGCCATCAGGGGCACGAACGGCTCGCGGATATGGGCTCGGTTTACGTAGAAGGTGACGAGCTGGAAGCGGCCCAGCAGGCTTTAAGTGATGCCGTCACGGCTTGCCAGCAGTCCGGGATGCGTACGCTGGTCTTTGGTGGCGGGCACGAAACTGCCTGGGCGCACGGACGGGGCCTTCTGGATGCGTTCCCGAATGAACGCGTGGTGGTGATAAATCTCGATGCACATCTTGACCTGCGCAAGGCTGACCGTGCCACCTCAGGCACCCCATTTCGCCAGCTAGCGCATTACTGCGATGAGCGCGGCCGGGAATTTCAGTACGCCTGCTTTGGCGTGAGCCGCGCGGCGAACACGATGGCACTTTGGGATGAGGCTGCACGTCTGAACGTCACGCTGGTGGAAGATTTGCATTTCAGACGCGACGCGCTTTCTGCGCTGGAAACGGTGCTGGCGCGGGCCGATCGTATCTACCTGACGATTGATCTGGACGTCCTGCCCGCCAGCGAAATGCCTGCCGTTTCCGCACCGGCAGCTTTAGGGGTGCCGGCGCTGGAACTTCTGCCAGTCATCGAAAAGATCTGCCGCAGTGGCAAGCTGCAGGCCGCTGATCTGGTAGAGTTTAACCCACAGTATGATCGAGACGGACAAGGCGCAAAGCTTGCCGCCCGTCTGGCCTGGCAAATTGCTCACTGGTGGGCATAACAACATTTAAGGAATCACGATGTTTTCACGCTCACCCCTGCCGCAGTCGAGCCCTCCCGCGCCTTTTTACGAAAAGGTGAAGCAGGCGATTAGCGAAAAAATCGCCACCGGTGTCTGGCGGCCTCACGACCGTATTCCTTCTGAGGCCGATCTGGTGGCACAGTTTGGTTTTAGTCGGATGACCATCAACCGGGCGCTACGCGAACTGACCGATGACGGTCTGCTGGTGCGCTTGCAGGGGGTCGGTACGTTTGTGGCGGAACCGAAAGGCCAATCAGCCCTGTTTGAAATCCGCAGTATTGCCGATGAGATCACCGCGCGTAACCATCAGCACCGTTGTGAGGTGCTTGTACTGGAAGAAACCCATGCCAGCGCCGAGCAGGCCGTAGAGCTGAACGTCAAAGAGGGCAGCCGTATCTTCCACTCCGTGATGGTGCATTTTGAAAACGATATTCCGGTGCAGATTGAAGACCGCTGCGTGAACGCTGAACGGATACCGGACTATTTGAATCAGGATTACACGCAAACCACACCGCATGCGTATCTTTCGCTTGTCGCACCATTGACTGAAGGGGAGCACATTGTGGAAGCCGTTCGCGCCACGCCGCAGGAATGCGAACAGCTGCGCATTAAAGAGCACGATCCGTGCTTGCTGATCCGTCGTCGTACATGGTCGTCATCGCAAATTGTGTCGCATGCCAGACTGCTTTTCCCGGGTAACCGTTACCGGTTGCAGGGTCACTTTATGTCATAAGTTTTAAAAGCGTGATAGCTAACTCAATATAACAAAATTGTATCTTTTTTGTTAAATTCGACCTTGTGTGTGCTTGTCTATACAAGTATATCTAAATGCATCATCTGTCCCGTATGAGGAGCACACAATGTCGTCAGGTAAATACCGCCAACAGGATGTCCGCGCCCCGCGCGGCACCACCCTTACCGCAAAAAGCTGGCTCACCGAAGCCCCGCTGCGCATGTTGATGAACAACCTTGATCCTGAGGTTGCGGAAAACCCCCACGAGCTGGTGGTCTACGGCGGCATAGGCCGCGCCGCGCGCAACTGGGAGTGCTATGACGCAATTGTAAAATCCCTGACCGAACTCGAACACGACGAAACCCTGCTGGTGCAGTCCGGCAAACCGGTTGGCGTGTTCAAAACGCACAAAAACGCGCCGCGCGTGCTGATTGCTAACTCTAACCTCGTGCCGCACTGGGCAACCTGGGAACATTTTAACGAGCTGGACGCTAAAGGGCTGGCGATGTATGGCCAGATGACCGCCGGGAGCTGGATCTACATCGGCAGCCAGGGAATTGTACAGGGCACCTACGAAACTTTCGTGGAAGCGGGTCGCCAGCACTATAACGGTTCGCTGAAAGGTCGCTGGGTATTGACCGCTGGTCTCGGCGGCATGGGCGGCGCGCAGCCACTGGCCGCCACCCTTGCCGGCGCCTGCTCGCTGAACATTGAGTGCCAGCAGAGCCGCATTGATTTCCGTCTGCGTACCCGTTACGTCGACGAACAGGCAACCAGCCTGGACGATGCGCTGGCGCGTATCAAAAAATACACAACCGAAGGCAAAGCGGTGTCGATTGCCCTGTGCGGCAACGCGGCAGATATTCTTCCTGAACTCGTGGCTCGCGGTGTGCGCCCGGATCTGGTGACCGACCAGACCAGCGCTCATGATCCTTTGCACGGTTACCTGCCAAAAGGCTGGACGTGGGAAGCCTACCAGCAAAAAGCGGAAACCGACCCGGAAGGTACGGTACTTGCTGCCAAACGTTCCATGGCAGAACACGTCTCCGCCATGCTGGCCTTTAGCAAGATGGGCATTCCTACCTTTGATTACGGCAACAACATCCGCCAGATGGCGAAAGAGATGGGCGTGAATAATGCCTTCGACTTCCCGGGCTTCGTTCCTGCTTATATTCGCCCACTGTTCTGCCGCGGTATCGGTCCGTTCCGCTGGGTTGCCCTGTCCGGTGACCCGGAGGATATCTACAAAACCGACGCCAAAGTGAAAGAGATTGTCGCGGATGACGAACATCTGCACCACTGGCTGGATATGGCCCGCGAGCGCATCAACTTCCAGGGCTTACCGGCGCGCATCTGCTGGGTAGGGCTGGAGTGGCGGCAAAAACTGGGTCTGGCCTTTAACGAAATGGTGCGCAGCGGCGAAGTCTCCGCGCCGATTGTGATTGGCCGTGACCATCTGGACTCCGGTTCCGTTGCCAGCCCTAACCGTGAAACCGAAGCCATGCGCGATGGTTCGGATGCAGTCTCCGACTGGCCTTTGCTGAACGCCTTACTGAATACCGCCAGCGGCGCGACCTGGGTATCGCTGCACCACGGTGGCGGCGTGGGGATGGGCTTCTCCCAACATTCCGGGATGGTTATTGTCTGTGACGGAACGGATGAAGCTGCTGCGCGTATCGCTCGCGTGCTGCACAACGACCCGGCAACCGGTGTGATGCGTCACGCAGACGCTGGTTACGAGATTGCCATTGAATGTGCCAAAGAGCAGGGGCTAAACCTGCCGATGAGCGCTGCCACACAAGGAAATCATGAATGAACGCCTTAACACTCACACCTGGCTCACTGACGCTCAAACAACTGCGTAGCGTCTGGCGTCAACCGGTCACGCTCTCGCTTGATGAAAGTGCCCACGCTGCGATCAACGACAGTGTTGCCTGCGTCGAAGCCATTGTTGCCGAAGGGCGCACCGCCTACGGCATTAACACCGGTTTTGGGCTGCTGGCGCAGACACGTATTGCGACACACGATCTGGAAAACTTACAGCGTTCACTGGTGCTTTCACACGCGGCGGGTGTCGGCCAGCCGCTGGATGATGAGATTGTCCGCCTGATGATGGTGCTTAAAATCAACAGTCTGGCGCGCGGTTTCTCGGGTATTCGCCTGAGCGTGATCCAGGCGTTAATGGCGCTGGTGAACGCAGAAGTCTATCCGTGGATCCCGGCAAAAGGTTCTGTCGGTGCATCCGGCGATCTCGCGCCGCTGGCGCACATGTCGCTGCTGCTGCTCGGTGAAGGGCAGGCGCGCTGGAAGGGAGAGTGGCTTCCTGCGAAAGAGGCACTGAAAAAAGCCGGATTGAACCCGATCACCCTGGCGGCAAAAGAGGGACTGGCGCTGCTGAACGGTACTCAGGCGTCCACGGCATTCGCTTTACGCGGCCTGTTTGAGGCTGAAGATCTTTTCGCCTCAGCAGTGGTGTGCGGAGCCTTGACCACTGAAGCTGTACTGGGCTCGCGTCGCCCGTTCGACGCCCGTATTCACGACGTGCGCGGCCAGCGTGGGCAAATTGATGCCGCCGCGATGTACCGTCATGTACTCACCGAAACCAGTGGTATTGCAGATTCACACCACAACTGTGAAAAGGTGCAGGATCCATATTCCCTTCGTTGCCAGCCGCAGGTGATGGGCGCGTGTCTGACGCAACTGCGCCAGGCTGCAGAGGTGTTGCTGGTGGAAGCCAACGCGGTGTCCGATAACCCACTGGTATTCGCGCAGGAAAATGAAGTGGTGTCCGGCGGTAACTTCCATGCTGAGCCTGTGGCAATGGCGGCGGATAACATTGCCCTGGCGATTGCTGAAGTCGGTGCGTTGTCTGAACGCCGCATTGCGTTGATGATGGATAAACACATGTCTCAGTTGCCACCGTTCCTGGTACGTAACGGCGGGGTTAACTCGGGCTTTATGATTGCCCAGGTGACGGCGGCGGCTCTGGCGAGCGAGAACAAAGCTCTGTCGCATCCGCATAGCGTGGATAGCCTGCCAACATCGGCAAACCAGGAAGATCACGTTTCTATGGCACCGGCTGCCGGGCGTCGTTTGTGGGAGATGGCATCCAACACCCGTGGCGTGCTGGCGGTGGAATGGCTGGCGGCGTGTCAGGGAATCGATCTGCGCGAAGGGCTGAAATCCAGTCCGCTGCTGGAACAGGCGCGTCATGCGCTGCGCGAGCATGTATCGCATTATGACGACGACCGCTTCTTTGCGCCGGATATTGATAAAGCGATGCAGCTTCTGGAAGAAGGGCGGCTGGTGGGGCTGTTGCCTTCGGTGCTGTGATTTTTTGCCCGGTGGCGCTGCGCTTACCGGGCCCAGGAGTGCGAAATGTAGGCCGGGTAAGGCGTAGCCGCCACCCGGCTTTTTTTCTATGAATACATCGCCGTAATCGACGCGCTGCCCAGCGAATGGAAATGTACGTTAAACCCTACCATCGCGCCGCTCGCCCCTTCATCCACCTCAATCTTGTCCACATCCAGCGCATGCACCGTGAAAATGTAGCGGTGGGTTTCCCCTTTTGGCGGCGCTGCGCCACCGTAACCCGCTTTACCAAAATCGGTACGGGTCTGAATCGCGCCTTCAGGCAGAGCAACCAGGCCGGAGCCGGAACCCTGTGGTAGTACGCGTGTATCGGCGGGCAGGTTCGCCACAATCCAGTGCCACCAGCCTGAGCCTGTCGGTGCATCCGGGTCGTAACAGGTGACCACAAAACTTTTGGTTCCGGCCGGAACCTCGTCCCACGCCAGGTGCGGAGAGATATTATCCCCCTGGTACCCCATGCCGTTGAAAACATGACGCTCCGGCAGTTTTTCACCGTCGCGCAGATCTTTACTGATGATTTTCATACGATTTACCCTCGTTAATCACTCGTGCAGAAAGTGTAATGCATAGGGTTAAATCGCGAAATGCGCGGGAATGTTAACGGCTTCGACGACCGCGTCGGTTAGCTTCCGCAACTGATCGGGCGTAATGATATACGGCGGCATCAGATAGATAAGCTTGCCGAATGGACGAACCCAGACGCCACGTTCGACAAAGAAGCGCTGTAGTGCGGCCATATTCACCGGATGGGTGGTCTCAATCACGCCGATAGCGCCCAGCACGCGTACGTCCACCACAAAATTCGCACCAGAGGCAGCGCTCAGCTCTGCTTTCAATTGCGTCTCTATCGCTGCAACCTGCGTTTGCCACTTGCCGCTTTCCAGAATGGCAAGGCTTTCGCTCGCCACCGCGCAGGCCAGTGGATTGCCCATAAACGTCGGGCCGTGCATAAAGCAGCCCGCTTCACCGTCGCTTATAGTGTCGGCAACATGGCGGGTAGTCAGTGTGGCGGAAAGCGTCATCGTACCACCGGTGAGCGCTTTACCCAGACACAGAATATCTGGCGCGATGCCCGCATGTTCACAGGCAAACAACTTGCCGGTGCGGCCAAAGCCGGTGGCGATCTCATCGGCAATCAGCAGAATGCCCTCGCGGTCGCACATCTTGCGAATACGCCTCAGCCACTCCGGGTGGTACATCCGCATCCCGCCAGCCCCCTGCACGACAGGCTCCAGGATCACGGCGGCGATGTCATGACGATGCGCCGCCATCAGGCGGGCGAAACCGACCATGTCCATCTCGTTCCACTCGCCATCGAAGCGGCTCTGCGGGGCCGGAGCAAACAGGTTTTCCGGCAGATACCCCTTCCACAGGCTGTGCATAGAGTTATCCGGATCGCACACCGACATCGCCCCGAAGGTATCGCCGTGATAGCCGTTGCGGAAGGTCAGGAACCGCTGACGGGATTCCCCTCTGGCATGCCAGTACTGCAGCGCCATTTTCATCGCCACTTCCACCGCCACAGAACCGGAGTCCGCCAGGAACACGCACTCCAGGGCTTCAGGCGTCATTGCCACCAGGCGACGGCATAAATCTACCGCGGGCTGATGGGTGATCCCGCCAAACATCACGTGCGACATCTGGTCAATCTGCGCTTTCATTGCCGCATTCAGGCGCGGGTGGTTGTACCCGTGAATAGCTGCCCACCAGGAAGACATCCCGTCAACCAGCGGCTCACCGCTGGCGAGGTGTAGCTCGCAACCGCGTGCCGAAGCCACCGGATAAACGGGAAGGGGGCGGGTGGTGGAGGTGTAAGGGTGCCAGATATGCTGCTTGTCGAAGGCGAGATCGTCCTGGGTCATAATCGACTTGTAAACCATTTTGAAAAGTTTTAGGTTTACGAGTATAAACCGAACCGAAAATTAACAAAACCCTTTGGAGAAGCCCAATGGCTCACCACGCACGCTGGACGATGTCGCAAGTCACTGAATTATTTAACAAGCCTTTCCTTGAGCTGATGTTTGAAGCCCAACAGGTACATCGTCAGCACTTCGACCCCCGCCATGTACAGGTCAGTACGCTGCTGTCGATCAAGACCGGTGCCTGCCCGGAAGATTGCAAATATTGCCCACAGAGCGCGCGTTATAAAACCGGTCTGGAATCTGAACGGCTGATGGAAGTAGAGCAGGTGCTCGACTCGGCGCGTAAGGCGAAAAACGCGGGCTCGACCCGCTTCTGCATGGGTGCCGCGTGGAAAAACCCGCACGATCGCGACATGCCGTATCTGGAGCAGATGGTGAAGGGCGTTAAGGAGATGGGACTCGAAGCCTGTATGACCCTTGGTACCCTGAATGAAGAGCAGGCGCAGCGCCTCTCTGCGGCCGGGCTGGATTACTACAACCACAACCTCGACACCTCGCCAGAGTTTTACGGCAATATCATCACCACGCGTACCTACCAGGAGCGTCTGGACACGCTGGATAAAGTCCGCGATGCCGGTATTAAAGTCTGTTCAGGCGGTATTGTGGGCTTAGGTGAAACGGTGAAAGATCGCGCGGGTCTGCTGCTGCAACTGGCGAACCTGCCAACGCCGCCGGAAAGCGTGCCAATCAACATGCTGGTGAAGGTCAAAGGCACGCCGCTGGCGGATAACGACGACGTGGATGCGTTTGACTTTATCCGCACCATTGCGGTGGCGCGCATCATGATGCCGACCTCTTTCGTTCGCCTCTCCGCAGGTCGCGAGCAGATGAATGAGCAGACCCAGGCGATGTGCTTTATGGCCGGGGCCAACTCCATCTTCTACGGCTGCAAACTGCTGACCACACCGAACCCGGAAGAGGACAAAGATGTTCAGTTGTTCCGTAAACTGGGGCTTAACCCGCATCAGACAGAGGTGCTGACGGGTGATAACGAGCAACAGCAGCAACTGGAGCAGCAGATTTTCAACGCCGACACCGAACAGTTCTATAACGCGGCAGCCGTATGACCTGGCAGGCACGTATCCATTCCGCGCTGGAAGAGCGTCGGGCGGCAGATGCGTTTCGCGTCCGCAGGGTAGTTGAAAACGGCGCAGGCCGTTTTCTTACCCGTGATAACCGGCAGTTTTGTAATTTCTCCAGCAATGATTATCTCGGGCTGAGCCAGCATCCGGCCATCGTTCGCGCCTGGCAGCAGGGGGCGGAGCGATTTGGCGTGGGCAGCGGTGGTTCGGGACATGTCAGCGGATACACTACAGCGCATCAGGCACTGGAACAGGAGCTTGCCGACTGGCTGGGTTACCCGCGTGCGTTGCTGTTTATCTCTGGTTTTGCCGCGAATCAGGCGGTTATCGCTGCCCTGTTGGGAAAAGATGACCGCATTGTCGCCGACCGTTTAAGCCACGCCTCGCTGCTGGAGGCGGCAAATTTAAGCCCGGCTCAGCTGCGCCGTTTTGCCCATAACGATGCGGGGCAACTCGCTACGCTGCTGGATAAACCCTGCGACGGTCAACAACTGGCGGTCACGGAAGGTGTGTTCAGCATGGACGGCGACAGCGCGCCGCTTGCCGCGCTGCACGAGGCAGCAAAAAGGCAAAACGCCTGGCTGTTGGTCGACGATGCCCACGGTATTGGTGTGATGGGGGATGAAGGACGCGGTAGCGCGCACCAGCAAGGCGTGAAGCCGGAACTGCTGATTGTGACCTTCGGCAAAGGCTTTGGTGTGAGCGGAGCCGCTGTATTGTGCAGTGAGTCCGTTGCTGACTATCTGTTGCAGTTCGCCCGGCATTTGATTTACAGCACCAGTATGCCACCCGCCCAGGCCGTGGCGTTATCTGCGTCAATGGCGGTGATCCGCAGCCAGGAAGGCAAAGAACGTCGTGAGCGTCTGGCGGAACATATTCAGCGTTTTCGTCAGGGGTTGTGCCATCTTCCTTTCCGCAGTACCGATTCGCAAAGCGCCATCCAGCCGGTGATCGTGGGTGAAAACAGTCTGGCGCTCACGCTGGCAGAGACGCTGCGCGAGAAGGGGATGTGGGTAACTGCCATTCGTCCACCCACCGTGCCACCGGGCACGGCGCGTCTGCGTCTGACACTGACGGCGGCGCACGAAGCAGAGGACATTTCGGCACTTCTGGAGGCACTGTATGTCGCCAGTCAATAAACAGGCCATTGCGGCAGCGTTTGGCCGGGCGGCACGCAGCTATTCGCAGCATGATGAACTCCAGCGCCAGAGTGCACTGGGGTTACTGGCTTTACTCGGCGAGACCCGTTTTGCGCAGGTGCTGGATGCCGGATGTGGTCCCGGCGGGAATAGTCGATACTGGCGCGAGTCGGGAAGCCACGTTACGGCCATTGACCTGTCATCAGACATGCTTGATGAGGCGCGTCATCAGCAGGCTGCGCATCATTATCTGGTGGCGGATATCGAGGCCATTCCGTTGGCCGAGGCTCAATTTGATCTGGTCTGGAGCCATCTGGCAGTGCAATGGTGTAACAGCCTGCCACTGGCGTTAAGCGAGCTTTACCGCATGGCGCGTCCGGGTGGCAAGGTGGCCTTTACCACGCTGCTGGAAAGCTCGCTACCGGAGCTGGATCAGGCGTGGCGAGCAGTTGATGAACAGCCGCATGCCAACCGATTTTTATCGCATGATCAGGTCACGCAGGCGCTGGCAGGCTGGCGCTATCGAAGCACGGTGCAGGTCATCACCCTCAATTTCAGCGATGCAGTCAGTGCCATGCGCTCGCTCAAGGGCATTGGTGCCACGCACCTGCATGCCGGACGCGAGAAAAAGCCACTCACCCGTGGGCAGTTGCAACACCTGGAGCTGGCCTGGCCACAGCAGCGGGGGCATTTCCCGCTCTCTTATCAACTTTTTCATGGGATTATCGAACGTGACTGAACGTTATTTTGTCACCGGAACGGATACGGAAGTGGGCAAAACAGTTGCCAGTTCTGCACTGTTGCAGGCGGCGCGGCAGCGGGGAAAAGCGACTGCTGGCTATAAGCCTGTTGCCTCCGGCAGCGAGATGACTGCGGAAGGGTTACGCAACACCGATGCGCTGGCGCTGCAGCGTAACAGTACTCTTAAACTCGACTATTCAGCGGTGAATCCCTACACCTTCGCCGAGCCGACGTCGCCGCACATTATCAGCGCCGACGAAGGACGGCCGATTGATTTCGCCGCGCTGTCTGCCGGGTTGCGGACACTGGAAAACCAGGCAAACTGGGTGCTGGTGGAGGGGGCAGGAGGCTGGTTTACGCCGCTTTCGGACACGCAGACATTTGCTGACTGGGTACAGGCCGAGCGGCTCCCGGTCATCCTTGTCGTCGGCGTCAAGCTGGGCTGTATCAATCACGCTATGTTGACCACACAGGCCGTACAGCAGGCTGGACTGCATCTGGCAGGCTGGATAGCTAACGACGTAGTTGAACCCGGTAAACGACACCAGGAGTATCTGACGACACTCAGGCGTGTCATTCCCGCGCCGTGCCTCGGGGAAATTCCCTGGCTTGCTGACGGCGCGGAAAATGCCGAAACGGGTCATTATCTTGATCTCAGCGTCTTGCTTCCCGCGACATCCAGTGAGCGATGAGCTCGTCATCCAGTTCCTTAACGTGGCCCTGCGCCACGTTACGCCCGCGATAGAGCATACAGAAACGGTCCGCAACCCGGCGGATAAACGACAGCTGCTGTTCAGCTAATAACACCGTCATACCTAACTCCCGGTTTAAGCGCGCCAGCAGCAGCCCCAGCTTCTGGGCAAAGCCGTGACCTGCACCATGCATGGGTTCATCCAGAATCAGCATTTGCGGGCGATTCACCAGCGCATTGGCCAGAGCCAACTGATACTGGTCGTCTGGTGAGAGCGTGTTGGCGCGGGTCTGTCGCAGCGCGTAGAGCTCCGGGAAAAGGTCGTAAACATCGCTTTTTGCTTCCGGGTCGGGTTTTCCTGTCGCTCGCATGGCAATATGCAGATTCTCCTCAATCGTTAACTGGGAGAAGATCCGCCTGTCCTGCGGGACATAGCCTATTTTCGGGTCTGAACGTTGTTCTGATGGCGGGTTGAGCAAATCACATGGCGGGGCCCCTGCTTCATGCCAGATAATCGTGCCGCTCTCGACGGGCAGTTTCCCGGCGATACAATTCATAAGCGTGGTTTTTCCCATTCCCGGCAGGCCAACCACGCCTGTACACATCCCCTGCGGAAAATCTAAATCCACGTTCCATAGCGTATGTTGGCTTCCGTAAAACTGATTCACTGCACGCAGACTCAACATCTTTCTCTCCTTAAAAATGTGTGTAGGTGAGGCTCGTTTTTGATTGTGCAAAACTCCTGCCAGAAACCTGAAAGTGATTAAAAAAAGAGCTTTTTTAGGAGTAAACCTCAACGTTGCGGGATAACAAATTGAGGTTTTGCACATCGACGGTGCCAGAGATGTTGAGTTGTGGTGCAGGGCAGGAAATGATGGAAATGTGAGCAAGATCCCATCGGTTGGTTATGAATGACACAACTGTTAATCACCAAAAAATAGCTATAAAAATTTTTTGTTGCTGTCCCATGGGAAAATCCGGGAATTTGCTGAGCGGCAGTCTGCACGGGCTGGAAGCAGTTATCCACTATTCCTGTGGATAACCATGTGTATTAGAGTTAGAAAACACGCGATAAGCGAGAGAAGACGCGGCTTACGCCCAAATTGGCGCGAAACACGGCTTTAGAAAATATCGCTTATTATTTAATTGGTTAGATAAAAGCAATTACCGTAATGAAAGTGTCACCGGTTGCCATAAAACTATCATTACCTGGCTTGACAAATGTTAAAAAAGAAAAAGTTCTGGGGATAACCTGGCCCGGGTGGTGTTTTATGTTGTCAGAGTCCAAACTTTGACCGCTATTACGCTAATCATTCAGTCGCTACTCTAAATATCCTGACATGCTACTGGTTTTTCATCCAGTGTTTTTTACTGGCATTCCTGGCAACAAGGAGTAAAATTACTCACCTGCCGCTTATAACGTCATCAGGTCGTCGCCCATGAGTAAACCGTTCAAATTGAATTCTGCTTTCCGTCCATCTGGCGATCAGCCTGAGGCGATCCGTCGTCTGGAAGAGGGGCTGGAAGATGGGCTGGCGCACCAGACGCTGCTGGGGGTAACCGGCTCGGGCAAAACGTTTACCATTGCCAACGTTATCGCGGACCTGCAGCGTCCCACAATGGTACTTGCCCCCAACAAAACCCTGGCTGCGCAGCTTTATGGCGAGATGAAAGAGTTCTTCCCGGATAACGCGGTGGAATATTTTGTCTCCTACTACGATTACTACCAGCCAGAAGCCTATGTTCCGAGCTCTGACACCTTCATTGAGAAAGATGCCTCGGTAAACGAACACATTGAGCAGATGCGTCTTTCCGCAACGAAAGCGCTGCTTGAGCGTCGTGATGTGGTGGTGGTGGCGTCTGTTTCTGCGATCTACGGTCTGGGCGATCCGGATCTGTATCTCAAGATGATGCTGCACCTGACGCAGGGGATGATCATCGATCAGCGTGCGATTTTACGCCGCCTGGCAGAGCTGCAGTACACCCGCAACGACCAGGCGTTCCAGCGTGGCACCTTCCGCGTACGCGGTGAAGTGATCGACATCTTCCCGGCTGAATCGGACGACATGGCGCTGCGTGTCGAGCTGTTTGACGAAGAGGTTGAACGCCTGTCGCTATTTGACCCGCTGACCGGCCATATTGAGTCGGTGATCCAGCGCTTCACCATCTACCCGAAAACGCATTACGTCACGCCACGCGAGCGTATCGTGCAGGCAATGGAAGAGATCAAAGTGGAGCTGGCCGAGCGCCGTAAGGTGCTGCTGGCGAACAATAAGCTGCTGGAAGAGCAACGTCTGAGCCAGCGAACCCAGTTTGATCTGGAGATGATGAACGAGCTGGGTTACTGCTCCGGTATTGAGAACTACTCACGCTTCCTCTCCGGTCGTGGGCCGGGCGAGCCGCCGCCGACGCTGTTTGATTACCTCCCGGCAGACGGTTTGCTGGTGATCGACGAATCCCACGTCACGATCCCACAGATCGGCGGGATGTATCGCGGTGACCGCGCGCGTAAAGAGACGCTGGTGGAGTATGGTTTCCGACTGCCATCGGCGCTGGATAACCGTCCGATGAAGTTTGAAGAGTTTGAGGCGCTAGCGCCGCAAACCATTTATGTGTCGGCAACGCCTGGTAACTACGAGCTGGAGAAATCAGGCGACGAGGTGGTTGATCAGGTGGTGCGTCCAACAGGGTTGCTGGACCCGGTCATTGAAGTCCGGCCGGTGGCGACTCAGGTGGATGACCTGCTTTCTGAGATCCGCGCCCGTTCCGCCATTAATGAGCGTGTGCTGGTGACCACACTCACTAAACGCATGGCAGAAGACCTGACCGAGTATCTGGAAGAGCACGGTGAGAAGGTGCGTTATCTGCACTCGGATATTGATACCGTTGAGCGTATGGAGATTATCCGCGATCTGCGTCTGGGCGAGTTTGACGTGCTGGTGGGGATCAACCTGTTGCGAGAAGGTCTGGATATGCCGGAAGTCTCGCTGGTGGCGATTCTGGATGCAGACAAAGAAGGCTTCCTGCGTTCTGAACGTTCCCTGATCCAGACGATTGGTCGTGCCGCGCGAAACGTTAACGGTAAAGCGATTCTGTACGGTGACAAAATTACGCCGTCGATGGCGAAAGCGATTGGTGAAACGGAGCGCCGCCGCGAGAAGCAGCAGCGCTACAACGAAGAGCACGGCATCATCCCGCAGGGGCTGAACAAGAAGGTGGTGGATATCCTGGCGCTGGGTCAGAACATTGCGAAGACCAAAACGAAAGGTCGCGGCAAGGCGCGTTCAGTGGTGGAAGAGGATACCGTTGTGCTGACGCCAAAAGCGTTGCAGCAGAAAATCCACGAACTGGAAGGCCAGATGATGCAGCACGCGCAGAATCTGGAGTTCGAAGAGGCGGCGCAGATCCGCGACCAGTTACATCAGTTGCGGGATCTCTTTATCGCGGCATCGTAGTGGATTTTGCCCGGTGGCGCAGCGCCACCGGGCATATTTGGTTATCCCAGCGCCTGAATCGCTTTCTCCAGTGCCTCACGCAGCAGGTGGCGGTCATGACGGTATTTGATGTCTGTGGCCTCCAGCGGCTCCTGCACCACCAGACGATCGCCGATACCGGATACATCAACCTTTGGCCCCACCACCACGCCGTCAATGATCTTCTTCCCGACGTAATGCTCCATTAAATTCAGTTTGTCCGGCAGCGACAAGCTCGCCGCTGCCGGGCTCAGCTCACGGCCCAGGTTGCCGATGTAAACCATCGGGGCAGGGGTGCGGCGCAGCGCCTGTGCCAGCTCTTTCACCAGCAGAATCGGCATCAGGCTGGTATAAAAACTGCCCGGACCGATCAGGATAAGATCCGCTTCCCCGATTGCCTCCACCGCTTCTCGCGTGGCGGGTACGCTCGGGTAGGTCATTAACTCTGTTGGCGGCAGGATGAGTTGGTCAATATTCACCTCGCCGTAAACTTCATGTCCTTCGGCATCGATTGCCATCAAGTCAACCGGTTGTTCAGACATAGGGATCAGGAATGCATCGACTTTAAGCAGATTACGGATTAAATTGATGGCTTCCAGAGGCCGTACGCTCAGGTGATCAAGCGCCTTTAACATCAAGTTTCCGAGGTTATGCCCGGAAAGTTCGCCATTACCGCCAAAACGGTACTCAAACATCGCCGAAGCCACGCTCGGTTCAGTAATTAACTGGTTCAGACAGTTGCGCATGTCTCCCCAGGCAATGCCGCCTTCGGCACGACGGATGCGTCCGGTTGAGCCGCCGTTATCGGTGGTGGTTACTATCCCTGTCAACCTTGAGCCGAGTGACGACAAAGAGGACATAACCCGACCCAGGCCGTGGCCTCCGCCAAGAGCGACTACCCGGTCAAGATCCGCAAAAGTGCGATTGCGCATACGTATTCCTTATCACGTTTGATCGCGTAACAGTAACCTAACTACCCCTAAAAGACGATGCCTCAGCCGATGCAAAATGACGTATATCAATGTGAAAGTGCGGTTTTTAGGTATTCTGTAGTGAAAATTCAGGATTGATTCGCTATATAGATGATTATATAGCGTAAAGGGATAATGGCGCAGTCAGAATTTCCGCGCTACTATCGCCATAACCACGTTTTCAAAATTGAAAACATACACTCTAGCCCTTGTGCCTGTGTCGAAAGATATGGCGCTCTGGCCGTGGCGAATTTGCCACCAGGGTACAGAAAGAAATGACTGTGCCTCCCGTATCTGGAAAGGTGTACATGGCTTCACAACTTACTGATGCTTTCGCGCGTAAGTTTTATTACTTACGTCTGTCGATTACCGATGTGTGCAACTTCCGTTGCACCTACTGTCTGCCCGATGGCTACAAACCGGGCAGCGTCACCAATAACGGCTTTCTCTCCGTGGATGAAGTGCGGCGTGTGACGCGCGCATTCTCTGAACTCGGCACGGAAAAAGTGCGTCTGACCGGGGGCGAGCCCTCGTTGCGTCGCGATTTCCCCGACATCATTGCTGCCGTGCGTGAAAACAAACGTATCCGCCAGATTGCGGTCACCACCAACGGCTACCGCATGGCGCGTGACGTGGCGAACTGGCGTGATGCGGGATTAACCGCCATCAACGTTAGCGTCGATAGCCTCGATGCCCGTCAGTTTCATGCCATTACCGGTCAGGATAAGTTCCAGCAGGTCATGGATGGTATCGATGCCGCGTTCACGGCGGGCTTCGAAAAAGTCAAAGTCAACACGGTGTTGATGCGCGATGTAAACCATCATCAGCTGGACACCTTCCTGGCGTGGATCAAATCACGTCCCATTCAACTGCGCTTTATCGAGCTAATGGAAACCGGCGAGGGCAGCGAGCTGTTCCGTCGTCATCACATCTCTGGCATGGTGCTGCGCGACGAGCTGCTGAAACGCGGCTGGATCCATCAGATCCGCCAGCGCAGCGACGGCCCGGCACAGGTCTTTTGTCACCCGGATTACGAAGGGGAGATTGGGCTTATCATGCCCTATGAGAAAGACTTCTGCGCCAGCTGCAACCGCCTGCGCGTCTCCTCCGTTGGTAAGCTCCATCTTTGCCTGTTCGGCGACGGCGGCGTAGACCTTCGCGATCTGCTGGAAGACGATGCGCAGCAGGATGCACTTGAAGCACGCATTTCTGAAGCGCTGACGCATAAAAAACAGACCCACTTCCTGCATCAGGGCAACACCGGAATTACTCAGAACCTGTCTTACATCGGCGGGTAATCAGGCTTAAGAAGGAATCAGAAGATGAGTCAGGTAAGCGCAGAATTTATCCCGACACGCATTGCTATCCTTACCGTTTCCGACCGTCGTGGCGAAGAGGATGATACCTCCGGCCACTGGTTGCGTGATGCAGCCCACGAAGCGGGTCATAAGATCGTTGATAAAGCGATTGTGAAAGAGAACCGCTACGCCATTCGCGCGCAGGTTTCGCAGTGGATTGCCAGCGATGAGGTGCAGGTGGTGCTGATTACTGGCGGCACCGGCTTTACCGCAGGCGATCAAGCCCCCGAGGCGCTGCTCCCGCTGTTTGACCGCGAGGTGGAAGGATTCGGTGAAGTTTTCCGTATGCTCTCGTTTGAAGAGATTGGTACCTCCACGCTGCAGTCGCGTGCGGTAGCGGGTGTCGCGAACAACACGCTGATTTTCGCCATGCCTGGCTCGACGAAAGCCTGTCGCACTGCGTGGGACAATATTATCGCCCCACAGCTGGATGCCCGTACCCGTCCGTGTAATTTCCATCCCCATTTAAAGAAATAAGCTATGTCACAACTGACCCACATTAACGCCGCTGGCGAAGCGCATATGGTGGACGTCTCCGCCAAAGCGGAAACGGTGCGCGAGGCACGCGCGGAAGCGTTCGTCACCATGCTGCCGGAGACCCTGGCGATGATTATCGACGGTAGCCATCATAAAGGCGACGTTTTTGCGACTGCCCGTATTGCAGGAATTCAGGCCGCCAAACGTACATGGGATTTAATCCCGTTGTGCCATCCCCTGATGCTGAGCAAGGTTGAGGTGAATCTGCAGGCGCAGCCAGAGCACAGCCGCGTTCGCATTGAGTCACTCTGTCGCTTAACCGGCAAAACAGGCGTGGAGATGGAAGCCTTGACCGCGGCCTCTGTTGCCGCGCTGACGATCTACGACATGTGCAAAGCGGTGCAAAAAGATATGGTGATTGGCCCGGTTCGCCTGCTGGCGAAAAGCGGCGGCAAATCCGGCGATTTTAAGGTGGACAGCCATGATTAAGGTGCTCTTTTTTGCCCAGGTACGTGAGCTGGTGAATACCGACAGCCTGACGCTGGATGCGTCCTTCGAAAACGTTGCCGCCCTGCGCGCGCATCTTGCCGCACAAAGCGACCGTTGGGCGCTGGCGCTGGACGAAGGCAAGCTGCTGGCCGCTGTTAACCAGACGCTGGTGGAGTTCACCCATCCGCTGAACGCAGGTGATGAAGTGGCGTTCTTCCCACCGGTGACCGGGGGCTAAGATGGCGGAAACCCGAATTCTGGTAGGTCCTGAACGCTTCAGCGTGGGTACAGAATATAACTGGCTGGCTGAGCGTGATGAAGACGGTGCGGTGGTGACCTTCACCGGCAAAGTGCGTAACCACAACCTGGGTGACAGCGTGAAAGCACTGACCCTGGAGCACTATCCGGGCATGACGGAAAAATCGCTGGCGGCGATTGTGGAAGAAGCACGCGGGCGCTGGCCGCTCGGACGAGTGACAGTTATCCACCGTATTGGCGAAATGTGGCCTGGCGAGGAAATTGTCTTCGTCGGGGTGACCAGCGCACACCGTGGCAGCGCGTTTGCGGCAGGGGAGTTCATTATGGACTACCTCAAAACCAAAGCGCCGTTCTGGAAGCTTGAAGCCACGCCGGAAGGTGACCGCTGGGTTGAATCTCGCGACAGCGATAAACAAGCCGCCAGCCGTTGGTAGTCGGTTTACGTGGATGTGTTAATCTTAACGTGTGTGTCAACTTAATCTTAATCAGGAGTGAATCATGGACCGATTTCCGCGTTCCGATTCGATAGTACAGCAGACCCGTAGTGGGCTGCAGACGTATATGGCTCAGGTGTATGGCTGGATGACGGTTGGCCTGTTGCTGACCGCGTTTATCGCGTGGTATGCGGCCAATACACCGGAGCTGATGATGTTTATCTTCTCCAGCAAAATCACCTTCTTTGGGCTGATTATTGCCCAGCTAGCGTTGGTGTTCGTCCTTTCAGGCCTGGTGCAAAAGCTCAGTGCCGGCATGGCGACTACGCTGTTTATGCTCTACTCGGCGCTGACCGGGCTGACGCTTTCCAGCATTTTCATCGTTTACACTTACTCTTCCATCGCCAGTACCTTTGTGGTGACCGGCGGGATGTTTGGTGCGATGAGCCTCTACGGTTACACCACCAAACGCGATCTGAGCGGCTTTGGCAGTATGCTGTTTATGGGGCTGATTGGGATTGTGCTGGCGTCGCTGGTGAACCTGTGGCTGAAGAGTGAAGCACTGATGTGGGCGGTGACCTATATCGGGGTGGTGATCTTTGTTGGGTTGACGGCTTATGACACCCAGAAGCTGAAAAACATCGGCGAGCAGATCGACGTACGCGACAGTTCGAACCTGCGCAAATACGCGATCCTGGGGGCCCTGACGCTGTATCTGGACTTTATCAACCTGTTCCTGATGCTGCTGCGGATCTTCGGCAACCGTCGTTAAAGTTGTTTTGCCGGGTGGCGGCTGCGCCTTGCCCGGCCTACGAAACTAAAAAACGGCAACCTGGTTGCCGTTTTGCTTTTATTTTGCCAACGCCTTCTCGTTCTTCGCTCTCAGCTTTTTCGCCCGACTCTCCAGCATCAGATAACAGACCGTTGCCAGCGCCAGCGGCAGGAAGTAATACAGCATACGGTAGGCCAGCAGGGCAGCGATAATCGTCCCCTGAGAGACATGTTCCCCGGCCAGCAGCGCGATAAACACCGCCTCCAGCACGCCGATCCCTGCCGGAATATGGACAATCACCCCGGCAATACTGCTCACCAGCAGTACGCCCAGCACGAAGAAGTAGTTCACATCTTCGCCAGTCAACAGCCAGATAATTGCCCCCATAGTCATCCAGTTGGCGCTGGATACCGCCATCTGCAACACCGCGAAGCGCCATGAAGGTAATACCAGCTTTTGCCCTTTAATGGTCATATGACGGCGTTTAGCAAAGGCGCAGGCCCACAGATAAAAAGCGATAGTCAGCAGCAACACGATGCCGAGAATACGCAGCGTGGCCTCATCGATATACCAGTGCGTGGGCAACTGCACCACACCGAGGGTAAAAATCACCCCGCCGAGCAGAATGTACCCCAGCCAGTTGGTGGTAATGCTGAGCGAGAAAATTCGCGTAATAGTTCCGCCCGGTAGTCCCAGCCGCGAGTAGAGGCGATAGCGCATGCCAATCCCACCGACCCAGGTGCTTAATGTCAGGTTAAAGGCATAGCAAATGAACGACACCAGCATTACCTGGCGTTTAGCCAGTTTGTGGCCGCAATAGGCGCGCCCCAGCAGGTCATAGCAGCCGTACATCAGATAGCTGATAATAACCAAGCCAACGGCAGCCAGCAGCACCAGTCGGTTGTAGTTGCGGATAACTTTCCACACCTCTTCCCAGTCAACTTTCTGCGCGTAAACCACCAGCAACACGGCGACCGTAATAAAGAAGATCCAGGTGAGGATTTTTTTTGCCAGCCGCCAGCGCGGATGCGATTTTGACATCAGGTTTTCCCTCCGTCTTGCGCTTCAACGCGATCCTGGGTTTCCATTTCAGGTTGCACAGGCGGCTCCACGAGCGCCAGTTTTGGTGTATGTGCTGGCAGCCAGCCGACCATCGCCGGGAAATGGCGCAGGAAGTGGAACACCAGCACGCTGATGCCCAGGTTCCACCAGGTGCGTTTGGGTACCATGGATTCATCCACGCGCACGCAGTCGTTGACGATCAATGCCTGCAGGTTATCCCGCAGTGTCTGGTTAAACTGGCGATCGTAAATGATCAAGTTTGCTTCAAGGTTGAGCGATAAACTTAGCGGGTCAAGGTTACTGGAGCCGACGGTTGCCCAGTGATCGTCCATCAACGCAACTTTGCCGTGTAGCGGGCGACGGCGGTATTCGTAAATCTGCACACCACCTTTCACCAGATAGTGATACAGCAGCCGTGCGCCGACTTTGACTATCGGCATATCCGGCTCGCCCTGCACAATCAGCTTCACACGTACCCCACGTCGAGCCGCATTGCGCATGGCATGCAGCAGACGATAGCCCGGGAAAAAGTAGGCGTTGGCGATGATCACTTCACGCTTCGCATTGGCGAGCATCTTCAGATAATGACGCTCAATGTCGTTTCTGTGCTCGGCGTTATCTCGCCAGACGAAAAGTGCCTGCGCTTCGCCGGGATTCCGGTTCTCCTCCGGACGATGGCGGCGCTTCCACCAGCGACGTACCACCTCTTTACCGGGCAAGTTTTCCAGTTCGAATAGCAGAATATCCTGAACCACGGGCCCTTCGATGCGGATCGCATAATCCTGTTTCGCTTCCGGGCCGTAATCGGACATATGTTCAGCGGAGTAGTTAATGCCGCCGACAAACGCCACCGTCTCATCCACCACCACAATTTTGCGGTGCATCCGGCGGAAAAGGTTGGTACGCATGCCGAACAGGCGAGTTCCGGGATCGTAGTAGCGGAAGATCACACCCGCTGAAGTGAGTTCATTGACGAAGGCGTCACTGAGATCCGGTGAACCATAGCCATCAAGGAGGACTTCAATATTGACACCACGCCGGGCGGCGCGCAGCAGCACGCTGTGCAGTTGTTTACCGACGTCGTCTTCGAACCAGATAAAGGTTTCGAGGATCACTTTCTGCTTTGCATGGTCAATCGCTTTGAACACGGCCGGGTAATACTCGTCGCCATTAACCAGCAGCGTGATCCGGTTACCATCTTGCCAGGAACATTTCATAAGTGGATCTCCGCACTCAGCGGGGCATGGTCGGAGAGATGTCGCCAGTTGAGTAACGCCAGGGCGGTCGGACTGCTGGCGTGAGCATTTTTCACGTAGATCCGGTCAAGACGCAGCAAGGGGAAACGTACCGGAAAGGTGCGCGCGGGTCTGCCGGTCGCGCGGGTGAAAATTTCCTCCAGCCCGGCATTCACTTTCAACGGATGGTTCGCCCGCTGTCGCCAGTCGTTGAAATCGCCGGCCACGACCACCGGTTCACCTTCAGGAAGTGCATTGGCCCACTCGGCCAGCATGTTCAGCTGCGCCTGGCGATGGGCTTCGCGCAGACCGAGATGAACACAGCCGACATGGATGGGAAGCTCAAGGTCGGGTGGAGTGATGCGGCAGTAAAGCAGGCCGCGTTTTTCGCTTTCCCCGACGGAAACGTCGCGGTTCTCGTAATATTCAATCGGGAAACGTGACAGCACCGCATTGCCGTGATGGCCTTCCGGATAGACCGCGTTGCGCCCGTAAGCGTAATCACTCCACATGGTGTCGGCCAGAAATTCGTAGTGGGGCGTGTCAGGCCAGTTCTCAACATGGAGCGGATGCACTTCGTGTGCGCCCATTACCTCCTGCAGGCAAACAATGTCCGCATTGACGGTGCGTACCGCGTCGCGCAGCTCCGGTAAAATGAAGCGGCGGTTAAATGCTGTGAAGCCTTTATGAATGTTTATTGTCAGCACGTTAAGCGAGAAATGCTGCATTTTTGGCGTCATAAGCTCCTTCCTGAGTGTCTATCCCGATGAAAATAAAGTGTAGTAGGCGTCACAAAAAGATGCGGTGTTACGGAATTTTCCGTAAAGTGCGGTAGTCTGAATAAGCAGAGAAAAATCCTTCAGGAGAGAAGCCATGAAGTGGCAACAACGTGTTCGTGTCGCAACTGGCCTGAGTTGCTGGCAGATAATGTTGCATTTACTGGTCGTGGCCGTGCTGGTGATGGGCTGGATGAGTGGCACGCTGGTGCGTGTTGGCCTGGGACTATGCGTCCTTTACGGCGTCACCGTACTGTCGATGTTGTTCTTACAGCGCCACCATGAAGCACGCTGGCGTGAGGTGGGTGATGTGCTCGAAGAGCTCACCACCACCTGGTACTTTGGTGCCGCGATGATTGTGCTTTGGTTGTTGTCCCGTGTACTGCAAAACAACCTGCTGCTGGCCCTGGCCGGTCTGGCAATCCTCGCAGGGCCTGCGGTGGTCTCGTTACTGACCAAAGAGAAAAAGCTACGCAATGTTGCGTCTAAACATCGCGTACGCCACTGAGCCCGTCGTGGCCGCTATGACCAGTAGCGGCCACAAACTTCCCCACACAATATCCAGACTCGCATCCTTCAGATAAATTTGCTTGGTGATATCCGTAAAGTGTCGAATCGGGTTTATCCACGTTAAATCCTGCAACCACACTGGCATGTTCTCGACTGGGGAAACATACCCCGAAAGCAAAATCGCTGGCATCATAAAGACGAACACCCCGATAAACGCTTGCTGTTGCGTGGAGCAGAGCACTGAAATCAGCAGTCCAAATCCCACCAGTGACAGACCATAAATCACCATCGTGAAGTAAAACAGCGCCAGCGATCCGGCGAAGGGGATCTGGTACGCCCAAATACCCACGCCCAGTACAATGGTGGCCTGAAAGGTGGCAACAATCAGGGCCGGAACCGCTTTACCGACGAAAATTTGCCAGGTAGCAAGCGGGGAGACCAGTAGTTGATCCAGCGTACCTTGTTCGCGCTCGCGGGCGACGGACAGAGAGGTGACGATCATCACCCCAATGGTGGTAATCATGGCGATCAGCGACGGTACCACAAACCATTTGTAATCCAGATTCGGGTTATACCAGTTACGCACCACCAGTTCGCTGTTATTGGGTTTAGGTTTGCCCTCCATCAGCTCCTGCTGGTAATTCTTGACCACCTGTTGCAGGTAGTTGGCCGCGATCTGGGCGCTGTTGGAGTTACGTCCGTCGAGGATCAACTGCATGGGTGCGGTCTGGAAAGTGTCCAGGTTACGGGAAAAATCTGCCGGGAATCTCACCAGCAGCAGTGCTTTTTGTGTGTCGATAGTGGGCTGGATTTCCTGCGGGCTTTTCAGCAGCAGAATGTGGGTAAAGGCTTTTGCACGTGCAAAACGCTGCGTCAGTTCAACGGAGTGTTTACCGTTGTCTTCGTTGTAGATGGCGATGGTGGCGTTCGTCACCTCAAGCGTGGCGGCAAACGGAAACAGTAAAACCTGAATAAGTACCGGCAACACCAGAATGGCACGGGTTTGCGGCTCGCGCAGCAGCGATTGCAATTCTTTGCGGATCAATGTCCATAAACGGTGAAACATGTTCGCTCCTTAATCCAGTCGCCGTTTGGTTTTTATCCACGTCAGGCCAATAAACATCGTTGCCGACGCCATCAGGAACAGCGTGTTGATAATCAGCACCACCGGAATATTTCCCGCGAGGAACAGGCTTTGCAGCGTGCTCACGAAGTAGCGAGCCGGAATAATGTAGGTCACGGCGCGGATCACGGCGGGCATGCTGTCTATCTGGAAAATAAACCCGGACAGCATAATCGACGGTAAAAAAGCGGCGTTGAGCGCTACCTGGGCGGCGTTAAACTGGTTGCGGGTGACGGTGGAGATAAGCAGCCCCATGCCGAGCGTGCTGAGCAGAAACAGGCTGGTGATAAAGAACAGCACGACCAGCGAGCCGCGGTACGGCACACCGAGAATAAATACCGACACAAGCATACAGAGCAGCATCGCCAGCATGCCGAGGAAGTAGTAGGGGATAAGCTTACACAGCAGCAACTCGACACGCGTCACTTCGGTAGAAAGCAGCGCCTCCATGGTGCCGCGCTCCCACTCACGGGCGATCACCAGCGAGGTCAGGATCGCGCCAATGACCGTCATGATAATGGTCACCGCGCCAGGAATAATAAAGTGCTGACTGATGGCGGCGGGGTTAAACCAGTAGCGGGTCTGCACGTCAATCAGAGGGTCGAACGTTTCACCCCGGTCCTCAGCGCGCTGCATCTGCCAGAGCTGCCAGATACCCTCCACGTAACCCTGCACAAAGTTCGCGGTATTCGGCTCGCTGCCGTCGGTGATCACCTGGATCGGCGCATCAGTATTCGCACGCGCCATATTGGCGGCGAAATCGACCGGGATCACCACCAGCCCGCGAATTTTCCCAGCCTGCATCTTCTGGATCAACGCCTGGCGGTTGTCGCTGATGGTGGCGTCAATGTAGGGTGAGCCGGTCATCGCGTGGGTGAAATCCAGCGCCTCTTCGCTCTGCTGTTCCAGCAAAATACCGACTCTGAGCTTGCTGGAGTCGAGGTTAATGCCGTAGCCAAAGATAAACAGCAATAGCAGGGGGATCACCACGGCAATCAGCCAACTGCTGGGGTCACGCACGATCTGGCGCGTCTCTTTGATGCACAGCGCGCGCACCCTGCGCCAGGAAATGACGTTATTGTGCATGGGTATTCTCCTTATCCCAGTCATGGATGAGGGTGATAAACGCCTGCTCCATCGTCGGGTCCGGGACATCATCGTCGGCGGCCTGTGCTTTCAGGTCATCTGGCGTACCGTGGGCAATCAGCTTGCCGCGGTACACCAGCCCGATACGGTCGCAGTACTCAGCCTCATCCATAAAGTGGGTCGTCACCATCACGGTAACCCCTTTTTCAACCATGCTGTTGATGTGCAGCCAGAATTCGCGGCGGGTGAGGGGATCAACGCCGGAGGTTGGTTCATCGAGAAACAGAATATCGGGCTCATGCATCAGGGAACAGGCCAGCGCCAGCCGCTGTTTGAAGCCGAGCGGCAGTTCATCCGTTGCGTGAGAGGCAATGCTGGTTAACCCGAATGCGTCGCTCATACGGCGGATTTTCTCGTTCTGCGCCCGCCCGCGCAGGCCGTACACACCGGAGAAAAAGCGCAGATTCTGTTCGACCGTCAGGTTGCCATAGAGGGAGAACTTCTGCGCCATATAACCCAGATGCTGACGCGCTTTGCCGGAACTGACCTTCAGGTCCATATCCAGTACCAGCGCTTTACCGGCGGTGGGGACCAGCAAACCGCACATCATCTTAAAGGTGGTGGATTTTCCGGCGCCATTCGGCCCGAGCAGGCCAAAAATCTCACCGCGTTTCACCGCGAAATTCACGTTATCGGTGGCGGCGAAATCACCAAATTTTTTAGTGAGGGATTTGGCTTCAATCACCGTTTCGCCCGGCGTACCTTCAACCGTATGCAGGATCGCCCCGAGGGGAGATTCTAACGTGCCCGCACCGCCCAACAGGTCGATAAACGCATCTTCGAAGCGCGGTGCGGTCTCTTCCATCTCGATCTCAGGCATACCTGGCGCACGGCGAATATCATCAACAGTTGCTTCTTTCTTGAGGATCACGCGTACCGAACGGCCCTGAATCATCCCGTCGCTGACCTGCGGCAATTTCAGCACTCGCTGTAACAGCTTGCGGTTGGATTCCTGCGGGCTGTGCAACAGAAAACTGCGCCCGGACATACTTTGTGTCAGTGTCGTCGGCTCACCCTGATAAAGCAGTTCACCTTCGTTCATCAGCAGCACATCCCGGCACTGCTCCGCTTCGTCAAGGTAGGAGGTGCTCCAGAGGATCAGCATCCCGTCGCCTGCCAGTTCGTGCACCATCTGCCACAATTCACGGCGAGAAATGGGGTCAACGCCGACACCAGGCTCATCCAGAAGCAGAACTTTCGGTTCACCGACCAGCGTACAGGCCAGCCCCAGTTTCTGTTTCATGCCGCCGGAGAGCTTACCTGCCAGCCGGTCAGTGAATGGTCCGAGTGAGGTAAACTCCAGCAAACGAGCGAAGGTCTTCTGGCGAATGTCGCCGGTTACGCTGCGCAGGTCGGCATACAGATTCAGGTTTTCCATTACCGTCAGATCTTCATACAGACCAAACTTCTGCGGCATATAGCCGAGCATGGCGTGGAGCGCGCTGTCATCCTTGATCGGGTCGAGCCCGAGCACGCTGGCGGCTCCGTCATCCGGCTTAAGCAACCCCGCCAGCATCCGCATTAGCGTGGTTTTGCCGGCACCGTCCGGGCCGACCAGTCCGGTGACATAGCCCTTCTGAATGGTGCAGTTCAGCGGCGCGACGGCCGGTTTGTCCATTCCCGGGAAGCGTTTAACCAGATTGCTAAGCTCAATAACCGCGTCATTCATGTCGTTCCCCGTTGTTTACTTTTACGGTGACAGGCATGCCCTGACGCAGCGCGTCGTCCGCATCGGTCACGATGATACGCAGGCGATAGACCAGGTCGGTACGCAGATCCGGCGTTTCAACGGTTTTTGGTGTGAATTCGGCGGTTGGGGAAACGAAGCCTACTTTGCCGTGATACGGCTTGTCCGGTCGACCATCGGTATAGAGCAACAGCTCGCGTCCCGGCTGCATCTGGCCGAGATTCGGCTCGTCGATGTACGCACGCACCCATACCGGACGGGTCAGGGAGAGTGTTAAAACGGTGCTGCCCGCGCTTAGCATGCTGCCTGGCTCCACGGCGCGGGTCATCAGTGTACCGTCAGACGGTGCAACCAGAGTGGTATCGTGAAGATCCAGTTCGGCCTGGGCAAGTTGCGCCTGAGCCTGTTCAAGACTGGCTTTCGCCTGGGCAATGTCCTGCGGGCGATTACCGGTGTGGTACTGACTCAGTTTGTCCTGGGCGGATTTGAGCGTGGCCTGCGCCTGATCGCGGGAAGAACGGGCATTTTCGAGGTCATTGGCAGAAATGGTGCGGCTTTTCCACAGCCCCTGCTGACGGGCATAGAAGTTTTGTGCGTAGTCGTAAGCTGCCTGCGCCTGTTTGACCGCTGCGGCGGCCTGCGCAATCTCTTCGTCGCGATAACCCGCCAGCATCAGGTCATATTGTGCCTGGGCTACAGATACGCCTGCCTTTGCCTGCATCAGCGCGTTCTCGTAAGGGGCTTTATCCAGCATACCCAGCGTCTGACCGCGCATAATTGTGTCGCCTTCATCAACGTTAAGCGATGCCAGACGTCCTCCCACGCGGAAGCTCATATTCACCGTACGAATATCGACGTTACCGTAAAGCGTCAGGCTTCTCTCCTGGTGGCTTTGATACCACAGCCAGCCACCGACTCCCGCAGCAAGCAAAACAACAACCACCAGAATGATGGCGACAGGTTTTTTCATGACTTCAGGCTCCTTTGCGTTAAACCTTGCAGGATCAGATCGAGATGACAGGTGATGACCTGGATAATCTGCGCGGCTTTATCCTCATCAAATTGTGACCAGCCGGTGCGTAACAGGATAGTCTCCCGCCCCAGACGGAAGGCGAGGATTTCACCCAGCAGGGCATGGGTATGCAAAATTGTCTCGGTATCGTTGGCATCCCGCCCGGTATAGGCGGCGATCAGCCGGGTCAGGTGAGTATGCATCGGGGCAATCACCTGATCGTGCACTCGCTGGTACGCAGCAGTAGGGGAGAGCTGCTCGCGGGAGATAAATTTACTCAGGTTGAGCGTATCGTCGTGCGTCAGCAGGCGGATCATATTGTGGCAGGCGTTGAGGATCAGCTGGCGGATGGCATCGCGATCCGGCGACGGCTGGCTGAGCAGCGCGGTGGCTTCCTCAACGTGCGGGTGAAATTGCGTGCCGATGAAATCGGCGATCCACTGAGCACAGGCGAGGTATAAATCCTCTTTTGAGCCAAAATAGTAGGGTATGGCTGCAATGTTCTGCCCGGCCAGTGCCGCAATATCGCGCGTCGTGGCATGCAATCCATACTCGCCAAACTGTGCCAGGGCGGCGGCGATAAGCTGGCTTTTGGCCTGTTCACCTTTGGTTGTTGTTGGGGTTGTATTCATAGCAGCATTAAAAATTAATCAATCGATTGATTAACATTATGCCCGGTTCACCATTTTGTCCAGTTGTCTCCCCGGCGGGAAATATTTCGTTGATGAATGGCTGAGGGATATTTTATGCGCCACGTCACAAAAGCTGCTACACTCCGCTGCTTCACGACATTGTGGTTTTTGTCCTTACCATTGTTATATCTCCCTGAAAACTACACCTGTGATGGTCGGGGCGGTTCGGAGTTTTTATGTCTTTTGATTCCCTTGGCCTGAACCCGGAAATTCTGCGTGCGATTGCAGAGCAGGGCTACGTCGAGCCAACCCCAATCCAGCAGCAGGCTATCCCCGCCGTCTTGCAGGGCCGTGATCTGATGGCCAGCGCCCAGACCGGGACCGGTAAAACCGCCGGTTTTACCCTGCCGCTGTTAGAGCTGCTGGTTAAGAACCAGCCGCATGCTAAAGGCCGTCGTCCGGTTCGTGCGCTGATCCTCACCCCAACCCGTGAGCTCGCAGCCCAGATTGGCGAGAACGTGCGTGACTACAGCCGCTATCTCAACATTCGCTCGCTGGTGGTTTTCGGTGGTGTAAGCATTAACCCGCAGATGATGAAGCTGCGTGGCGGTGTGGACGTGCTGGTTGCAACGCCGGGTCGTCTGCTGGATCTGGAACACCAGAACGCGGTGAAACTGGATAACGTCGAAATTCTGGTACTGGACGAAGCCGACCGCATGCTCGACATGGGCTTTATTCACGACATTCGCCGCGTGCTGGCTAAACTGCCACCGCGTCGTCAGAATCTGCTCTTCTCCGCAACCTTCTCCGATGAGATCAAGGCGCTGGCAGAAAAGCTGCTGCATAACCCGCTGGAAGTCGAAGTGGCGCGTCGCAACACCGCGTCTGAGCAGGTGACGCAGCACGTTCACTTCGTAGATAAAAAGCGTAAGCGGGAATTGCTCTCCCAGATGATCGGTCAGGGCAACTGGCAGCAGGTACTGGTCTTCACACGCACCAAGCACGGTGCGAACCACCTGGCGGAACAGCTGAATAAAGATGGCATCCGCAGTGCGGCCATCCACGGTAACAAGAGCCAGGGGGCACGTACCCGCGCGCTGGCTGACTTCAAATCTGGCGATATCCGTGTGCTGGTGGCAACCGACATTGCCGCCCGTGGCCTCGACATTGAAGAGCTGCCGCACGTGGTGAACTATGAGCTACCAAACGTGCCGGAAGATTATGTTCACCGTATTGGCCGTACCGGTCGTGCGGCGGCAACGGGTGAAGCGCTTTCTCTGGTTTGCGTGGATGAGCATAAGCTGCTGCGTGATATTGAACGCCTGCTGAAGAAAGAGATCCCGCGTATCGAAACGCCGGGCTATGAAGTTGACCCGTCGATTAAAGCTGAGCCGATTCAGAACGGTCGTCAGGGTGGTCGTGGTCAGGGTGGCGGTGGTCGCGGTCAGCAACCGCGTCGTGCCGACGGTGGTGCGCCAAAATCAGCGGGTAAACCGCCGCGTCGTAGCAACGAAGCCAAACCTGCCGGTGAAAACCCGTGGCGCAGTGGCGAAGGGAAACCCGCAGGGGAAGGGCAGCGCCGACGCCGCCCACGTAAACCTGCTAACCCGCAGTAATCTGGAAGCCCGGTCGTAAAGCCGGGCTTTTCTTTTTGCGACAGCAAAGAGAAAGTGCCACAATAGTGGCTGTTTATACAGTATTTCAGGTTTCCAATGGCTTTAACCGCTGCGCTCAAGGCGCAAATTGGCGCATGGTATAAGGCGCTACAACAGCAGATACCCGACTTTATCCCCCGAGCGCCGCAGCGGCAGATGATTGCTGACGTGGCAAAAACGCTTGCCGGGGACGACGGGCGACATCTGGCGATTGAAGCCCCCACTGGCGTCGGGAAAACCCTTTCGTATCTCATTCCCGGCATCGCGATTGCGCGGGAAGAGGACAAAACGCTGGTGGTCAGCACCGCCAACGTGGCGTTGCAGGATCAGATCTTCAGCAAAGATTTACCGCTGCTGCGCAAAATCATCCCTGATCTGCGTTTTACCGCAGCCTTTGGGCGCGGACGCTACGTCTGCCCGCGTAACCTGGCGGCACTTGCCAGCAGTGAGCCGAATCAGCAAGATTTGCTGGCGTTTCTCGATGACGAACTGACGCCGAACAACAAGGTCGAGCAGGAGCAGTGTGCAAAGCTAAAAGCCGATCTCGATGGCTACAAATGGGATGGCCTGCGCGATCACACCAGCCAGGCAATTAGCGATGACTTATGGCGCCGGCTAAGTACCGATAAAGCGAGCTGCCTGAACCGCAACTGCCACTACTATCGGGAGTGCCCGTTCTTTGTCGCCCGACGTGAAATTCAGGAGGCGGAAGTGGTGGTCGCCAACCATGCGCTGGTGATGGCGGCGCTCGAGAGCGAAGCGGTGCTGCCGGAGCCCAAAAACCTGTTGCTGGTGCTCGATGAAGGCCACCATTTGCCCGATGTGGCGCGGGATGCGCTGGAAATGAGTGCCGAAATTACCGCCCCGTGGTTCCGCCTGCAACTGGATCTGTTCTGCAAGCTGGTGGCAACCTGCATGGAGCAGTTCCGGCCAAAAACCACACCGCCGTTGGCGGTACCCGAGCGGTTAAGCGAACACAGTGAAGAGGTTTACAGCCTGATTGCTTCGCTCAATAACATCCTCAATCTCTACCTTCCGGCAACTCAGGAAGCGGAACACCGCTTTGCGATGGGAGAGCTTCCTGAAGAGGTGATGGAGATTTGCCAGCAACTGGCGAAGCATCTGGAAAAGCTGCGTGGCCTGGCGGAGATGTTCCTGAACGATCTCAGTGAGAAAACCGGTACCCATGACGTCGTCCGTCTGCACCGTATTCTCCTTCAAATGAACCGTGCGCTGGGCATGTTCGAATCACAGAGCAAGCTCTGGCGGCTGGCATCAATGGCGCAGGCGTCGGGTGCACCCGTCACCAAATGGGCCACCCGCGAAGTGCGGGACGGACAAGTGCATCTCTTTTTCCACTGCGTGGGCATCCGCGTGGCCGATCAACTGGAGAAGCTGATCTGGCGCAGCGTGCCGCACGTGGTGGTGACCTCCGCGACATTGCGCTCACTCAACAGTTTTTCTCGTTTACAGGAGATGAGCGGTCTGAAAGAGAAAGCGGGCGACCGTTTTGTCGCGCTGGAGTCACCGTTTAACCACTGCGAGCAGGGCAAGCTGGTCATTCCGCGCATGAAGTTTGAGCCGTTGATTGACAATGAAGAGCAGCATATTGCCGAAATGGCAGCCTATTTTCGCGAGCAAGTCGAGAGCAAAAAGTACCCCGGGATGCTGGTGTTATTTGCCAGTGGGCGGGCGATGCAGCGTTTCCTGGAGCACGTTACCGATCTGCGTTTATTGCTGCTGGTGCAGGGAGATCAGCCTCGCTACCGGCTGGTGGAAACGCACCGTAAACGCATTGATAACGGCGAGCGCAGCGTGCTGGTGGGTTTGCAGTCATTTGCAGAAGGGCTGGATCTGAAAGGGGACTACCTGACGCAGGTGCATATCCATAAAATCGCTTTCCCGCCGATCGACAGCCCGGTGGTGATCACCGAAGGGGAATGGCTGAAAAGCCTTAACCGCTATCCGTTTGAGGTGCAGAGCTTACCCGCGGCATCGTTTAACCTGATCCAGCAGGTAGGGCGTCTGATCCGTAGCCACGGTTGTTGGGGTGAGGTGGTGATTTACGACAAACGCTTGCTCACCAAAAATTACGGTCAGCGGCTGTTGAATGCTTTGCCCGTTTTCCCCATCGAACAACCGGAAGTGCCTGAGGTAAAAAAACGCCCGGCCAAATTACTTGCCGGGCGTAAGAAAAGCCTCCGTGCTAAGGGGCGCGGTCCTACTGGTAAGTGAAGGTCACCTGCACGACGCTGTTGAACGTGCCGGCGGTGACGGGCATTGAGGTGGCGTAGTAACGCGCAGCTAAGGGAAAGTCTGCCGTATGATCGCTTTGATTGATCAGCACACTAAAGCTGGCCAGTGGCGCGATAAGTATGTGATCCTGACGATCGGCCAGTTCGAGAGCCAGGCCGCCAGCCGTGCCGTTATTCGCAAATTTTGTCGGATGTGCGCCATCCGCCTGTCCGTGAAACGTAGCGGTGGCGAGGGTTGTGGTGGCCGGGCATTTTGAGAGTGTCAGATCTACGTTTTTCCATACCCCCGTGTCACCGATGTCTTTAAAATCACCTGACGCTGCCTGACCGAGATCGACAGTTAAATTCTGGCTGGCGCTGTCAACGGAACAGGTATTGGCTAAAATATTCCCCTGCATAAGCACCTGTATTTCGTCTGCGCAGGCGTGAGATGCCAGACCAAGCAGTAAAACCGGAAGATATTTTGTCATTTATACCCCAGCGTGATGGTGGCAATGCTGTTGGCGCTGCCTGGTGTGACGTCGGCTGCGGTTTGCTCGTAACGAACCTGAAAAGGAATCGCCAGCGTTTCATTGGCTTGCGCAACTGCGACAGTGTTCTTGTATGTGCCAAAGTCCGGGACTTCTCCGTCAAATAACATGTGAACCCCTATCCCCGTTGCGACACCGGTTTCCTGAGTCAGGTTGATGACGCCCGGGAAGTTCAAATCATAGCCATTTGCGCTTGTTATCATGACTTCCGGCTGCACGGTGTCGGTGCAATTCACATCCACGTCAAATGTCTTATAGGGAGCCATCGTACCCGTGCCAGTAAACGCACTGACCGGGAAATCCCCTAAGGTAATTGTCAGGCTTTTTGGGGAGACCGAGCAGGTCACCTCGTGAACCGTGATATTCCCTGCGTAGGAAATGGTATTGGGATAGCCAATCCCCTCATGGCCAAACACGCCAATGCCAAAGCGGGTTTGTTCCTGAACGAGTGTGCCTGATGAGACCGTATTGCTGGTTTTCACCAGCTCCAGTGTGACGTCAAAACTGAATGAGAGTTGTCCGTCGGTGGAGACGTACCCAATGGGCGTGCTGCGCGAATCACACTGTACGCCGCCAGCACCGCTGATACGCTGGCCCTTGTCGTTCATCAATGCGATACCAATCCCGGGCACACCTGAGTCATAAACGCCAGTCATGCCCGGAATTTCAGCTCCTGTACCGTAATAGCAGGATACGATTTCCAGCCCACTATCAATGCTTTGATCGCAGTTTCCCGCCACATGGACAGTATTTTCCGAACCGGGAATCGTCGCGCCTACGGCCAGTGTTGAGGAAACCGAAATCGACGCGACGTTGATCATTTTTGGCATATCCGGGGTGGTGCAGGTCGCTTTCGCATGCGGCATAAATAATGCTGCCGTTCCCAGAATCAGTAAAAAAAAGCAGTGTTTAATCAATTGCATAATATTGAACCTGAACGGTGGATCACTGACACTGCGCGTCAGCACGAATAATGGTGGATTTATCTTTCTCATCCGTTAGCACGTATTCAGCACTGCAATGCTCGCTGGCATCTTGTCCCCAACTGACAGAGAGTTTTCCGTGCTGAGGTAAACCGGAGAGGTAAGTCTGGCCGTCGTTGCCCACAATAAACTCACTGTCCTTATCATCGGTGGTGACCGTTGCGCCAAAGGGCAGCGGTTTACCGTTTTGTGTCAGCGTCATCAGTACCCGATGTCCCACGCGAGTGTTGAAGCTTGCCCGAACGACAGCCCCACGTGTCGGAGTGACAATCTGCGCGGCGTGGGTCACGTCGGCATCCTCTGGTAGCGTTTCAGTGTCCAGTGAAATGGTGTTATGGCGATAGGCGGTGACAAATGGCACAACGGTATAGCCACGGAAATCGGTCTCGACACCCGTCTGGTTGGTGATATGTGTGCCATGGGTCCCCGGAGCCTTTACCAGAGCGATGGTTTCCCCTAGCGGCTGACTTAATGTGATGCCGTTAGCATGCGCCACGACGCCACCCTGCAGACCCATGTTCACCGTGCGCTGATATTTATCCTGACTAATACCGCCGCTCACTTCGCCATAGGTTGCCTTATAGTCGGCATTTGCACTGGTGGAATTGCCGCTGCCGGTTGTGCTCAACCCTTCCTGAATATTCCAGTTGAGATTCTCCTCCTTCAGCGCCGTACCGTTCAGGCCAATATTCTGCGTGGTACCCTCTTTGGCGTTATTCAGATTGTACGTAGCCCATGTGTTGTGCATCCAGTGGTCAAGCGGAACGGAAACACTCAGAGAGAACTGGTTGTCGTTTGTGACTGACTCCCCAGTCTCATCGCTGTCGTTTGTATTCTTGTTCATGCTGTAGCTCAGGCTGTAGCTCATGCCATGCCAGCTATTGTTGTAGCTGACTCTCATGGAGGTCATGTCCTGACTCTGGCTCCAGTAAGTCTCTTTCACCATGCTCAGGGTGACGGACCCCCACCCTTTGGGCAGTGTCTGGTCGATAGTCGCTTCTGTCCGTGCGCGACGCTGTTGTGGGGCCGACCAGTCGTCCGAGCGGGTCCAGGACTCCATGGTGTCTTCCAGGGTGTAAAACCCTTTGCTGTTGTAGCGATAGCCCGCGAGAGAGAAGTTGGTACCGGAGCCGGCAAAATCTTTGCTGTAACGTACACGCCAGGACTGGCCTTTGCTGGTCTGTTGCTTTTTAAGCAGGGCTTTCGCGCGGGTCACGTCGATGGAAAAGGCACCTAAATCCCCCATGTTTTTTCCCGCGCCCAGCGCCTGGGACTGATAATGGTTACTCTGCTGGACGCCACCATAGGCGGTGAAACCATACGGTAAACCATAAATTGCGCTGCCCTGGGCAAACGGCGTTTTCTCTACGTCGCTGTCATATGAGCGATAACGGCCGGCAGTAACGCTATAGCGCAGGTTATGTTCACGCTGGAGCACCGGTACTGAAGCGTAGGGCACCACAAAATGGCTTTCGCTGCCGTCGGTTTCTTTTACTGTCACCTGAAGATCACCGCTGCTGCCCGTCGGGTAGAGGTCGTTGATCTCAAACGCACCGGGCGCAACGGTATTTTGATAAATGACGTAACCGTTCTGGCGCACCATCACCAGAGCGTTACTGTGCGCTGTGCCGCGAATAATCGGGGCATACCCTTTCTCGCTGTCCGGGAGCATGTCGCTGTCGGAATTAAGCTGCACGCCGGTATAGGGCACGCTATCAAAAACGTCGGCAGGGGAAGAACTTTGTCCGACCGTCAGACTGCTTTTCATCGCCACAATATCGCGCTGGGCGTAGGTATAAATGGATGAAAATGTCTGCTGTTGTTCTTTACCCGTGGTACTGCGGTTCCATGTTGAGTAGTTTCTGACCCGCCATGCGCCAATGTTAATGCCAGGCCGGAGATTGACGTACTGGCTGCTGGTATCCTGTTCACCCTGTTGCAGTGCGTGGCTTTGGCTCGCGGTCGCACTGTAATTGAGCAGACCCGCCGTGATCCCTTCATCAAACTCTTTTGGGTCGATATAGCCCCGTGGAACCTGGCCCAGTGCCAGTTGCGGAACACTGAGCAGCAATTGCTGATTGTGAACATGAAACGTCGCAGATGCGTCCGGAATGGCGTTTAAATCAGCACACTGGCCTTTTGCCATCAGCTCAGGATATTTTTTGGTTTTGATACCGAGGTTTTTTAAGTCGCTCAGACTAAAGCAAGGCTGAAGGGAGTTATTACCGTGCGGATCTTTTTGTAATTTGAACGTGACATCGCGTGTATCAATTTTGTTGTTATTAATAAAAATAGTGACCTGATATTTTCCTGGCGCTTGCCCGGGACCTTTTTCGTAGATCGACAGGTCGGTCTTTCCCTGTTGCGGATTATCAATATCCAGTAATGCCGGGTTAAAATAATCATCAGCCATAACCTGCTGTGCAAAGATCGCCATTGCCAGGCCACATAATATGACCAGCAATGAAGACATTCGACAGGTGAACGGCTTTTTATGGCTGTACATGATGAGCGTAATTATCTGCAGATGCTTTTAATGGACGGGTTTTGACCAGGTCTGACTGATACTGCCGTAGTCTGTAATAATCGAATACGCGACAGTTGACCCACCAATGTTGCCTGATAATGCAAAATGTGTTTCCGTTTCAGGGACGGCCCAGGTCGCTTTACCGACTTTATGACCATTCAGCGTCACCTTCTGGAAATTCATATAGAAAGGCGTTGGGTTATTCACGACCAGATCGTTGCCTTCACGATGCCACTCAAGTTTGTCAGCCACCTCTTCGGGTTTACCTTTAACGGCCGATGGGCGATATAACAATTTAATTCGCGTATTGATAGCAATTTGCAGCGTATTCATCCCTTCAACATGTTTTGAGGAGGGAATGGCTTTGATATTTAACCAGTACAGCGATTCGCGATCTTCCGGTAAATTTCCGCCGGTGCGTACCACGCGCAGCACGTTATCCTCTTTCGCATCAAGACGAAAAAGCGGTGGTGTGATCAGAAAGGGGGCTTTGGCCAGGTTTCTACCGCCAGAATCAACCCAGGACTGTACCAGATAATCTGTCGCATCTGGGTTTGAAACGCCAAGAGAGGATTCCTTTTTATTTCCCTGGTAGACCAGACGGGTGCCATTAATAATAACACCTGCATGTGCAGTGGCGGCTGCCAGTAAAAGCGTGCTCAGTAAATAACCGTGGCGCATAACTATTTCTCAAAAAAAGAAGAGATATTAACGTCGATGAAAACGTTAATATCTCAGGGTGGATAATATCAGTTATAGATAACGGTAAAGGTTGATACAGAGTTAGCCGGACCTGCGGTAATTGCGGCCCCGGTTTGAATATACCGTGCGCCGAATATCAGGTCATTAACCGTCGTGCCGGAGGCTAACGGATATTGCTGAGAAGGCGTATACAGACTCACGGGTTGTTCAGACGCGTCAACCAATTGAATAGCGACACCTGTTGCAGCATCCGCAGCTGGCGTTAATGCCAGCGTAGCGTTGTTATTTGCATCCGGCGTTCCGCCAAAGTTAATGGCTGCGGAGGTAACGGTTTCCGGACAATCTTTTAACTGAATATCGAACTTTGTTAATGTGCTGGTGGAGCCCGCACCGGTAAATACCGTTTTAGACACTTTACCTAGCTGAACATTTAATGGATTACTTAACCCATTAACCACCTGACACGCAGAATCAATAATCTCTCCGGTGAAGTTTATCTGACCTTCTCCGTTTGTTGCCGCCAATGCAGATGCAGAACATCCCACTGTTGCGGCGATGAATAAACCTAAAGCAACCTTGTTCATAACAAATCCTGGTATGTTTCTGGTGAGAACGTTGCCTGGACGTTTTCACCGGTGACCCTTAATGACTTTCCGCTGGCTATTTAAGCAAACAATGACGTATTAAGAATCTTCTGGCGGAATTACAAATAATTGAAATAGTGCTTGAGTTTCACTTTTCATCATAAAAACAGAAGGTTGATCCCGTCGAAAAAAACTAACGTCTGGATGTTCTTCAGGGCTATATTGTTAACAAGATGATGTTTTCAGGAGAGATGTCGTGGATTATCGCAAAATTATCAAAGAAGTAGGGCGCGGGAAAAACCATGCCCGCGATCTGGACCATGAAACCGCTCGTGCGCTTTACACCCATATGCTCAATGGCGAAGTACCTGACCTGGAGATGGGGGGCATTCTGATTGCGCTGCGTATTAAAGGAGAAGGTGAAGCGGAGATGCGCGGCTTCTATGAAGCCATGCAGGCGCATACACTGCGTTTAACGCCGCCGGTGGCAAAACCGATGCCGATTGTGATCCCAAGCTATAACGGTGCGCGCAAGCAGGCAAACCTGACCCCACTACTGGCTATTTTATTGCATAAACTTGGCTTCCCGGTGGTGGTGCACGGTGTGAGCGAAGATCCTACGCGCGTACTGACGGAGACCATTTTCGGGATGTTGGGGATCGCACCAACACGACATGCTGGTCAGGCGCAGGCGAAACTGGATGGCCATCAACCGGTTTACATCCCTGTGGGTGCACTTTGCCCACCGCTGGAAAAGCAGCTTGATATGCGCTGGCGCATGGGAGTGCGTAACAGCGCACACACCCTGGCGAAACTGGCGACACCTTTTGGCGAAGATGCGGCTCTGCGTCTCTCCAGTGTTTCTCACCCTGAATATGTTGCGCGTGTGGGTAATTTTTTTGAGGACATTGGGGGCAGGGCATTGCTGATGCATGGCACAGAAGGCGAGGTTTATGCTAACCCGCAGCGTTGCCCTCAGGTGATGCTGATTGATTCCGTGGGTACGCGCGCCATTCTGGAGCGTGGGGACGAAAATAGCGGCGTGATATTGCCTGAGGCAAAAGATCCGCACACCACCGCGCACTGGATTGAGCAGTGTCTTGCCGGAAATGTACCCGTTCCCCATTCCCTCAAACTACAGATGGCCTGTTGTTTGCTGGCTACCGGGGAAGTTGAAACGTTCGAAGCAGGACTGAAACGCGTTGAAGAGGCGTTTTGAGCAAAAAAAAAGCCCGTCCAGTGGCGGACGGGCAAGCAAGGGTAACAACAGGGTCAATGAGGGGTGGAGCATCTCACCAGAGGGTACGGGTGAGGGTGGAGCATAATTCGTTCGATTATTTGTAAATAACCGCAGTACCGCTCAGCTTATTGTTGGTGTTAGCGGAGGTGATGGTGTATCCGCTTGCACCAGCAGCTGCGGCTTTCTCAGCCAGTTTGGCTTCCAGACCGTCCAGCGTGGTCGCGCCTTCTGCACTTACCACACCGATTTTATTCATGCCCTGGGCCTGAGTCGTTGAGACAGGCTCTGCAGCAAATACACCAAAAGACAGAGCGGACAGGGCAACAGCAGCAACAGCATATTTGATGGTTTTCATAATTAATCTCTCGCAGGTTATTCTGTTAAGGGGACGATGTTCCGTCGATGTGATAAGTATCACGCTTTTTTGCGGAGGATAAAATCGAAGAGAATTGACGTGGTCGCTCAAAAAAATTGAATGACAAATAACTTATTGAATATTAATAAATTCAAAGTGCCACGTTACACTTCTTGTTGAAGCGCTTTACAGAAGAGAGAAGAAAGGCACATTTTGCTACGCGTTTGACTAAAAATCGTGAGAGTAAAGGAATACGCTTGCGTGGTTAGCTTAGGTAAAGGAAGGTCAACGTAACTGGCTGTCTTTCGATCCTCTGCGATTATATCCCGAATGAGATGATATTTTTGAATCTTTATCCTGCTGGCAGGTTATGCATAACCGTACTCCTTGAATGGCCTTACGTCGTGCCTCCGGAATAGGTTCACCACATTCTTCGCATTCCGATAAACTTTCGCCGCGCGGAATTTCACCGCGAGCACGGGCAACGGCATCTTCAATTGTACTGTTGATCTGTTCGTTAACGGCGTCGTCATTCGCCCAACCTGAAGCCATGATCTCCTCCGGGAATCTGTTGAAGGCATACGCTCAATATGGGGTTAAAAATTGAACAGTCAAGAAACAGGCGAAGAAAACTGCACCTGTGTTGCAGATGCAGTGCGTTGAGTGGACGTTGGATTACTTGTAAATGGTCGCCGTGCCAAACATATGGTTATCGCCGCTGGCAGAATTAATCTCAAATCCTTTGGCGCCTTCCTGGCGGGCTTTCTCGGCCAGTTTACTTTGCAGATCGTCAAGGTTGCTTGCACGACTTACCGATACTGTACCTGCAGGTCGTAACTGGCTGGTATCGGTATTGTCAGTCAGTGACTGAACGGCCATGGCTGAGAATGACGCGGTCGCCAGCGCTGCGGCGATAACAGTAAGGGCTAGATACTTTTTCATAATCACATCCTCATGAGGAAACAACAGGTGATTCCCTTTAAGTTTAGAAGCCCGAGGAGTGTGATTTAGCGCAAAAATTTGATGATGTTCTGCTTATTTTTTGAACAACAAAAATTGACAATGTACTGACAGATCATAGAGATAAAGGTGATTGATTTTTGTCGCTTTTTTGAGCATCAAAGAGAAAGATTTACCGTTCGGCCCGCAAAGGGTATCTTACGCCGCTGTTTAAAGGAGAATGCCATGACTTCCCAAAAGCCGGGATTGCACCCACGAAATCGCCATCGCAGCCGCTACGATATGAACGCGTTATGCCAGAGCTGCCCTCCACTGCAGGACTATATCGTCCAGACGCCTGCGGGCGAGCCTTCGGTGAACTTTGCTGATCCTGTGGCAGTTAAAATGCTGAACAAAGCCCTGCTGGCGCATTTTTACGGTGTGGCGCACTGGGATATTCCAGAAGGCTTTCTCTGTCCACCTGTACCGGGGCGTGCTGATTACATTCACCACCTTGCCGACCTTCTTGCAGACGATCGTGGCGGTGTTGTTCCGCAGCAAGCTACCGTCCTGGATATCGGTACCGGGGCAAATCTGATCTACCCATTGATTGGCGCTCATGAGTATCAGTGGCGTTTTACCGGGAGTGAAATCGGCGCTGAAGCATTTGCCAGCGCACAGGCGATTATCAGCGCCAACCCTGGGCTAAGCCGCGCCATTCGCTTGCGTCGTCAGAAAGATGCGGCCTCTATCTTCAACGGCATTATTCACAAAAACGAAAACTACGATGCCACGATGTGCAACCCACCGTTCCATGATTCAGCGGCAGCGGCCCGGGCGGGGAGCGAACGTAAGCGCCGCAATCTGGGGCAGGCGGAAGATGCGGCGCTGAACTTTGGCGGACAGCAGCAGGAGTTGTGGTGCGAGGGCGGTGAAGTCGCCTTTATCCTGCGCATGATTGAGGAAAGCAAGCAGTTTGGTCGTCAGGTGAAGTGGTTCACAACGCTGGTTTCCCGTGGGGATAACCTGCCGCCACTCTACCGTGCCCTGACCGAAGCGGGTGCTGTGAAAGTGGTGAAAAAAGAGATGGCGCAAGGTCAGAAACAGAGCCGCTTTATCGCCTGGTCGTTTATGGACGATAACAAACGCCGCAAATAATGTGTCCCGTAAGCCGGGTCAGGCGAAGCCGCCACCCGGCAACCAGGCTACAGCGTCGGCTCCTGCGGTGGGAGCGGCGATGCGGGTGGTGGCAGCACCTGATATGTCTGCACAGGCATCCGCACATTCACCAGATCAAAGTGTTTTTTCACCATGCTGTCGAGGGCAAAGCGCACCGTCCACTGCTTCAGCGGTTGCGTGGTGAACGAGACACGCAGAGTAAATGCCGTGTTTGTCAGCCCGACAATGCCGGCAAATGACGGCTCCCCAATCACCAGCCCGCGAATATCGTCCATCTGCATCAGTTCTTCTACCGCGTCGCGCAGCGCCTGTTTAGCTTTTTCTGCATCTTCATGACGGTCCACATCATAGTTCGCCACGACGGAACCAATACCGCGCACAAAGTTGGCGAAAGTGGTGATCGAAGACCAGGGAATGATGTGGTACGCCCCGGTGTCCTGACGTACGCCGACTGAGCGAATAGACATCCGCTCTACCGTGCCGGTTAATGGCCCAATTGTGACCAGATCGCCCGTGTTCATTCCATTCTCAAACTGGATAAAAATGCCGGTAATAATATCCTTCACCAGAGTTTGCGAACCGAAGGAGATCGCCAGCCCCAAAGCACCTGCTCCCGCCAGCAGCGGGGCGATATTTACACCGATTTCCGAGAGCACAATCATGATAGTGATGGTGCTGATAATCACCGCCAGGGCGTTGCGGAACAGCGTCAGTAACGTTCGGGCACGGGCGCTGGGCAGCGGTCTGCCATGAATATCCGATACCAGACGGTTCTCAATAAGACTCGCCAGTAACGTCCAGCCGACGGCTGAGAAGAACAAAATCAGCGCAATGCGAATCAGAATGTCGACCGTTTTTTCACCCGCACCGTTATGCAGCCAGTTCCAGAAATCAAACAGGCTCCATGCATTCAGAAGCAGCATCATCGCCACGCAGACGGTCAGAATGCGCGCCACCTTAAGTGATACCGACATCCAGCCGTTTACGCGTTTTTGCAGTTCAGGGTAGCTACGCTGCACTTGCGGCGAGAGGGTAATGGTTTTCGAGATCCAGCGGGAGAGCAGGCCGGAGATAAAGGCTGCCACGCCAATAATGGCCAGGCTCTTAAATGTCGCCCCCATCATAAATTTCAGGCTGTTACCGGGATCGAACAGCGAGAAGAAGCACAGTACGATGAAGTAAGCGCTTGCCAGCCAGTGCCACACCAGCGCAAAAGCGCGAATGAAGAGGCTAAAGAACGAGAGGGAACGGTCGGCCAGGTGCAGCAGGCTCTCAGTAATGGCCTTTTTGTTATGGAAGATAAGGTACAGCGACCAGACGGTAATGCAGATCATAATTAGCACGTTTGCCAGCGCCCCAAACTGGACGTTCACCTGGTTGGAGATGATCGGCACGGCAACCAGCAGACCATAACCAATCAACCCGCTGAGCACGCTCAGACGCAGTGCCCAGTATTTTGCGCTCACATCCCGGATGGAGAAAGGGCGTAGCGCCGGTACGCGCGGACAAAAGAGTAACCGCAACAGCGCTTTAAAAAACTCGATCAGGGCAAAGGCATTCAGGAAAAGTGATTGCTGGAAGGCAATGGTTTTGTTGCCAGCATTCAGCTTGTCGGCCAGCATCTGGCCTAAAAACAGCGTCAACGCCAGCAGCAGTAAATCGATGATAAACGCTGAGGCTATCATTAACGGCAGGTGCAGCCAGCTGTTTTTCTGCTGATTCTTCCTGCGTCCCCATTGTCCCATCTTACGGTACAGCGGCCACGCGCACAGACGCACCAGCCAGTAAAAGAGAAATACCGCGCCGGCCAGCATCAGGAACTGTGTAGCGGCTGTGGTAAACGTTTTTGGGTTAAAGGGCTTATGCGGTGAGCCAATCAGGTTGCGGTAAAGCTGGGCAAAACGAGAGGAGAGGGCTTCACCATAGTGGCGACTGACGTCGGTGACGTTTTCCAGCACCGTTTTTTGCTCCTCCACTTGTGAAGGAGCGAGGGGCGGAACGCTCTCCTGCTGAGGCGTGGCGGCGGTTTTCCGCAGCTGATCAATTAACTCTTTCCGTGAGGAATCGTTTTCAAGGAGGTCGGCAAGCGCGCTGTAAGCCGCTTTTTTTTGTTCAACATCCGGCTCCGGAGGAGGCGAACCTGGCTGTGTAGAGGCCGTTCCGGCAGTGACCCCGGGTATCGTCACAGCGAGCGATGGCGCACTAAACAGGCTTATCAACAGCAGCAGGATCCACGGCACGGTGCCCTCCGGTGAAAATAGTGTGCAAAATGATAAGTATAGAGTGCGAGGGTCGGAGGGGAGTTTTTGGGAACAATCTGGCGTAAAAAAGCCGGGCATGCCCGGCTCTGTGTGAAGCGAATGAACGAGGATCAGGAGACGTGCTGCAGGAACTCCTGCAAACGCTGGCTTGGCGGGTTCGCAATCAATTCCTGCGGGTTACCGTCTTCCGCGATACGGCCTTTATCAATGAAGATCAGGCGGGACGCCACTTTCTCAGCAAAGCCGATTTCGTGGGTCACAATCACCATCGTCATCCCTTCTTCTGCCAGATCCTGCATGACTTTCAGTACTTCGTGGCGAAGTTCCGGGTCAAGCGCAGAGGTTGGCTCATCAAACAGCATCATCTTCGGTTTGACCGCCAGCGCGCGGGCGATAGCCACACGCTGCTGTTGACCGCCGGACAGCTCGGAAGGGTAGTGGTGTGCACGTTCTGCCAGACCGACTTTGGCGAGCAGATCTTTTGCCAGCGCTTCCGCCGCCGCTTTGTTGGCACCGCGCACACGCAGCGGACCAAACATCACGTTCTCCAGCGCCGTCAGGTGCGGGAACAGGTAGAACTGCTGGAACACCATGCCCGCTTCCTGACGAATCAGACGGTCGTCGACTTTCGGGTCGTTCACTTTCAGGCCATCGACGATCAGATCGCCGCTGGTGATCTCTTCCAGCTTGTTGATGCAGCGCAGCAGCGTCGATTTACCGGAACCGGATGGCCCGATGATGACCACCACTTCACCTTGTTTGATGTTCAGATCAATATTGTGCAGCACCTGGGTTGGACCAAAGTGCTTGGAAACGTTTTTAAATTCAATCACAGGATTTTCATCCTTCTTTCAAGACGACGCAGAACGAAGCTCAGAACCAGAGTAATGATCAGGTAGACAACGGCCACCGCACTCCAGATTTCCAGCGCGCGGAAGTTGCCAGCAATGATCTCCTGCCCCTGACGGGTCAGCTCAGCCACGCCGATAACGATGAACAGCGACGTATCTTTAATGCTGATGATCCACTGGTTACCAAGTGGTGGCAGCATACGGCGAAGTGCCAGAGGTAAAATCACGTGGCGGATCGTTTCGCGACGAGAAAGACCTAACGCCAGACCAGCTTCACTGAAACCTTTATGAATCGACAGAACCGCACCGCGGGTAATTTCTGCGATGTAGGCTCCTGAGTTGATCATAATGGTCACAACGGCCGCGCTGAACGGATCGATACGCAGGTCGGTGAAGGCCATTGGCAGGGCGAAGTAGATGAACATGACCTGCACGACAATAGGAGTGCCGCGGATCACTTCGATGAAAACCAGTGCGATGTGGTTTGCAATCCAGCCACCGTAGGTGCGGGCGAAACCGGCGACAAGACCGATAATCAACCCACCAACCAGACCCAGGACCGAAATCCACAGGGTCATCTTAGCGCCTTCAAGCAAGATAGGAATGGCAGGCCAGATGGCGCTCCAGTCAAACTGCATGATAATTTCCTGTTACTGTTACCGTGTTTCAAAAATATCAGGGGCGAAAGGTCGCCCCCGAGTGAACGTCATTTTTACGTATTATTATTTAGGCTCAGTACCGAACCATTTTTTGTAGATTTCGTTGTAGGTGCCGTTCTCTTTCAGCGTTTTCAGCGCACCGTTAACTTTTGTACGCAGGTCATCGCTGCCTTTAGGGAACGCGATACCGTACTGCTGTGCTTCCAGAGATTCACCGACAGCTTTGAACTTGCCGTTGCCTGCTGTTTTGATGAAGTACAGGATGTTTGGCGTATCATGCAGAACAGCATCAGCACGGTTGGTGCCGAGTTCCATGTACGCGTTGTCGATGTTCGGGAACTGACGCAGGTCTTTAGTTTTGATATTTGCTTTTGCGTAATCAACAGAACCGGTGCCGCTCTTCACTGCAACCACTTTACCGTCGAGATCTTTCACGCTTTTTACGTCGTTATTGTCGGCTTTAACCATGACCAGCAGGCCGCTTTTGTAGTAGCCGTCAGAGAAGTCGATGGCTTTTTTACGTTCATCAGTGATGGTGATACCGGCCAGAGCCAGATCAACGTTTTTGGTTTGCAGTGCCGGGATGATGCCGCTGAAGTCCATTGGCTTCAGGGTGTAATCCAGTTTGAGTTCTTTTGCGATAGCAGCCCACAAATCCACATCAAAACCAACGTATTTATCACCCTGTTTGAATTCAAACGGAACGAACGCCGTGTCGGTCGCCACAACCAGTTTGTCGGCAGCCTGAGAAGACACCGCAAAAGCCAGGGTAAGTGCAGCCAGTGAAACTTTTAATACAGACTTCATAGCATTTCCTTTTATATCCACGGGGCGATCCCCTGCGAGAACATGTGGCACAATGAAAAAATCGTGCCAACTTTACAACTTGTTGTTTTGCAAAGGGGATGATGTCATGCATTGCACAATAAACAGGGCAATGATGGCTGATTGCACCAAAGTGGAGCACTGTTTTGGTGCGCTTCGTTTGGGGCAACTGACGGAGAGATATTTAGCGTAAATTCTGACGAAAAAACAATCTCTCGTTAACGGTTGTGTGAGGTGATTATTACAATTTTTTCACGTTTGCACTGTCTCAGGGAAAAAACGTGCACCATAGATGTGCAAAACCCTCGCCACAGGCGAGGGTTGAAGAGAAAATTCCTATGAATTATTCGATGTTAGATTCAATGAACCACAGGAATTGGTCCAGATCACGAGAAGCGGCGGTGAAGATATCAGCTGTGTCTTCATCTTTTGCTTCGCTAATCGCTTTACGTACATCGTTTGCGACTATCGCGTAGCGGTCTGCAAGCTCTTTCAGGTGATCCTGAACGGTATGGATATCCAGCGGGTAACTTTTCAGTGGTGTTTTACTGTTAATCACCTGTGTGGTACCCAATGCCACACCACCTAACTGAACGGCACGTTCGGCCATCGTATCAAGGTGGGTGACCAGAGCAGTACGGAAGCCATCCAGCATTTCATGAACGGCAATAAAGTTTGCACCGCGCATATTCCAGTGGGCTTGTTTGGTGATCAGCGAAAGATCGATGAACTGGATCACCTGGCGATTCAACAACTCAATGGTCGCTTTTTTGTCGCTATCCGATACATCGTTACGGGTATAAAGCAGATTAGACGCTTTCGTTTTCACCAGTTTAGCGGTACTCATAATCTCATATCCTCTTGATGTTTATGTCCCAGGTAATTACGGAACTAAGTATAGCATCGGTTTTTTTGTCTGCGGTTTGGCTGTACCTATCAGTTTAATAGAGATAAGAGAGTTGAGGATTTAATTTGTTGAAATTAAATGGTTATTCCCAATATGGTACGGATTGATCTTAATTTGTTACTGGGGTTGGGGGGGGAAGGAGCATATTTCGATAATATGACAAACTGTGTATGAAATTATAACGCCTGTCGACCTGGCCTTTATTCTGCATGGCGGTGAAGCCATGCAGAATATATGACCTTAGTTGATATTGACCTTTTCAACTTTAGGTTCAGAACGCATGGTCAGCGTCGATCCCATTGAGGCCGCAATAATCGAGCAGAGCGCCAGCGTCTGGGTCAATGTCAGGGTTTCGCCAAGAAACACCATCCCGGAGATTGCGGCGAGCGCAGGCTCCATACTCATCAGGGTGCCAAATATGCGCGTCGGCAGGCGCGTAAGGGCGATCATCTCCAGAGAATAGGGGAGTGCTGTAGAGAGAATAGCGACCGCCAGCCCAATCGGCATGACTGACCATTGCCAGATAGATTCTGTTGCCTGGGCCATACCGATGGGCACAAACACGATAGCCGCAATCAGTGAACCCAATGCGACGGTTGCCGGGCCATGCTCTTCCCCAGCGCGTTGACCCGTGAGTATATAGATAGCCCAGCAGGCGCCTGCACCTAAGGCCAGCGCCGCGCCTGTCAGATCAATCTCAGAAACATTCTGACCCAGCGGCAGCAAGAACCATAACCCCAGAACGGCTAACACGACCCAGATAAAATCCACCGGCCGACGCGAGGAGAAGAGTGCCACGGCCAGCGGGCCGGTAAATTCCAGCGCAACGGCGATCCCCAGAGGGATTGTCTGGATGGAGAGATAGAACAGATAGTTCATTGCCCCCAGGGACAAACCATAAAATAGCAGGGGTAAACGCTGCTCTTTTTTGAAGCGTAAACGCCAGGGTTTGAAAATAACCACCAGTATTGCCGTACCCAACACGATACGCAGGGCAGTGACTCCAGGGGCACCAACCAGCGGAAAAAGCGATTTTGCCAGCGAGGCACCACTTTGAATGGACAACATTGCTATGAGTATGACTGCTACCGGCAACCAGACCGACGATGTGCGGGATAACCCAGGCATCCTTTCTCCTGTCAGCTTATGTCAAATGAAGTAAAGGTTGCAGTGTAAAGGAATTATGTTGCAACGGTTGAGACGCCGTTGAAAAAAAACCACGTGAAATCCGTAAAATGGTTAAGCGTTGTTGGATTTATCGCCTGTCAGATTAGGAATAATCTGGATGAATGTAACAGCGCAGGCGCGCACTATGGGCGTTTTGTAGTGAAAATTGCATGTGATTTGAAAGAGATAGCTGAAGCTGGAAATGTTCTGTTACAGGAAAGGAACCTTTAGACATCACGAATCACAAAGAGTTTCGCAAATTTTTTTGATATATTTAAAACTTACGGACTTACTTGAAGCACATTTGAGGTGGTTATGAAAAAAATTGCATGTCTTTCAGCACTGGCCGCTGTACTGGCTGTTTCCGCAGGTACCGCTGTAGCTGCTACTTCTACCGTTACCGGTGGTTACGCTCAGAGCGACTATCAGGGCGTGATGAACAAAGCTAACGGTTTCAACCTGAAGTATCGCTACGAGCAGGATAACAACCCGCTGGGCGTGATCGGTTCTTTCACTTACACCGAGAAAGATCGTTCTGAGAACGGCGCATACAACAAAGGTCAGTACTACGGTATCACTGCTGGTCCAGCTTACCGTCTGAACGACTGGGCAAGCATCTACGGTGTTGTAGGTGTTGGCTACGGTAAATTCCAGCAGACCGAAAACCAGGGTCTGAACCGCACTGCAAGCAACAGCGACTACGGCTTCTCCTATGGCGCAGGCCTGCAGTTCAACCCAATCCAGGACGTTGCTCTGGACTTCTCTTATGAGCAGAGCCGTATCCGCAACGTTGACGTTGGCACTTGGATCGCGGGCGTAGGTTACCGCTTCTAATCACTCCGGTGAGCTAATAAAAAATCCGCCCAATGTGGCGGATTTTTTTTATCTTTGTACCCTCTTCCGTGGAAGAGGGTAATGCTTACTTACTCTTTATATCGAAGATATCCGTTCCCAGATGGTTGTAGTCAACTTTCTGTAACTTGAAGTTGGTAACGTAAACTGGGGGAGCTTTCTTACCTGAAACGAATGGGTAAGCCGTTTTTATCTGCTCGGCAGAGATCCCCGTCCACTGAGAGAAGAACTGCAGAAAATCATTTGCTGAACGTCGGGCTTTGATGACGCGATGCTTTTTATCGTCACTCGACAGCACCATAAAGGGTACCTGGAAGTTCTGCTGGAACTTGTCATCGTGCGCCAGATACTGCACCTCTTTTCCACGTTCTTTAAACGCCAGCCCGTGATCTGAGAAATAGACCAGCGAGAAGCTGTCGCCCGTATTGCGTAACTGCTCGTACAACTTGCTGAGCAGGTCGTCGGTTTGCGTCATGGTATAGAGATAACAAGAGGTCTCTTTGGACTGCACGAACTCGGCGTACTTCCCACCAGTGCGATCGCAGGCCTGCGGATGCGATCCCATCAGGTGCAGGACAATCAACTGAGGCTGCGTACGCGGGGTGGCAAAGACCTGCGACGTCATTTTCAGCAGCGCTTCATCTTTCGTATTTTTATCGGCTTCAAAGTCGCCGCTCTTCAGGAACTGCACTTCATCAGCACGCTTAGCGATACTGGCGATGGCCGTATCGTATTCACCAATTTGCCCCTGATTGGAGAACCACCATGTCTGAAAACCTGCGCGGTTTGCCAGAGTGACAAAGTTATCCTGGTATTGTGGTTTGCCATCAACCACGCGGTTGAGCGTCAGACCGAGCGATTTCTGCGTTGAACCGCTGGCCGCGACATAATCGGTAAACAGTGTGCCATTAACCGAACTGGCAAACGGCGTGTTATCCCAGTGTCCACCAAACGCCCCCATGGCATCGCGACGCGCGCTTTCACCAATCACCACCACATAGGTGTGATATTTCGGCTTAACAGCCAGCACGTTCCAGGTGTCTTTCATATTGGAAAGTTCAGCCATGCGGGCCTGCTCGTCGAGAACCTCTTTATTATTGACTACGACGTCTTTCACGAAGCGGAAAACTGGATAGCCGATATTGATGAGCCTTAGCTTACCGTCCCAGGGAATATTCTGGATGGGGGCGACAAACGCCACGGCAATGCTGAACACCAGACAGAGTATTTCGATCTTACCCCAGGATTTTTTCTCGCCCGACTGACGACGGATGGCGATAACGCCCAACGCGAAAATAAAGAGCCCAACCACGTAGCTGTACCATGGGAAGATCGTCAGGATCTCCGTCGACTCTTCCATGTTGGTCGAGTGCAGCGCGAGCAGGGTATTAAAGTTTGGCGAGCCGTACGCCTGACCAAACGGGAAATAGAGCGCAGCAACCAGCGAGCAGATCCCGATTAACGTTTTTTGCGCGCGCGGTGCGGCTTGCCATAGCAAATGCAAAATGCAGGTGAAAGCAACCGCATAGAGCAGACTAAAGGGATAGCCAAGCGCAAAGTTAATCAGCAATGACTGCAAAAAGTAAAACCCCGTCCACGGGTTTAGGGCCCGGCTGCGGGTAACAACAGTATCTATCAGGGTTAAATTCATAGGTCACTATCATGGATAAAAACGCCATGTGCTCACCCTGGCGTCAAGGGTCATAACCTGCCTGACAGTGCGTGGAGAGGGAATGAGGGTCCGCTTCAGCGAGCCGCAAATTGTGCAGGGCTGCAAGAAGATAGTGCGAGTAGTAAATAATATCAACAGTTGCTAAGCAGATGTTTTGCGAAGGGGACTGCAAATCCGTAAAAAAGATCGGGAATAAGGCGGCTAAACGCCATCGTACAGAGGGATTATGACGAAAAAATGAAGCGGCGTACCGCAACGCCGCTTAGTGAGAAGGTTTATCGTCCTGTTGCGGTTTGTTGTTAAACATATCGCACAGCATGTTCAACAGCATTAAGCGCACTTTAAAGGGGGAGTGAGTAAACACGGTCATACACCTCTTGAATTCGTTCATAAGACCTCCTGATTTTAGATCCCTTCGATCCATGAAGGGTGACTGCATTACATACAGATATAGCACAGGCTATATTGTAAAGCATTAACTATCTACCAAAAACAATAAGTTATAATTATATCAATAGATTGCGATAGTAAATAAAGGCCAGTATTCGGTAGTATTTCTAAGCTGTCGCGACATTTCTGCGACATTTTAAAGGATTAAGTCGTACGGCATCTTCAAGGTGGCTAGGTGCGAAATGCGCATAACGCATAGTCATAGTGATGTCAGCATGGCCGAGAACTTTTTGCAGAACCAGAATGTTCCCGCCGTTCATCATAAAGTGGCTGGCAAATGTATGGCGCAGTACATGGGTAAGCTGGCCGGAGGGGAGTTCAATTTTTGCACGCTCCAGAGCAGAGCGGAAGGCATTGTAACAGGGCTGCGGAAACAGAGTGCCTTTCGTGTCAGGTATTTCGGATAGAATTTCGTCATCAAGGGGGATAGTTCTGTTGCGCTTTCCTTTGGTTTTGATGAACGTGACTTTAGCCAGCAACACGCAGCTGATGATTCAAATCATTCAGCAATACGGCAGAACCTGCCGCCGTTATCAGTTTGAAGTGATCACGTCTGAACGTCTGGTTATCCGGGCTGGGTGGGATCAGGGGGAATATGTGGTTTATCCGGCACGTCTGAACGGTACGGAAGCCAGCAGCGCAACGTTTAGCGCGAGTCTATAGGGAGGTTATATGTCACAGACAGCTATTACACTGGCCTTTGAACAGTGGAAAGCCAGCCAGGCGGTAACAGGCGAACCTGTTTTGCTGGATGAATTTGTTTTTGCCAACGTGCCGGGGCTGGATGTCAGTAAAGGAACGCTGAATGAACAGGCCGCAAGTGATGCGCTGAAAAAGCATGAACAGTCGCGTAATCATCCGGATGCCACCACTTCAGCGAAAGGTTTTACCCAACTGAGCAGCGAGGTAAACAGCGTTTCTGAATCTCTGGCCGCGACGCCAAAAGCAATCAAAACGGTGAATGACAATCTGACCGAGCTAAAAAAGAGTCTCGGAACGTCGTCTACCGCGGACATCGTAACATCGAAGGATGACACCACGGCAGGGCGAGTGCCAGTGGTTGGCTGGATGGGGCTCGGGGGCGTAGCACCACGAAGCAAACAGGCCGCTAACAGCAGTTATGACAGCATTCCTGCGGGATTGCCGTCAGGTTTCTGGTCACACGCCGTTTCAGGTGGTCCGTTTGCCTATTCTTTTGCGCTCCAGCAGGATGGCGGAGGCGTCAACAATACGCGCCACTTAATCATCCCGACAGATACCAGCGGTAAAATTGCCGTCAGGTGGGATGATGGGACAACTTTCCGATATCAGTATTTTTATACTGACAGGAATAAGCCCACCCCGGAGGATGTCGGCGCAGTAGATAAAAAAGGTGACACGATGAGCGGCGTGCTCAAAGTGGGCGCAGAAGTCCAGAGTACATCCGCGAACGGTTTCAGGATGGCGTATGGTGACTACGGCGCATTCTGGCGCAATGACGGCAATAACCTTTATCTGATGCTGACCAACAAAGGGGACGCTTTCGGAAACTATAACGCGCTTCGTCCCCTGCGCGTGAGCCTTGATACAGGGGCTGTGGTATCAGAGTCGCCGCTGACCGTAACCGATACTCTGAGCGTGTCTAAAGAAGTTACTGCTGGATACACAGGCGCGTTTGCCTTTGCCGAGCAGTACCGAACCAAAGCGCCATTTTTCAACAGCTACACCACCGTTGGGGCGAGTGAATACCATCCGGTAATAAAACAGCTCGCCACAATAACCGGAAAAAATTCCTGGGCGTTTTCCATGGGCTCTCTGGTGTCCGGCGATGCTCTTTCATGGCATCTGCAAATGAAAGGCAGTGGCGGAGGTGATGTTAATTTCAGATGGGATGTTGAAGGTAACTTTATGGCGCCAGGTCGGGTATATCCTGGTAACTTCAGTAACTTTGATGACCGCTATATCCAGAAGGATGGCTGTCATATTGCTGGTTTTGCCTCTGGTGATGCCACGCGCCCCTATATGCGTCACGCTGGTAGTAGTCTCGTTGTTTATCTGGCAAAAACCGGGGATTCGTACACTAAGGCTGAGTCAGATAATGGTTACGCCGCCAGAACTAACGTCTACACGAAAGCTGAAAGCGACGGGAGATTTCAGCCCAAAGGCTCCTACGGTGCGCCAAACTCAGCCTCTAAGGCGGCCAATGGTTGGTGGCAATGCGGAAGTACCGGAATTATCGAGCAGTGGTGTCAGGGGGCGACCATGACCAGTGAAACCACGCAGACGATCACCTTTCCGAAAGCATTCCCGAATGCCTGTCTGCATGTTGAGGTGGGAACCCTGAATGTGAATAACAGTAATGATACTGAGGGGATGTTCCAGTTAATTTCGAAATCAAATACCGGTTGTGTGGTAAGGGCTAACAGGGCTTATGGCAGCATTGGCCAGGTAGCTGCGTTAATCAGGGCTAAGGGGTATTAAATGGAAAGGGTATTTTACAGTGCCAGCCAGGGTGGATTTTATTTAGGCGGTGATAAAGCGCTTTATGAAGCTGCCGGAACCTGGCCGATTGATGCGATGGAAATCAGCCAGCGCTGGTATGAAATCCTCCTGGATGGTCAGTCAAAAGGAAGTGAAATAACCGTCAATGATTATGGTCAGCCCGTACTGACAAAACCTGTCATCGATCATGTTGCGGTGGCTGAGTCTGAAAGATTGCAGCGCATTAATGAAGCGGCTGAAGCCATCGCCCCTCTTCAGGATGCCGCCGATCTGGGGATTGCCACAGTTGCCGAAGAAAAGGCGCTTTCCAGCTGGAAGCTTTATCGGGTGATGCTGAACAGGCTGGATGTTAGTCCCGCGCCGGATATCGAATGGCCGGAGAGACCTCAAGATGTGGCGTGAGGCGAGAATAGCTTTCAGTGATTCAGTGGGAGCGCTGAATTGTTCCGTTATCCCGGTGCATCCCTGGCTGTACGGGGTAGGGCAACAGACAGAAAACGGTGCTTACCTCAGCCCGGTAAATGCGATTAATTACCTGGCTGAGAAACTGGCCGGAACGGGCGGGGCAAGTGATATCGTGATCATGATGGTTTCAGGCCAGACACATGACAGCTTTATGGCCAGCCTGGATAACGATTCCGGGATGTTCCAGTTTCCCCCTGAAGGGACGCTGGTCGAAATCGCTTTTACTGGCGGACGGCCGGATAAGCCTTTTGTGCGGCAGACCGTGCCGGACGGAACCAGCCTCCCGGATATCCAGCCTGGCGAACAGCTGCAACAGCAGCGTGCAGAAGTGTCGCAGCGCGTCACCCAGGCGGGGGACTGGGTGAGGCAGACAGACCAGACAATCAGTGAAACATCTATGGCGCGGATGGTTAAGGCCGATACGGAACTGCGGGAGCTGGTCAGCCGGGAAACTACGGTTAAGGCCACGGATAAAATTACTGTGCTGGGCACATCCACGCTGATGGCCGGAGCCATTCAGCAGGTATGTACAGGGGATTACAGCCAGGCAGTCAATAACCGCGTTGCGAGTATCGGCGGCAATGATGAAACGGACATAGCCGGGAGCCAGTCAGTCACAACGGGAAAAGACCTGATCGAGAAAATCGGGCAGATACGTAAAAGCGTGGCGGCCGTGCAACAGCAGATTATTGCCCCGGTGGTGTGGATTGGTTCTGGCACCATCAACGTGGCACAGCTGATGCTGGACACGCTGGACGTGGTGAAAGAGCTGGCAGAGCAAACAGCAAGCCACACGCACAGCAATACAGGAGCACCAACCAACGCGGGAGCCATCCGGAACACCGGAGCGAAAGCGGACACGCTGAACGGAAAATACTCCCCGGTTATTGGCCAGTAAACCAACCCAGAACATAACCCGCGAAATGCGGGTTTTTTTATGCCCTCTGTACCATGCCGGGTTCTATGCCCGACTAATAAATTTTTAGTGGCTGCACCATACGCCACCAGTGGCATTCTGCCGCCTCCATCCTCCTGGGAGTCTTCACGCTTCAACAGAAACAGATCGTGCCTACTGCGCGGCGCTGAGAGCGTCACAGCATGGCAAAAAAATTCTTTCGCAGACAAAAATCGCACTACACCGCACCCGCCTGCGGTTTTTGGATCATAAAAATTTTTCAGTTTTATTTTTCTTCAAAACATATCGCCAGACCGCGCCAGTGCTGGCGGCTTTGCAGAAAACCCAAACTGAAAAGATTGAAAAGAATTTCAGTGTTTTTCACTTTTATGGATCTGTGGAGGATCAAAATAAAAATGTAACTTACAGAAAAATAAAGGAAATATTAATTTTATGTGAGTGGGCGGGATCGTTTCGGCTGCGGAACTCAACTGTCAAAAATCGCTTTAAGTCAGGACTGGCGGGGATTACAGGCTGGTTGAGTGAATTTAAGAAACTGAAAATATAGACAGTTCATCGCGTCACGATGATTTTTAGCCTGAACTTTATGTATCATCATTGGAATTATCTTAATAAGGGAACATCAGTGGAAATTATTGAGACCAAATTATTTGGAAGAGTCAAAGCCCCGATAAACGTGGCAGAGCTTATAAAGATTGCCGAAGGGGTGTCTTCTCGAATGTCCATTGTCCATATGTGGCGAGGGCAGGGAGATATTGATTGGCCAATTCATAGTGCTGCTTATCGTAGACTGAACTTAGGTCGTCGTAAGGTCACTGAAGTTAGGATGCGTGACTATGAATTAGATTTGTTAAGAAGGGCGCGTCACAGAGGTTATGGATATGAGGATGGCAGAAGGCTGGCAGATTTTGAGGTTTTGGCAAAGCTACAGCATCATGGTGCCGCTACCCGTCTAATTGACTTTTCGAGGAACATTTTAGTCGCGCTATGGTTTGCCTGTAATTCTGAAAAAGGCAAAACAGGTCTTTTGCTTGGTCTCCACACAGATTACATCAACGGACAGGAGGAAGAAGCAGAGGAGCGGGAATACAACCAAATATTTATAGATGGCGAAAGTAACGCGGGTGCCACTACGTGGGAGCCTCCTGCAGTTACTAAAAGGATCGCCGCCCAAAGTGCCCAGTTTATGTACAGTATTGTGAGCGATCATAAAATGGGGAGTTTAGATTTTGACCAAAGAGAGGGCGCTTATCTTCCAATAGCCATCACTGCGGATGTCAAACAAAAATTCCTGAAATCCTTAGAGGGCACTTTCGACATCAGGGCTGTTACTTTGTTTCCTGATCTTGATGGCTTTTGTCATGCCAATACGGAGCACTTCAGGCAGTGGGATTCCTCCAGATGGTGATGCCCTAAAAAATGCCGCCGCTTTGTCGCTAAATGGCATGTGGTATAAATAAGGCATTGATTTAATTTATTTTTTATTTTCAGGCACTAAAAAATCATTTATACAGCGTTGAAGCCAGAGGGCAGTTGATAACGCAACCTGTACCCCAGATGCGAAAATCCCATGCGACACTCATACTGATAGAAACAAAAAAGCCACTCTTGAGAGTGGCTTAATTATATGATTCTAAAGCTAAAATTTGGTGGCCCTGCTGGACTTGAACCAGCGACCAAGCGATTATGAGTAGGGCATCTTCTTAACCTATAAACAATAATTAATTTATAGGATATAATTTAAATATTCATGTCCTTTTTCAATCATTGCCTCCAATATAAAATTATAGAGCTTTATTTCGCGGATAATACTTTCTGCTTCCGATATATTATGTATTCCAATCGACGGTAGGCTTAATATGGATTTGAGTTTGGAACAGAGTAAATCAATTTGCGACAAGTTTATCGTCATAGTCTTAGTGAATTCTGAAAGGTCACTTGATTCGATATGCTCTTTTAACTCTGATTCAAATGTTTGAAGGTCTGATAACAGTGATAAACTTTGGTGTTTTAAATTGGATGTCTCGTGTAAGGCTTCATCAGCACTACTAGTAAGTATAAACAACGATGATTTTGAAAATTTATTGTAAGATTGGTTAGATCCAATTGTACTGAAAATATTTGAATTATGTTCGAATTTTTTCCTGAATTGGTCTAGTTTATCATGTGACCATGAAATTGCAATTTCATCTACAATATCTGGTGTTGGAGCATTCGATAGTTCTTCAACCTCTTTTAAAGAGGAATCGCGTATTTCAATGTTTGCAAGATGTTCTTTTGATTCATGTAAAAAAGTAAGTTGATTAACAATTTTGAAGTTTTCAATATTTGCTTTTTCACATATTTCAGTTTTGAGAGCAGCTAAAGCTCCATGTGTTTTCCCTTCATGAATGAACCACCAATCTTGTTTGAGATCATCGCACACAAATATTACGTTATTAATGTTATCCGATTTGGATTTTTCTATGATTTCATACCATAGATAAAGATCCCCATATTTCGCCTGAATTTCTACTCCTGAAAAGAAATATGTTTCAGTTTTCTTTACATCCATAAAGCCTGGTGGGATCTTATTTTTGTAGCGTTGTTCGCCTTCAGTATTTATAGTATTTATTTGTTCGGTCGTAGGGGGCGTGCCTAGATTATTTTGAATGATCGAATCAATTTCATCCCTTATGAAGTCGTGTTGCGATATTTGTTGCTTGCTTTCTATACGGGGCTTAATTTTATCATTTATGTAATCATCAATAGGTATTTTGATTCTATGTTGTAGCTCTGATATTTCATCATTTAAAGAATTATATAGGTGTTTTTTTACACCACCAGAAGATAAAATATTCTGTAAATAGATATTTTCTAATTCTTTTTTTATCTTGGTTAGGCTGGAAATGCTTTCTTCAATTACTATGCGTCTCTTTCTTTGATATTCAAATCCTACTTGAAAAGGTATCCAAGTTCTTGTTGAAATCTCTTTCATTACTTTGAGAATGTCTTCTCTTGTATGATCTTCGCAACGATAGAGATTAAGTAGGCAATTAGTATCAAATACAAATAATGTTGAATCAGATAACCAAATTTGTCCTAGAGATTCGCTCGGGGTACTGTAGAATCCAGCAAAGGTTGATTTCAAAATTAAGCTCCATTTTTTAGAATCATCAGTTTTATCGAAGTTAATTTAGATCATATTACACTGGCTTTACAATCTATGTCTTAAGTCCATTAACTAATGACCATTACCACAGAACCTATAATTTAAACAAGTGGATCTTTTTGTGCGACATTTTTGAGTCATTGAAAACAATTTATGGTCATTTATAAATTTTAATTATGATTAAGTCATTGATCTTAATGATAATTTTAAATGAGTGGCAATTTAAGCAAGCTATATTGTATAGCTATGGCTATTTCGTTAATTTTTTGTGCTTACAGAGTGATGGTTTACAATGTGCGCTCTCGATACCGGGCGCTGGAAGCGTCACCCCACTGAGGAAGTACAATGAACCGTCGCGCAGGTAAGCCAACGATGAGAAAAACGACGCAACTGGTGAATGTTGAAGAGCATGTTGAAGGGTTCCGCCAGGTACGTGAAGCGCACCGACGTGAACTGATTGATGATTATGTGGAGTTGATTTCCGATCTGATCCGTGAGGTCGGGGAAGCGCGTCAGGTTGATATGGCTGCCAGACTGGGGGTTTCGCAACCTACCGTTGCTAAAATGTTAAAGCGACTGGCTTCTGTGGGGCTCATTGAAATGATTCCCTGGCGCGGTGTTTTCCTGACGCCGGAAGGGGACAAGCTTGCGCAGGAGAGCCGCGAGCGCCATCAGCTCGTTGAGAACTTTTTACTGGTACTGGGTGTAAGTCCGGAGATCGCCCGCCGGGATGCGGAAGGAATGGAACACCACGTTAGCGAAGAGACGCTGGTGAAGTTTCGTGAATTTACTCTTAAATATGGTTCCTCCGCTGAATGAATATTCCTGGATTACAAGCCCTGGCACGCGACCGTTTCTTTCATCTCTTATTAATTGTTGGCGCAGGGTTAAGCCTCTTTGTCCCTTTTGCGCCACATGCATGGCCTGCGGCGATTGACTGGCGAACCATCATTACCTTGAGCGGTTTAATGATGCTCACTAAAGGTGTTGAGCTGAGCGGCTATTTTGACGTGCTGGGACGCAAAATGGTGCGCCGCTTTGCCACCGAGCGTAAGTTGTCACTGTTTATGGTCTTCTCTGCTGCGGTGCTGTCGACCTTTTTGACCAACGACGTAGCACTGTTTATCATCGTGCCCCTCACGCTCACGCTGCGAAAGCTTTGTGAGATCCCGGTAAGCAGGCTGATCATCTTTGAGGCGCTGGCCGTGAATGCCGGTTCTCTTTTGACTCCCATTGGTAACCCACAAAATATCCTCCTCTGGGGACGTTCCGGGTTGTCGTTTGCCGCATTTACCTGGCAGATGGCCCCGCTGGCACTGGTGATGATGTTGTCGCTACTGGCGGTTTGCTGGTTTGCGTTTCCTGATAAAAAACTGCAATACCACAGCGGAACAATGGGTCCACAGTGGCAACCTCGTCTGGTCTGGAGCTGCCTGGGACTGTATATCGTCTTTCTGTTCGCGCTGGAGCTGAAATATGAGCTGGTGGGTGTCCTGCTCGTGGCCGCGGGGTTTGTCCTCCTGGCGCGGCGCGTTCTGGTGAGCGTGGACTGGACGTTACTGCTGGTCTTCATGGCGATGTTTATTGATGTGCATCTCCTTATCCAGCTTCCGGTACTGCAAAACGTTCTTCACAGTGTCAGCACGCTTTCCCAGCCTGGTTTGTGGTTGACGGCGATTGGCCTGTCTCAGTTTATCAGTAATGTGCCGGCCACCATTCTGCTGCTCAACTATGTGCCACCTGACACGCTCCTGGCCTGGGCAGTTAACATCGGCGGATTTGGGCTCCTGCCCGGTTCTCTGGCCAATCTGATTGCCCTGCGTATGGCTAACGATCGCCGTATCTGGTGGCGCTTCCATGTCTGGTCGATCCCAATGTTGATTTGGGCGGCACTGGCAGGCTTTTTACTGCTTTAGAGAAATGGGCAAGAAATAGACAGAAACGACACATTCGCAATGAGAACCAGAGAGGTATAACTCTCTGGTCGCCATTGAATGAACATTGAGAGGTGTGTCGTATGCGTTATCAAAAACTGGGCAATACCGGTCTGTTTGTTTCCGAACTGTGCCTCGGCACCATGACCTTCGGCGGAGAAGGGGGGATGTGGGGCAAGATTGGTCAACTGCAGCAACGCGACGCCGAGCAACTTGTGGGCCGCGCGCTGGACGCCGGGATAAACTTTATCGACACCGCGGACGTTTACTCTGAAGGACGCTCAGAGGAGATCACCGGTCAGGCGCTGAAAAACCTGAAAGTACCGCGTGAGAACGTGGTGGTTGCCACCAAAGTGTTCGGTGAAACGGGCACGGCGGGGGTGAACTCACGCGGCAGTTCCCGCTACCACATTATCAGCAGCGTAAAAGAGAGCCTGCGCCGCCTCCAGCTCGATCATATCGATCTCTATCAGCTACACGGTTTTGACCCAGCAACTCCCATCGAAGAGATGCTCTATGCGCTGGATAATCTGGTGCAGCACGGCCATGTACGTTATATCGGCGTATCGAACTGGGCGGCGTGGCAAATTACCAAAGCGCTCGGTATTTCTGAACGTCTTGGGCTGGCGCGTTTCGCATCTCTGCAGGCGTATTACACCATTGCCGGACGCGATCTTGAACGTGAGTTGGTACCGATGATGCAGAGCGAAGGGGTTGGGCTGATGGTCTGGAGCCCGCTGGCGGGCGGTCTTCTGAGCGGAAAATATGGCCGTGACGGGCAAAGTGAAGCGGGTGGCCGTCGTCTGGCGTTCGACTTCCCGCCGGTGAATAAAGAGCGCGCCTTCGACTGCGTGGACGTGATGCGCACTATTGCCGAAAGCAAGGGGGTCTCCGTGGCGCAAATCGCGCTGGCGTGGCTGCTGCATCAAAAAGCCGTGACCAGCGTGATTATTGGTGCCAAACGCGTTGAGCAACTGGACGATAATATTGCCGCGACCGGGATCAGCCTGAGCGAACAAGAGCTAAAACAGCTCGATACCGTAAGCGCGTTGCCACGCGAATATCCTGGCTGGATGCTGGAGCGGCAGGGGGAATATCGCCGCAATCAGTTAATGCAACAGTAACCTTTCTTATCCCGGTGGCGGCTCGATCACCGGGTTTTTTTCCCGCATTGCTCACAAAAAACGATCCTCCTCTTTGATTGATTTTTCATCTTCGCCTATATGACTAGTCATGTAATTTTAAATGACTAGTCATATGAGAGGGGACGATGAATCAATTACTGCCAGCCAACTTTTTATGGGGTAACTCGGTATCGAGTATGCAGACGGAAGGCGCATGGAACGAGGGCGGGAAGGGGATGTCGGTGTATGACATTCGTGAGGCCGGAGAAAATGTCTCCGACTGGAAAGTCGCAACGGACTCTTACCACCGTTATCGGGAAGATTTTGACCTGATGCAGGACCTGGGCATGAATTGCTATCGCTTTCAGATCGCCTGGAGCCGCGTCTGCCCGCAGGGAGATGGTGATTTTAATGACGAAGGTATCGCCTTTTACGACCGCTTTATTGACGATCTGATTGCTCGTGGTATAGAGCCGATGATTTGTCTCTATCACTTCGATATGCCTCTGGCGCTGGCACAGGAGTACAACGGTTTTAATGATCGCCATGTGATGGATGCCTTTATCCGTTATGGCAAAAAGATGATCGACTGCTTCGGTGATCGCGTGAAGTACTGGCTGACCTTCAACGAGCAGAACATCTTCCATATGCCGGAAGCCTTCCGGATTTCCGGCTATATGAAAGGGGAGAAAACCCTGCGCGAGTTGTATGAGCTACAGCACCATACAATGGTGGCGCACATGGCGTTGACTGAGTATCTGCACCAGACTAAACCGGGGAAATTGATGGGCGGCATGCTGGCGCATCAGTTGATCTATCCGGCCACCTGCAAACCGCGCGATATATTCTGTGCGCAACAATACGATGAATTCCTCAACCAGAACCTGCTGCGCGTCTTTGCCGGCCAGGGCTACAGCCCGGCGGTGTTGGCAGTGGTGGAACAGGAAGGCTTTAGCGACATCTACCGTGCTGACGATCTCCAGCTTCTGGCGCGCACTAAAAACGACTTTATGGCGTTCAGCTACTACGCCAGTAAAACCCTGGACAGCGATGCGATCCCCGAAGGCACCCCGGTTAATTATTACCTGCTGCAGGGTGAGAAAAATAATCCGTACCTGAAGGCTACCGAATGGAACTGGCAGATAGATCCGCTCGGGTTCCGCACCATCATCACGCGTTATGCCAATGACTGGCGCATGCCGGTCTTCCCGATCGAAAATGGCATTGGGATGATCGAGTCCTGGGATGGTGTAAATCCGATCGAAGATACCTACCGTATCGACTATCACCGGGCGCATATCGAGGCCATGAAAGAAGCGATCTTTGAAGATGGTGCAGAAGTGATGGGCTATCTCGGCTGGGGCCTCATCGACATTCTCAGCTCTCAGGGGGACATGCGTAAACGCTACGGTGTGGTTTATGTCAACCGGGAAAACCACGACCTGAAAGACCTGAAACGTGTGCCGAAGAAAAGTTACGCGTGGTTAAAACAGGTTATCCATACCAACGGACGCGAGATGTAAGTTGTACGCTGCCGGGCCGTTTTTGTGACTGATTGATGGGAAATATCCGCTATGTCTGAAACAAAAATAACACCGCATATGCAGTCCTTTGTCGATAAATTTGTAGAGTTCTCGGCGCGTCTGGCAAACCAGGTGCACTTGCGTTCCCTGCGCGATGCTTTCGCCACGGTAATGCCGATTTTCATCCTCGCGGGTCTGGCGGTGCTGGTGAATAATGTGGTGTTTCCGTGGATCTTTGAAGGCGACACGCTGGCACAATGTAAGCTGTGGGGGGAGGCGATAATCAACGGTACGCTGAATATCGCTGCTCTGCTATTGGCTCCAATGATTGCCTGGTCGCTGGCGCGTAACAAAGATTTCGACAATCCGGTCTCGGCAGTGGTTATCGCGGTCAGCAGTTTTATCATCATGATGCCGATGCGCTTACAGCTCACGCCCGTCGGCAGCGATACCACGGTGAACGTCACCCAGGTGCTGACGTTTGCCAATATCGGCTCCACCGGGATTTTCGCCGGGGTGTTGATAGGTTTGCTTTCAACGGAGTTGTTTATTGCTATTTCGCGCCTGAAAGCACTGCATATTTCGCTCGGGGAAAATGTGCCACCCGCGGTGAGTAAATCCTTTACCGCGCTCATCCCGACTATTCTCACGCTCTCTCTGTTTGCGGTACTGGCAGCGCTGCTGGCAAGCGTACTGCATACGGATTTGATCCACCTGATCACTACCTTTATTCAGCAGCCACTGCGGCTAATCAACACCAGTCTGCCGGGCACGATCTTTATCTACAGTTTTGGTAATTTCCTGTTCACGCTTGGTATTCATCAGTCGGTGGTCAATAGCGTGGTGCTGGAGCCGTTCCTGCTGATCAACACCAACGAGAACATGCTGGCCTTTGCTAACGGTCAGCCAATACCACACATCATCAATAACATCTTCGTGCCGACGTTTGGCATGGTGGGCGGCACGGGTAGTACCATTTCCCTGTTGATAGCAATTTTTATCTTCTCGCGCCAAAAATCGGCGAAGCAGGTGGCGCGCCTGTCGCTGGCACCTGGCTTGTTCAACATCAACGAGCCGGTCATTTTTGGCTTGCCAATTGTGTTTAATTTGCCGTTGATGATCCCATTTGTACTTTTGCCTGCCATTGGCATCTACTTTGCCTGGCTCTGTACCACGCTGGGATTAATGTCGCGCTGTGTAGTGATGATCCCCTGGACAACGCCACCCATCCTGAGTGCCTGGCTGGCGACAGCAGGAGACTGGCGTGCGGTGGTGGTGCAGTTGGCAATCATTGTTTTTGGTGTATTCTTCTACCTGCCTTTCCTCAAAATTGCAGAGAGAGTGGCGCTGAAAAACAGCGGGATAGAAAACTAGCAGAAAGGAAGGACGATGGCGGCGAAGTACATCACCATAGCGCGGGAAATTAAGAAACGCATTATCAGCCAGCAATACGCCGCCAATGAACCGCTGCCGGATCAGTTTGCGCTGGCGGCGGAGTTCAACTCCAGCCGGATGACCATCCAGCAGGCGATGCGGCAGTTGATCGTGGAAGGACTTGTCTATACCCGCCAGGGACAGGGGACGTTTATTCGCAAAAATTTCCTTCAGCTTTCGCAGTGGGATCTCTCTGGCAGTGACTACTTTGGGGCGACTAAAACGTGGGAACAACTGGGAACGGTGACCAGCCAGGTGGTGCACTTTGAGCTGCGTTTCCCGAACGAGAAAGAGCAGGCATCGCTGATGATTAACGCCGATGCGCCTGTCTATGACTTTATTCGTTTACGTTTGCTCAACGGAGAACCCATGTCGCTGGATTCAACGGTGATGCCAATGAACCTGGTCCCCGGCCTGACGAAAAGCCATCTTGAGGGCTCGGTATTTCAGTACGTCCAGGAGACGTTGGGGCTGAAAATTATGGGGTCGTACCGGATTGTGCGGGCGTTAAAACCGAATGCGCTGGACAGACAACATCTGGTCTGCGAGCAGACCGACCCTGTGCTGGAAGTGGAGCAGGTTATTTATCTGGAGGATGGCACACCACTAGAGTATGCCCACTGTCACTATCGTTACGATCATGGTGGGATCGTCATCGTGAATAACGGGTAAAAAAAAGCGGGCAACGAGGCCCGCTTTTTTAATGTTTCTCTATTAGTTCAAACGCACCGGCATACCAGAGCGGTTCTGAACGGCCTGGTCAACAATCGTCGTCTCTACGTCCGGTTGAGAGGTCACTGACTGCACTGCGCTGTTCAGCGTAACCGGTACGATTTCGTTATTGTTGATCTGATCTTCGCTGGTGGACAGCGGGTTGTGCACTTCAATGTAACGGCTGCCATCTGGCTCAGACGTGGCTTTCACCGGTTCGTTGATGAACTGCACGCGCGTGCCGACCGGTACGTTTTCGAACAAGAATTTGATGTCTTCGTTACGCAGACGCACACAACCGTGGCTGACGCGCAGGCCGATACCGAAGTTAGCGTTGGTACCGTGGATCGCGTACAGACGGCCAATGTACAGTGCGTACAGACCCATTGGGTTATCCGGGCCTGCCGGAACAACGGCTGGCAGCGGTTCGCCCGCAGCGATGTATTCCGCATGCATTTTGGCAGTAGGCGTCCAGGTTGGGCCTGCTTTCTTACGTTCAACTTTGGTGGTCCAGTTCAGCGGGGTGTCTTTGCCCAGCTGGCCGATACCAATCGGCAGCACGATTACGGTGTTGGTGCCTTTCGGGTAGTAATACAGACGCATTTCCGCGCTGTTAATCACGATACCTTCATGAACGGTATCCGGCAGGATCAGTTGCTGTGGAATATTCAGCACGGTACCTGCTTTCGGCAGATACGGGTCAACGCCCGGGTTCGCTTCCAGCATGTTGGACAGGCCCAACTGGTACTGTGCAGCGAAATACTCCAGTGGCTGAGAGTTACCTTCCGGCACCGTCACCACCTGGTTTTGACCCACCAGACGGCTACCGTCGGTTGGCAGCGGATAAGTCACCGCAGACGCGGTCTTACAAAAACCTACTACGGCTAACGCCGCCGCAAAAAGCGTTGTTAATTTCATGTTCATGTTATGCGAGGTATCTGAGCCACTCTGGCGATTAGTTGAATAAGTCTGAATTCGATGGGAGCGCATTATATGTGCATTCCCGCTAACAGGGAATTCAGATGTGTACGAAATCACACTTTTTTCGATTTTGTTAAAGTTTAGTGGATTGCGGCAACAGGGGATCTCAATTCGGAATTGTGGCATAATGCCGTGTTTATCACACTTTTCGCAGGAATCTCTCCGTGTTAGTTACCAGCAACGTCACTATGCAGTTTGGCAGTAAGCCGCTGTTCGAAAACATTTCCGTCAAATTTGGCGGCGGCAACCGTTACGGCCTGATTGGTGCCAACGGTAGCGGTAAATCCACCTTTATGAAAATTCTCGGCGGTGACCTGGAGCCGACGCTCGGCAACGTATCGCTCGATCCTAATGAGCGCATCGGTAAGCTACGTCAGGATCAGTTCGCCTTCGAAGAATTCACTGTGCTCGACACGGTGATCATGGGACACGCGGAGCTGTGGGAAGTAAAACAAGAGCGCGACCGTATTTACGCGCTGGCCGAGATGAGCGAAGAAGACGGCTATAAAGTGGCCGAACTGGAAACGCAATACGGTGAGATGGACGGTTACTCTGCGGAAGCGCGTGCAGGGGAATTGCTGCTTGGCGTCGGCATTCCGGTAGAACAACACTACGGCCCGATGAGCGAAGTCGCGCCTGGCTGGAAACTGCGTGTGCTGCTGGCTCAGGCGCTGTTCTCCAACCCGGACATCCTGCTGCTCGATGAACCGACGAACAACCTGGACATCGACACCATCCGCTGGCTGGAACAGACGTTGAACGATCGCGACAGCACCATGATCATCATTTCGCACGACCGTCACTTCCTGAATATGGTGTGTACGCACATGGCGGATCTGGATTACGGTGAGCTGCGCGTTTATCCGGGCAACTACGATGAATACATGACGGCTGCAACCCAGGCGCGTGAACGTCTGCTGGCCGATAACGCCAAGAAGAAAGCGCAAATTGCTGACCTGCAGTCCTTCGTCAGCCGCTTTAGCGCTAACGCCTCTAAATCCCGTCAGGCGACCTCGCGTGCGCGCCAGATCGATAAAATTAAGCTGGAAGAAGTCAAAGCGTCCAGCCGTCAGAACCCATTCATTCGTTTCGAGCAGGATAAGAAACTGTTCCGTAACGCACTGGAAGTGGAAGCCCTTACTAAAGGTTTCGATGAAGGCCCGTTGTTCAAAAACTTCAATTTACTGCTGGAAGTGGGTGAGAAAATTGCCATTCTGGGTGCTAACGGCGTGGGTAAATCCACCATGCTCAAAACGCTGGTCGGCGAACTGCAGCCAGATAACGGTACGGTTAAATGGTCTGAAAACGCCCAGATTGGTTACTATGCACAGGACCACGAATACGAGTTCGAAAACGACCTGACCGTCTTTGACTGGATGAGCCAGTGGAAGCAGGAAGGCGACGACGAGCAGGCGGTGCGCAGTATTCTGGGGCGTCTGCTGTTCAGCCAGGACGACATCAAAAAGCCAGCTAAAGTGCTCTCCGGTGGTGAGAAGGGCCGTATGCTGTTCGGCAAGCTGATGATGGAAAAACCAAATATCCTGGTGATGGACGAACCAACCAACCACCTGGATATGGAATCTATCGAATCACTGAACATGGCGCTGGAGATGTATCAGGGCACTCTGATCTTCGTCTCTCACGACCGTGAGTTCGTCAGCTCGCTGGCGACCCGCGTGATTGAAATTACGCCAGAGCGCGTGGTGGACTTCACCGGAAACTACGAAGACTACCTGCGCAGTAAAGGTATCGACGGCTAAAAAAAGCCCGGTGGCGCTACGCTTACCGGGCCTACGTTCTATTCCCTCTCCCGGTGGGAGAGGGTTAGGGTGAGGGCATCAGGCTGCACTACACCACCCACTCACTCCCTTCAATACCATTCACCCGCAGCGTACGTTTTTCCCCCGCCGGTAATGACACCTTCAGCGCTTTCCACGCCGGACGATAGTCCCCTCGCGCATTGATCTTCAGGTTGACGGTTGCGGCGTCACACACCATTTCCCATTCCACCCACAGCGCATTGCCGTTCTGGTAACCCCAGCTTTCGCCGTCATCTTCAAACAGCAGACCAGTGCTGGTACCAACGCCTTTTACCGGGAACAGCTTCAGCTCGCGGGTGTCGTCTTTCTCAGCATTCACATGGCTGATGCGTTCACTGATCGGCAGACCGGCCCCGGCGCGCACCAACAGAGGGAGTTTTTCCAGCGGGGCGTCGAGGTCGATCCATTGTCCACCGGAGAACCACGCGTGGGTGTAAAAGTCATACCAGCCCGTTTCATTATCCGGCAGCCAGACGCGACGTTCGCGTTGACCGGCTTCGACCACGCTTGCGACCAGGATGTCGCGGCCCAGCAGGAACTCATCGCACTCTTCAAAGGTTTGCGCATCGTGTTCGTGGTCGAGGAACGTCGGGCGCAGCATCGGCTCGTCGTCAGCATGCGCCAGCCAGAGCAGAGTGTAGAGATACGGCAGCAGACGATAACGCAGCTCAATGGCGCTACGAATGGCTGGCGTGACGCCGGGATACATCCACGGCTCGTTAACGGTATGGTCGTCATTCCACGAGTGAATGGTAAAACGTGGATGCATCACGCCGTTTTGTACCCAGCGGACAAACAGTTCGGCATCCGGTTTATCGCCGGAGAAACCGCCCACGTCGTGACCGACGTTAAACAGCCCGGACAAACTCATCCCCAGGCCCATGCGAATATTAAAGCGTAGGGTGTCCCAGTTGGTGCGGTTATCGCCACTCCAGGTCTGAACGTAACGCTGCATCCCTGCACAGCCGGAACGAGAGATCAGATACGGACGTTTTTCCGGAGCAAAGCGCTGCTGCGCTTCCAGCGAAGCGCGCATCATCAAAAGCGGCATCACCGGGCGAATATGCTTGATGGCAATCTCTTTACCGAAACCATAACAGCGGGCTTCACCATCCCATACCTCATACTCGTTATTGTCGTTCCAGGTGGAGTCGATGCCCATTTCCAGCAGTTGCGTGGTCACGCCTTCCTGCCACCATTGCACCGTCTGCGGGTTGGTAAAATCGAGATGAGAACCTTCATCATCCCAGAAGCTGGAACGTTCGGGGGTATCGGTTTCTGAATCGCGAATGAACAGGCCGCTTTCCGCCACTTCGTTATAGCGCGGATGATCCTGCAGCAGGCACGGCTTGATGTTCGCGGCAAGTTTCAGCCCCGCGTCGTGGAATGCCTGGCTCATTACCTTTGGCTGCGGCACCTTGTCGTAGTTCCAGTTAAAGACGTAACGTTTGCCGTTGATCGAGGTATAGCCCGACGAGAGCTGGAACGAGTCGCATGGAATGGCGTGCTCTTCGCACAGGCGAATGAAGTTCATCAGTTGGTTCTGCGCGTCCGGTGCGTCGGTATAGTGCATGGTCGAGCCGCTGTATCCGAGGCTCCACTTCGGCCCGAACAACGTTTTCCCGGTCAGGCGTACAAACGCTTTGGTGACGTCCAGAACGCGTTTACCGGTGAAGATGTAGTAATCAATATCGCCCGCTTCCGCCTGCCAGCGGCGGTAGGCGGTGTGGTAGTTATCAATTTCGTTACCCAGATCCAGCCAGCAGCTGCTCAGGTTGTCGTAGAACAGACCATAGCTCACATCATCACGGCGGGCGATGGTGAACGGGATGTGCTTGTAGAGCGGGTCAGTGCTGGCCGCGTTATAACCCATTGCGTCGAGATTGCGCATCTCATAGCGCTTGCCGTTACGCTGTAAATCACCGGCTTTTTCACCCAGGCCGTAAAAGCGCTCGTCCTTACGACGGCTCAGGTAGTGGGCCACGCCATCGCCGTGGGCATTCAGCAGGTAAGCGCTGGTCGGACGGTCATTGACCAGCGGTTGCCATTCACCTGCGTCGTTACGGTAGTGCCATTCGAGCCACAGCGGCTGGTGTACGGTCACGCGAAGCTGTTCGGTTGCCACGGTTAACGTTTTATCCTGCTGCGTCAGCGTCCAGGCAGGACAAGTGAAACCGCTTAAATCATCGCGACGGCGACCTTCCCACGGCACGTCTTGCTCCGGGGCGATGCTCCAGGTGCGGTCCAGCGCCAGTTCGCCTTTGCGTTTGATCAGCACGCGGAACAGGTTCTCTTCCAGCACATACAGGCACAGGCGGTGCTGGTTATCGACCAGCAGTTCCAGATGGTTTGCCGACTGTGTATCAATGGTCCAGTTTTTCAGGGTTTTCATAATCACTACATCCACTATCAGGCGCGCTTGGCGCGACGTTCAGCAATAAATGCTACCAGGAAGACAGCGCCAATCAGGTCAAAGAAGCCCATGGCAATAAACAGTGGGTTAAAGCCGATTTTGTCGGCAGTCACACCAATCAAAAGTGAGAACAGGAAACTGGCGATCCATGCCGCCGAGCCACGCATGCCGTTGACGGTTGCCATCTGGCCCTTATCAAACGATTCCACCACCAGGGCGCTCAGCATGCAGGAGATGATCTGGTGCCCGAAGCCACCGATGGAGATCAGCACAATAGTGATATATGGGTCGCGGGTAATGGCGACGATGCCCAAAGAGATCATCAGGAACGCGCCCGTCACGGAGCTTGCGACCACCGAGTTAACGCGAGAGCAGCCGAACAGGCGGGTATACAGACGCGTCAGGTAACCACTCGCCACGCTGCCGAGATCCGCAGCGAGGAACGGTAACCAGGCAAACATCGCAATCTGCTTCAGGTCCATACCGTGCTCTTTGGCGAGGTACAGCGGTACCCAGAAACTCAGTACTGCCCAGGCAGGTTCTGCCATAAAGGCCGGGATGGCGATGCCGTAGAAACGTTTGTTCTTCGAGACGGTTTTCAGCGCGGTCAGGAAGGGCAGTTTCACCGCAGGCGGTTCGTTATCCTGCTTGATAAACGCCAGCTCTTCTTTGCTCAGGTTCGGGTGCTGTTCCGGGTTGTAGTAGAACGCCCACCAGAGGATCACCCACAGCAGCGCCAGCACGCCGGTAAACATAAACGCGCCCTGCCAGCCGAACGAGGCGTGCGCAAAGTAGATAATAGGCGGAGCCAGCATCGCGCCGATGGAGAAGCCCACACCCGCCCAGCCGGCGGCCACAGGACGCTCTGATTTCGGGAACCATTCGCCGATGGTTTTGGCGTTCGCCGGGGTAGCGGCGGCTTCTGAGGCCCCCATAAAGAAGCGCAGAATAGCCAGGTGCAGCCAGCTTCCGGCACCTGCATGGAAAATACACATCAGCGCCCAGATCCCGGCGCAGACCATAAAGCCAATCTTCAGGCCGATGACGTCAATCAACCAGCCGCACAGAGGCTGGAAAATGGTGTAGGCAATCTGGAATGCTCCCACGATCCAGGAGTATTGCTCGGTGGTGATCCCGAGGCTCTCTTTCAGTTCCGGGGCGAGGATCCCTAATGAGTTTCGGGTGATGTAGTTAACAGTGACGCCAAGTAAGAACAGCACCAGCACGTACCAGCGCAGGTTCTTGATGACGCGACGGGTTTTGCTTGCCGCAACAGTGTTATTGATGTCCTGACTCATTTTACTCTCCACAAGACGGACGGTAAGGGGACGGAGGTTCAGGTGTCACACAGTTTTTTATGGCTTTGATTTCTATCCGGTTATACTGCTTCAATTGGTATACAACTAGTATGGAAGTTGTGTGACAAGTTCACCTTAAGGGAGAAAATGAGTAGGCAATAGTGGATTTTGTGCAAAATTTCTCATAACTGACCTGAACCCTCTGGCATGATGGCTTTTATGTCAGTTATTGCCTGATAGATACGCTATGAAAATTTTTTCATTTCGCAAATGGAGCCAGATCACAAAATGGACAAAAGGCTAAAAATCACCGAAATCGCCGCCCGAACGCAGCTCTCAATCAGCACTGTATCGCGTGTGCTGGCGGGAAAAGCGAATACCAGCGAAAAAGCGCGTGCAAAGGTGCTGGCGTGCGCGCGAGAGCTGGGGGTGATGGACGGCATGGCGGCAGGGCGTCTGCTGCTTAACAGCCTGGTGGTTTTTGCCCCCCAACGGGCGTTTGACGAGCGGTCCGACATCTTTTACTACCGTGTGATCCAGAGTGTAGGTAAAGGACTGGCATCCCACGAAGTGCGGTTACGCTACTGTGCGCTGGAAGAGAACGACAGCGACGCGCAACTTTTTCTGGCACGGATGAACGAACCGGATACCCAGGCAGTCATTTTGCTCGGTATCGACGATCCGCATATCCACGATCTGGCGGTGGATGTGGGTAAACCCTGCATGCTGATTAACTGTCGTGACCGCCATATGCGTCTGCCAGCCGTCGCGCCGGATCATCGCGCCATTGGCGAGCGGGCGGCGGAATATCTGTTCGAGATGGGACACCGTGAGGTGATGAACGTGCTGTGTCTGCGACGCTACACCATGGAGCAGCGCCTGTCAGGGATCCGCGATGCGTGGCTGTCCCATAACCTGAAGTTCAGCGATAAACATGACCTGCTGGTGGTGCCCAGCTTCAGCGCACGCGAAACGGAACAGCTGGTCAGCAACTGGCTCGACGAAATGCAGGGGAAGGATTTACCTACCGCGTTTTTGGTGGGCGGCGACTTTATGGCGGCGGGCACCATCAGCGCGCTGCAAAACCACGGTCTTCGCGTGCCGCAGGACGTGTCGGTGATGAGTATCGACGGGTTTAATCTGGCGGCGATTCAGGATGTTCCTCTGACGGCCGTGCATGTCCCCCGTGATGAACTGGGAACGGAGGCGGTACATATGCTGCAGCAGCGGCTGATGCGCCCGGATGCGCCGGTAGGAACATTGCTGCTTAACGGCACGCTGACCGTGCGGGAATCGGTACGGCGGATACGTCAGGGAAAACGACGCACCGCCGTTGAGCGGGAAGGGCTATACGACAGTTAAACCATGCCCAGTGCACGCTTGCCGTGGATGTTGAGATCATTCACGGTAAAGCGGTCCTGCCAGCTTTTTTCATAATCTTCACGCGGGAAATCACCCGGCGACGCGCCGGTTTCCAGCGCTTGCTTGACCTTCTTCGCATAGGCGAGATTTTTCTCGCACATCGGCGCGGCAGGAATGTACATCACATTGCCCCAGCCCTGCTGATTTTCCACGGGTGCGACGGAGTGAATAACATCACAGTGCCACCATACGGAATCGCCTGCTTCCAGCGCCGGGATACTGGTTAACGCTTCGATTAACAGTGGGTGCCATTTTTCGGAAATCGGCAGTACACGCCCTGGTGCGACGCCGCACAGTTCGTCTTCCGGCACGTCATCCAGCAGCGGACGCAGCAGAATGTAAGCCATCGCTTCCGGGATCGGCACCACGTGCAGTAACCCCTGGCCCGGGATCATGTCCGACAGTGCCGTCCAGCCCTGGAAGGTGCGGAACACCGAACATTTGGTGGTGTTATCGACAGTGTACTCTTCCACTTCGGTGCGGTGCGCGGCGTTCCATGGATCATATTTATCGACGTTGCCGTCGAAGACACGGGCAAACACCTGCTGATAAGCCGGTAACAGCCAGCGCTCCAGCGCGCCGGAGTCGGTATGTGCGCCCAGTCCTTTTGAGGTGGTTCCCGGTGGACGACGACGAATACGATCCGGATAAATTACGCTCACGTCCGGGTCGAACCAGGTTTTACCGTTGCTCTCGAATGTCCATAAACGGTTCAGGAACGACTGCACCTGTGCCATCTCTTCACTCTGACGCGCCTGCATTTGTGCCTGCGACCAGTAGATCGGGTAAATTTCCGGGCGAGAGGCCGTTAAGGTGCCGAAGAAGTTATCGCCCGGGCCTTTATATACCTCGTCAAACTTGTTGAGATCGAGGTAGTCGAGCATCGACTGATCCCACGCCAGCGCTTGCTCGCGCGGGAAGTGGTTCTTAATGACTGCGCAGCCACGACGTTTAACGGCTTCGCGCTGTTCAGCACTGATCGTGCCGTTTTTTACATCGGCAAACGGGATCACCGGCCAGACGGTTTCGCCTTTGTTTTTCAGCGCGTTGATTTCCGCCACGCGGGTGGCAATTTTATCACTGAGCTTGTTGAACACCGCCTGCACGTCACCGATCTGCGCGCGTAACTCACGTTTTAACTGACGGATTGCCGCTTTGTGATCTGCTGGCAAAGTTTCACTGGTAAAGGTCATAACTGCCTCGCATCTTTCATTCGAAAGTAAAAATATCTACAAGTGATACTTTAAGTTAAAAATAAGTTAATGCAAGTTTAAAAACTTGACGTGTGCCACAGGATGGAAAAGAAGGGAAAAGCCGGAGCAAAGCCCCGGCGAGGAGAGGATTACGCGTCGAAAGGGGAATGCTCGTCGAGCACCGCCTGAATGACATTCAGTGCGCCCTGATGATTGTTATCGTCGGTGCTGTAGCGGCTGATCTCTTTGATGCTTTCTGCCGCGTTGCCCATCGCAAAGGAATATTTCACCAGTTTCAGCATTTCGGCATCGTTACCGCTGTCGCCAATAGCCACACACTCCTGCGGGGAGATCTTCCAGCGCTTCAACAGACGGCTAATGCCGTTGGCTTTGTGCAGGCCAGGGATAATCAAATCAACGAAACCAAAGCCGCTGGTGACGGGCTTCATGATGCCATCCAGCGACACATGCAGTTTGTCGATAAGATTCGGGATATCGCTGTCCGGCAGGTTCAGGGAGAACTTAAACAGCACGTCGTCGATTTCGTGGTAATCACTGATGCGTTTTAAACGGTGATAGTGTTTTGACATCAGTGCCACGAAGGCCTCCGGAGCCTGGTCGCTGACGTATGCACTTTCAAGGCCGCAGGCTACAAAATTCAGCCCTTTGTCTTTCAGCAGTTCGCCAATAACGATTTGCGATTCGTGACGCGTCAGCTCGCCATGGAAAATCTGCTCGCCGTGGTCGAACACCAGTGCGCCGTTTTCGGCCACAAAGGAGATCTGATCTTTCAGCTCCGGAAAGAAGGAGATGAGCTGGTAATACTGGTTGCCGCTGGCGACAACGAATTCAATATCTCGGGCTTTAAGCTGTTCAAACTGCGCCTGGAAGCGGTCACGATCGTACTGCTTGGCATCATTAAGGAAAGTTCCGTCCATATCGGTGACGATAACTTTTACGGTCATACATTGCGCTCCTGGATCACTGCGTTTGAAACATTCTAATAACAAGGTGACGGAGAGCACAAATTTAATTTCGAATGAAAGTAAAAAGCCGGGTGGTGGCTACGCCTTACCCGGCCTACGGGGAGACAATGTAGGCCCGGTAAGCGCAGCGCCACCGGGCGTTTTTTTACAGCGTATGTTCAGTTCGCGCAATAATATCGTCCTGCGCATCCGGCGACAGGGCGGTAAAGAACGCCGAGTAGCCTGCCACGCGTACGACCAGGTCACGATACTGGTCAGGATGTTTCTTCGCTTCCAGCAGCGTTTCACGCGAGACGATGTTGTACTGAATATGCCAGCCTTTATGCACCTCAAAGAAGGTGCGCAGCAGCACCATCAGCTTCTGGCGATCGCTGTCGTTTTCCAGCGTCGACGGGTTCAGCTTCTGGTTTAACAGCACGCCACCGAGAATCGCTTCCGTCGGCAGTTTACCCACGGAGCCGATCACCGCCGTCGGGCCAAGGTGGTCCGTACCGGAGGCCGGGCTTGCCCCTTCCGCCAGCGGGGTGTGCGCCTTACGTCCGTCCGGGGTCGCCATCGTTGCCGCACCAAACGGCACGTTTGCGGAGATGGACGACGTACCTGCGTAATAATTACCACCAATCGGGCCGCGACCATAGCGCGGGTTGTGGTACTGCTTCAGCTCTTCAATGTAGGTCTGATAGGCACGCGTCAGCAGCATGTCCACGCTGTCGTCGTCGTTGCCGTACTTCGGCGCACCGTTGATGAGACGCTGTCGCAGCTGCTCGTGGGTCAGCCCGTCGAAATCATCTGCCAGGGCGGCGGCAAGCTGCTGCTGACCAATCGTACCCTGCTCGAAGACCAGTTTCTTCACCGCCGCCAGGCTGTTGCCGAGGTTGGCGATCCCCACCTGCAGACCCGAAACCCAGTCGTATTTCGCGCCGCCTTGCTTGATGCTTTTCGCGCGCTCGATGCAGTCGTCCACCAGAGCCGAGCAGAGAATGTCGTGAACATTTTCTTCCAGCATCGTATCCACCACATACTCAATCTCAATAGATTTACGGGTGTAGTAGCGGATCTGGCTATCCCAGGCCGCCATCACTTCTTCGAAGTTATCGAAATTACCGGCAGAGAGCGCCTTCTCCTGCGGCAGGAAGACTTTGCCGCTGGTGGCATCGCGCCCGCCTTCCAGCGCGGCGAGCATCACGCGGGCAAAGTTAATGAAACTCATGCCGGTGCAGCGATAACCCCACTTGCCGCCCACCGCGGTTTCGATACAGCCGATTGCCGCATAGTCATACGCATCGTCTTTTTCCACGCCGAGCTTGATGAATTCCGGGATCACGATTTCATCGTTATTAAACGCGGGCATACCGAAGCCGCAGCGGATCACTTGTACGCAAGCGTCGAGGAAGTCGTTGCTCATACCCGCGTGGTAACGCACGCTCAGGTTTGGCTGGGTCGAGCGCAGACGACCGCAGGATTCCAGAATGGCGTAGGAGAGCGGGTTCACGGCATCCATTGGCTCGCCGTTCACCAGTTTCTGACCACCGATAGTGACGTTCTGGTACAGCGGGCTGCCGGCAGAGGCTTTAGAGTGCGAGCCGGAGCGGATCTTGTTCACTTCCAGCAATTTCAGCCAGCAGCTGTGGAGCAGTTCGATGGCGTGTTCGCGGTCAAGGCTCTGGCCCAGCTCCACGTCGCGACGGTAGTAAGGATAGAGATACTGGTCCATACGCGCGAAGGAGACGGAGTGACCGTTGGATTCAATCTGCAGGATCAGCTGAATGAAGTAGCACAACTGCAGCGCCTGCCAGAAGGTTTTTGGCGGCTCGTGAGCAATCACGTCACAGTTTTCCGCCATCGCCAGCAGTTCGTCGCGGCGGCTTTCGCGGGTTTCAGTCGCGGCCATTTCACGCGCCAGATTGGCAAAGCGCGTAATGTGCTGGCTTACCGCTTCCAGCACGATATCAATCGCCTTCAGGAACTGGTCACCGTGCAGGTCTTCCAGCACCGTCAGGTTGATACGCGAGCGGCGCTCAGCCACTTTGGCACGCAGACCATCAAGACCTTTCTCCAGTACCAGCGGGAAGTTAACAGCCAGGTGTGCATCACCTGACGTCATGTTGCCTTCCGCCTTGATAATGCCCGTTTCCAGCAAACCTTTTTGCTCGTCGGTGAACATACCGTAGCAGCGATCCTGCACCGTCTGGCCGCGCCACCACGGGCAGATCTCATGCAGCACGCGTTTGTTCTCTTCGCTTACCGCAAAGCCCGCGCCCGGGCGGTCTGCCAAATCGTCGATCTCTTTTTCAATCCAGGAGACGGTATATTCCGGGAAGATCGGCGCGGCGCGCACTTCGCTTGCCTGATTACCGATGATCAGCTCATCGTGTTTGATCCAGATGGTACGTTCAGCCAGGTGATGTGCCAGCGCCAGGGCGCGACGCACCGGGATCGGTTTGTCCATATGCTGCTGGTACATCTCGGTGTAATGCTGTGCGCGCTCGGTACAGACCGGCGGCTTCACAATATGCACCAGGGCCATTTTATGCGCTTTAATGCGCTCGCTGAGGGTGTTGAGATTCAGGGTGGTCATAAGTTTATCCTCGTAAGGTCGCGGTTAACCCTTTCTGGCAGGCGTACTGCTGCGCGAAGTCCAGCAGGGCAGGGTTATCCAGCGGTTTGTCAGGGGCAGAGTAAGGTTGGCCGAGCAGGGTGTATTTGTTCATGCCCAGCGTGTGATACGGCAGGAAATGGATATCATCGACACCGAGTTCGTCGGCGGCGAAGTTGGTAATGGCGGTAATAGAGGCTTCATCGGCGTTGAAGCCCTGAATTAGCGGCACACGAATGGTCATTTTTTTCCCGGCAGCCGCGAGGCGCTTCAGGTTATCCAGGATCCGTTTGGCTGACCCATCCGTCCATTGTTTGAATACCTCGCTATCCACATGCTTAAGGTCGGCGAGGAACAGATCGACATACGGTAATGACGGCTCGATATAGTGCCACGGCACGTGAAGGCAGGTTTCAACGGCGGTGTGGATACCCTGTTCGTGGCTGGCCTTAAACAGGGCATGCGCCAGTTGCGGGTTCATAAATGGCTCGCCGCCGGAGAGGGTGATCCCGCCGCCGCTGCGATCATAAAATGGTTTATCGCGCAGCACGGTTGCCATAATGTCTGCGACCTGCTTTTCTTCACCACACACGGTTAGAGCCTGTGTAGGGCAACAGTCGGTGAGGGCATTAAGCGTCTCTTCACTCAGCTTCTCGCGGTGGATGACCAGGCCATTCAGCGCACGTTCGATACAACCCGGGGCCGCCTGTTGACACAGATCGCAGCCGTCCAGACACAGGCGCGCATCAAACAGCACATCCCGGGTGCGGGCGCGGCTTTCCGGGTTCTGGCACCAGCGACAGCCCAGCGAGCAGCCTTTCAGGAACACCACGGTACGAATACCGGGGCCATCGTGGGTGGAGTAACGCTGAATATTGAAGATCATGTTTTCGCCTCTCGTATTGCATATGAAGATTAAATTACTTTCGAATGAAAGTTATCTTGATGCAGGTCAACTACTGAGCAGGTTTTGCTGTGATAGGGTAAGTGCAGGCTAATTTTGAGGGTTACATCATGGAACTTTATCTCGACACATCTGACGTTGCGGCAGTCAAAAAACTGGCGCGTATCTTCCCACTGGCGGGCGTGACCACGAATCCAAGTATTGTTGCGGCGGGTAAAACGCCGCTGGATGTTTTGCTCCCGGAACTGCATGACGCACTGGGTGGGAAGGGGCGTCTGTTTGCACAAGTCATGGCAACGACCGCAGACGGGATGGTTGAGGATGCACGTAAGCTACGTGCCATTATTAATGATCTGGTCGTGAAAGTACCGGTGACGGCGGAAGGGCTGGCGGCAATCAAAATGCTGAAAGCGGAAGGGATCCCGACGCTGGGTACGGCGGTGTACGGCGCTGCGCAGGGGATGCTGTCCGCACTGGCGGGGGCTGAATATGTGGCCCCTTACGTTAACCGCGTGGATGCGCAGGGCGGGGACGGGATCCAGACGGTTGTGGAATTACAGCAGTTGCTGACGCTGCACGCACCGCAGTCAAAGGTGCTGGCCGCGAGCTTTAAAACGCCGCGTCAGGCGCTGGACTGTCTGCTGGCAGGCTGCGAGTCCATCACGCTGCCGCTGGATGTGGCGCAGCAGTTTATTACGTCTCCGGCCGTGGATGCGGCGATTGTGAAGTTTGAGCAGGACTGGCAGGGGGCGTTTGGCCGGACGTCTATCTGATTCTGTTGCCGGGTGGCGCTTACGCTTACCCGGCCTATGTTTTATTTGCTACAAACCTCACACCCCGGATTGCGCATCAGCTTCATCTCGCGAAACTGACAGGTCATCGCATCATACATCACGATTTTCCCTGCCGCAGGCGTGCCGTAGTGCGTCAGCACTTTGATCGCTTCCATTGCCTGCAATGACCCGATAACACCAACTAACGGTGCCATCACACCCGCTTCGACGCAGGTTAGCGCGTTCTCGCCAAACAAACGGCTCAGGCAACGGTAGCAGGGTTCCCCTTCCGCGTAGGTGAAGACGCTGATTTGCCCCTCCATGCGGATCGCCGCGCCGGAAACCAGAGGGGTTTTATGGGCAAAACAGCCCGCGTTTAGCTGGTTACGGACGGCGACGTTATCAGTGCAGTCCAGCACGAGGTCGTGCCGGGCAATCTGCGCGGAGAGCGCGTCGTCATCCAGCATGGCGTCAATTAGGGTAAACTGAACGTGGGGGTTGATGCGCGCCAGCGCCGTGCGGGCAGATTCCACTTTTGACTGGTCAATTGTCGCATCGCTGTGCAGCGTCTGGCGCTGCAGGTTGGACACCGATACGGTATCGAAATCCAGAAGCGTCATCCTGCCCACGCCTGCCGCCGCAAGATATTGCGCAGCGGCGCAGCCCAGACCGCCAAGACCGACGACCAGCACACTGGCCGCCTTGAGCGCTTCCTGGCCCTCGAAATCAAAACCACGCAGTACAATCTGGCGGTTGTAGCGCATCATCTCCTGGTCGGTCAGTTCCACCGTCATCTTAGCCTCCGAACAGGTGGTTAAAGCTCTCAACCTCAACCCATTCACCGGCTTCCACATTGCCACGTTCGCGTTCCAGCACGACAAAGCAGTTGCCCTGACTGAAGGAACTGAAGATATGCGAACCCTGGTGTCCGGTGGTGCTCACTTCCAGTTCGCCATCCGCGTTGCGCGCCAGAATACCGCGCTGGAAATCGAGACGACCCGGTGATTTTTTCAGGCGCGTGGCGGCACGTACGCGCTGGCGTACCGGTAGCGGGCTGGCGTGGTTGCCTGAAAGTTTTGCCAGCAGCGGGATCACCAACTGGTAGAAAGTCAGTGCGGCAGAGACCGGGTTACCCGGCAGGCCGCAGAACCAGCTGTGCTTGAGCTTGCCAAACGCGAACGGTTTGCCCGGTTTGATAGCCAGTTTCCAGAAGGCGATTTCACCCAGCTCTTCAAGAATGGTTTTGGTGTAATCCGCTTCGCCCACGGAGACGCCGCCGGAGCTGATGACCACATCAGCGGATTTGTCCGCCTCGATAAACGCCGCACGCAGTTTTTCCGGGTCATCAGGAATGATACCGAGGTTAATCACCTCGCAGCCCAGTTGCTCAAGCATCAGGTGTACCGCCAGACGGTTGGTGTCATAAATCTGGCCGTCCTGCAGCGGCTGGCCCGGAAGCTGCAGCTCGTCACCAGTGGAGAATACAGCGACGCGCACCTTGCGAACGACGTCGATTTCCGCGATGCCGAGTGATGCCAGTATGGGCAGCTCGCCCACGGTCAATTTCTGCCCCGCAGCAAAGACTGTCGCGCCGAGTGTGATGTCTTCCCCTGTGCGGCGGATGTTCTGACCCGCTTTAACGCCAGCGGTAAAGCGCACACCGTCGTCCGTCTGTTCAGTCTCTTCCTGCATCACTACCGCCTCGCAGCCTGCCGGAACAGGTGCTCCGGTCATGATGCGTACGCAGGTGCCCGCAGGCCATTCACCGCTAAACGGCTGACCCGCAAAGGCTTTACCCGCCACTGGCAGAGCCTGACCTGTCTGAATATCCGCCAGGCGCACCGCGTAACCGTCCATCGCGGAGTTATCGAACCCCGGCACGTTAAGCGGAGAGACGATATCGCGAGCGGCAATACGGCCAAAACAGCGCACGAGGGGCAGCGTCTCAACGTCATGCAGCGGGGAAAGTCGGTCAAGCATCTGCGTGAGTGCCGTCTCAAGCGGCATCAGTCCGGCGGTAAAATCCATGGTGGGCTCCAGCACAGTAACAACGAAAGCGCTCATTATGGCAGAAAAGTGCGGCTAACTGTATGACCCGATGGGTGTACGCTTTACATCACAGTTACGTCTTTCTATATTCAAAAATCATCTGAAGTTTCATCGACGATAATGATATTTATAGAAAAAGCCGCAAATCAGGCTAACGGGTGATGCGAATGGGTAATGCGGTAATCGCAATTCATGGCGGCGCCGGGGCAATCACCCGTGCACAACTCAGCCCTGAACAGGAAAAGCGTTATATTGACGCGCTGTACTCCATTGTGGAAACGGGCCAGAAAATGCTGGAAGCGGGCGAAAGCGCGCTGGATGTGGTCACCGAGGCGGTTCGTCTGCTGGAAGAGTGCCCGTTATTTAACGCGGGGATCGGTTCAGTCTTTACCCGGGATGAAACGCACGAACTGGATGCCTGCGTGATGGACGGTATTACCCTGAAAGCAGGGGCCGTGGCAGGTGTCAGCCATCTACGGAACCCGGTGCTGGCGGCGCGTCTGGTCATGGAAGAGAGTCCGCATGTGCTGCTGACGGGCGCAGGAGCGGAAAAATTTGCCCGTGAACACGGAATGGAATCTGTTTCTCCTGACCTGTTTTCAACGCCGGAGCGTTATCAGCAACTGCTGGAAGCCCGTTCGGCGGGCATGACGCAGCTTGACCATACTGCACCGCTCGATGAAACCACCAAAATGGGCACGGTCGGCGCGGTGGCACTCGATAAAGCCGGGAACCTCGCGGCAGCCACCTCCACGGGTGGGATGACCAACAAATTGCCTGGACGTGTCGGAGACAGTCCATTGCCCGGTGCCGGCTGCTATGCCAATAACGCGACGGCGGCCGTGTCGTGCACGGGAACCGGAGAAGTGTTTATTCGCGCGCTTGCAGCCTATGACATCACCGCGCTGATGGATTACGGTGGTTTGAGTCTGGCTGAGGCCTGCGAGCGGGTAGTCATGGAAAAACTGCCTGCGCTCGGCGGCGTCGGTGGGCTCATTGCGGTGGATCATGAGGGGAATGTGGCATTGCCGTTCAACAGCGAAGGCATGTACCGCGCATGGGGATATGCCGGTGATGAACCCAGTACCGGGATCTATCGTGAATAAGGGGGCAACACGTGCCGCACAGTGAAGAGCTGGACAACCGCGAAGTGCTGGCTGTCCATCAACTGAATATTGCGTTTCAGGAAGAGCGGCAGTTCATCCCCGCAGTACAGAATTTATCGTTCTCGCTCAGGCGCGGCGAAACGCTGGCGATTGTCGGTGAATCCGGTTCCGGAAAATCGGTCACCGCGCTGGCATTGATGCGCCTGCTGGAACAGACAGGTGGGCAAATCAGCAGCGAGAAAATGCTCCTGCGCCGTCGCAACCGCCAGGTGATAGATTTAAACACGCTGAGCGCCGCCCAGATGCAGGGCGTGCGCGGGGCAGATATTGCGATGATCTTTCAGGAGCCGATGACCTCCCTGAACCCGGTCTTCCCGGTCGGGGAGCAGATTGCCGAATCCATCCGGTTACATCAGGGGTTGAGCGGCGATGAAGCACTCAAAGAAGCCAGACGGATGCTGGAACTGGTGCGCATTCCGGAGGCGAAAGCCATTCTGGCACGTTATCCGCATCAACTTTCAGGCGGCATGCGCCAGAGGGTGATGATTGCGATGGCGCTCTCCTGTCGCCCGGCAGTGCTGATCGCCGATGAACCGACCACGGCACTGGACGTGACGATCCAGGCGCAGATCCTGCAGCTCATCAAGGTACTGCAGCAGGAGATGGAAATGGGGGTGATTTTCATCACCCACGATATGGGCGTGGTCGCCGATATTGCCGATCGCGTTCTGGTGATGCACAAGGGCAACGCGGTGGAAACCGGTACGGTTGAGCAAATCTTCCACGCGCCCGTTCACCCTTACACCAAAGCGCTGCTGGCGGCGGTTCCGCGTCTTGGGGCCATGAACGGCAGTGATTTACCGCGCCGCTTCCCGTTGATTTCCCCTGAAGCGACAGGGCCGGAAGTGGAGGAACGCGAGCAGGACACAGTGGTGCCAGGCAAACCTATTCTGGAGGTGCGCAATCTGGTCACCCGTTTTCCGCTGCGCAGCGGCATTCTTAATCGCGTGAAGCGCGAAGTGCATGCGGTGGAAAACGTCAGTTTTGATTTATGGCCAGGCGAAACGCTGGCGCTGGTGGGAGAGTCCGGTTGCGGGAAATCCACTACCGGGCGCGCGTTGCTCCGGCTGGTGGAATCTCAGGAAGGTAGCATTACCTTTAACGGCGAACGCATTGATACGTTGCCAGACAGTAAGCTGCAGACGATAAGGCGGGACATCCAGTTTATATTCCAGGATCCGTATGCCTCCCTCGATCCACGTCATACGGTGGGGTACTCGATTATGGAGCCGCTGCGCGTACATAACCTGCTCGATGGCGACGCGGCACAGCGTCGCGTGGCCTGGCTGCTGGAGCGCGTCGGTCTGAAGCCGGAACATGCCTGGCGTTATCCGCACGAGTTTTCCGGCGGTCAGCGGCAACGTATTTGTATTGCCCGTGCGCTGGCGTTAAACCCAAAAGTGGTGATTGCCGATGAGTCCGTCTCGGCGCTGGATGTCTCTATCCGTGCGCAAATCATCAATTTATTGCTCGATTTACAGCGAGATATGGGCATCGCTTTCCTGTTTATCTCACACGATATGGCGGTGGTCGAACGCATCAGCCATCGCGTGGCGGTGATGTTGATGGGGCAAATCGTGGAGATTGGTCCGCGAAGGGCGGTGTTCGAGAACCCACAACATCCGTACACGCGCAAGCTCATTGCTGCTGTACCGGTTGCCGATCCGGCGCATCGTCACGGCCAGCGTGTGCTGCTGCAGGATGAAATGCCGGGCAATATTCGTAAACGCGGCGAGGCCGTAGAGCGAGTCACGCTGCGTGAAGTCGGTCCGGGCCATTTTGTGGCCCCCCCGCGTCAGGACAACGCCTTTTCGCGGCTATAACTTTCAACAGGCAGGAGAACACAATGGTTAAATTTGTCGCGCGTAGATGGGTGTTAGCTGCGAGCGTGACGGCAGCCCTGGCTGCTGGCCCCGCGTTCGCTGCCAAAGATGTGGTGGTGGCCGTCGGCTCCAATTTCACCACGCTTGATCCGTATGATGCCAACGACACGCTCTCTCAGGCGGTGGCGAAATCGTTCTATCAGGGTCTCTTTGGTCTGGATAAAGAGATGAAGCTCAAAAACGTTCTGGCTGAAGGGTACACCGTATCCGACGACGGGCTGGTGTATACCATTACGCTCAGAACCGGCGTGAAATTCCAGGATGGTACAGATTTCAATGCGGAGGCGGTAAAGGTTAACCTCGACCGCGCCAGTAATCCGGAAAATAGCCTCAAGCGCTACAACCTGTATAAAAACATCGCCAGCACCGAGGTGGTCAACCCGACAACGGTAAAAATCACCCTGAAAGAGCCGTTCTCTGCGTTTATCAACATCCTGGCGCATCCGGCGACGGTAATGATTTCCCCTGCCGCACTGAAAAAATACGGTAAAGAGATCGGCTTCCATCCGGTAGGGACCGGCCCGTACGAACTGCTCACCTGGAACCAGACCGATTTTGTGAAGGTGAAAAAATTCGCTGGATACTGGCAGCAGGGGTTGCCGAAGCTGGACACCATTACCTGGCGCCCGGTGGTGGACAACAACACCCGCGCGGCGATGCTGCAAACCGGCGAGGCGCAGTTTGCTTTCCCGATCCCGTATGAGCAGGCCGCCATTTTGCAGAAAAACAGTAAGCTGGAGCTGGTGGCCAGCCCGTCCATCATGCAGCGCTACATCAGTATGAACGTAACGCAAAAGCCGTTCGATAACCCGAAGGTACGTGAGGCCATCAACTATGCCATTAACCGTCAGGCGCTGGTGAAAGTCGCTTTTTCCGGCTATGCCATTCCGGCGACCGGCGTGCTGCCACCGGCTATCGCGTATGCGCAAAGCTATCAGCCGTGGCCGTACGATCCGGCCAAAGCGCGCGAGCTGCTGAAAGAGGCGGGTTTCCCGAATGGGTTTAGCACCACGCTGTGGTCGTCGCACAACCACAGTACCGCACAGAAGGTGCTGCAGTTCACCCAGCAGCAACTGGCACAGGTCGGGATTAAGGTGCAGGTTACCGCGATGGATGCCGGACAGCGTGCGGCTGAAGTGGAAGGTAAAGGGCAAAAAGAGAGCGGCGTGCGGATGTTCTACACCGGCTGGACGGCCTCGACCGGTGAAGCCGACTGGGCGTTATCACCGTTGTTCGCTTCGCAGAACTGGCCGCCAACCCTGTTCAATACCGCGTTCTACAGTAACCCGCAGGTGGACAAAGACCTGGCCGATGCACTGAAAACCACCAAACCAGATGAGAAAGCGCGTCTCTACAAAGACGCTCAGGATATTATCTGGACAGAGTCACCGTGGGTGCCGCTGGTGGTCGAGAAACTGGTGTCAGCCCATAACAAAGCGTTGACCGGTTTCTACATCATGCCGGACACCGGCTTTAGCTTTGACGATGCGGATATAAAATAACACTCATGCTGAATTATGTTTGTAAACGCTTGCTGGGGCTTATCCCGACGCTGCTGATTGTGGCGGTGCTGGTGTTTTTGTTTGTCCATATGCTGCCGGGCGATCCGGCGCGTCTGGTTGCGGGGCCTGAAGCGGATGCCACCGTCATTGACCTGGTGCGTAAACAGTTGGGTCTCGACCAGCCTATGTATATGCAGTTTCTTCATTATATCTGCAACGTTCTGCAGGGCGACTTTGGCACCTCGATGGTGTCGCGCCGCCCGGTGTCGGAAGAGATTGCCAGCCGTTTTATGCCAACATTCTGGTTAACGATTGCCAGTATGAGCTGGGCGGTACTGTTTGGGCTGGGTGCCGGAATTGTCGCGGCCGTCTGGCGCAACCGCTGGCCGGATAAGCTCGGTATGGCGCTGGCCGTGACCGGTATCTCTTTCCCTGCGTTCGCGCTGGGGATGCTGTTGATGCAGATCTTCTCGGTCGAACTGGGCTGGTTACCAACCGTCGGAGCGGATACCTGGCAGCACTATATTCTGCCCTCAATGACGCTGGGGGCTGCTGTTGCGGCGGTGATGGCCCGCTTTACTCGCGCCTCGTTCGTAGACGTGCTTAGCGAAGATTATATCCGCACCGCGCGGGCGAAAGGGGTGAGCGAGAAGTGGGTCGTTCTCAAGCACGGGTTCCGCAATGCGATGATCCCGGTGGTGACGATGATGGGGCTACAGTTTGGCTTCCTGTTGGGCGGTTCTATTGTGGTGGAAAAGGTCTTCAACTGGCCGGGGCTGGGACGCCTTCTTGTCGATTCGGTCGAGATGCGAGACTACCCGGTGATTCAGGCGGAGGTCCTGCTTTTTTCGCTGGAGTTTATTCTTATCAACTTAGTGGTGGACGTGCTCTACGCCGCCATTAACCCGGCCATCAGGTATAAGTGAGATGCGATTGTTGAACTGGCGACGTCAGGCCGTTTTAAACGCTATGCCGGGGCTCAAACCGGATCATATCCGCACGCCATGGTCTGAATTCTGGCGACGTTTTCGCCGTCAGCCGGTTGCCATGACCGCGGGGTTATTTGTGCTGCTGCTCATTGTCCTGGCGATCGTTGCGCCGTGGATAGCGCCCTTTGATGCGGAAAACTATTTTGATTACGACCGGCTGAACGACGGTCCCTCCATGTTGCACTGGTTTGGGGTGGATTCGCTGGGGCGTGATATCTTTAGCCGCGTGCTGGTTGGAGCGCAGATCTCGCTCGCCGCCGGGGTCTTCGCGGTGCTGATTGGCGCAGCGACAGGGACGGTGCTGGGGCTTATCGCCGGATATTACGAAGGCTGGTGGGATCGCATCATTATGCGTATCTGCGATGTGTTGTTTGCCTTCCCAGGTATTCTGCTGGCGATTGCGGTGGTGGCGATCATGGGCAGTGGCATGGCGAACGTGATCGTTGCGGTTGCGGTCTTCTCCATTCCGGCGTTTGCCCGCCTGGTGCGCGGCAACACGCTGGTGCTGAAACGGCAGACGTTTATTGAGTCGGCGCGCAGCATGGGAGCCAGCGACGCCACGATCCTGTTTAGCCACATTCTGCCGGGGACGGTGTCGTCGATCGTGGTCTATTTCACCATGCGTATTGGCGTGTCGATTATCTCGGCGGCCAGCCTGTCGTTTCTGGGATTAGGGGCGCAGCCACCGACGCCGGAGTGGGGCGCGATGCTGAATGAGGCGAGAGCAGACATGGTGATCGCGCCGCACGTGGCGATCTTCCCGAGTCTGGCGATTTTTCTGACCGTGCTGGCGTTTAACCTGCTGGGTGATGGTCTGCGTGATGCGCTGGATCCGAGGATTAAGGGATAGCGCAGAGGAATGTGCCGGGTGGCGGCTACGCCTTACCCGGCTTACAACAAAGGAGTGGGGAGATTAAACCCGGCTACCCCACAGGTCATACTCGTCGGCGTTTTCAACTTTCACGCGAATAATATCACCCGGTTTAACGTTGGTTTCACCGTTCAGGTATACCGCACCGTCGATTTCAGGGGCATCCGCCATGCTGCGACCAATGGCGCCTTCTTCATCAACTTCGTCAACGATGACCATAATCTCGCGGCCCACTTTTTCCTGCAGACGTTCAGCAGAGATCTGCTGTTGCAGCTGCATGAAGCGGTTCCAGCGCTCTTCTTTTACCTCTTCCGGCACCTGATCCGCCAGCTCATTGGCGGTTGCGCCTTCTACCGGGCTGTACTTGAAGCAACCTACGCGGTCCAGACGCGCTTCTTTCAGGAAGTCGAGCAGCATCTGGAAGTCTTCTTCGGTTTCACCCGGGAAGCCGACGATAAAGGTGGAACGCAGGGTCAGTTCCGGGCAGATTTCACGCCACTGCTTGATGCGTGCCAGCTGGCGATCAACAGAGCCAGGACGTTTCATCAGCTTCAGAATGCGCGGGCTGGCGTGCTGCAGTGGGATATCCAGATACGGCAGAATTTTGCCTTCCGCCATCAGCGGGATCACGTCATCAACGTGCGGGTAAGGGTAGACGTAATGCAGACGTGTCCAGATACCCAGTTTAGAAAGTTGTTCACACAGGCCCACCATGCTGGTTTTCACTGGTTCACCGTTGTGGAAACCGGAGCGGTGCTTGACATCCACACCGTAGGCAGAAGTATCCTGGGAGATGACCAGCAACTCCTTCACGCCCGCGTCAGCCAGACGTTTCGCTTCCGCCAGCACTTCACCAATTGGACGGCTTACCAGATCGCCACGCATGGACGGGATGATGCAGAAGGTGCAGCGGTGGTTGCAGCCTTCAGAAATTTTCAGGTACGCGTAGTGGCGTGGGGTCAGCTTCACACCCTGTTCTGGCACCAGGCTCAGGAACGGGTTGTGCTTTGGTTTTGGCACGTAGTGATGAACATGTTCCAGCACCTGCTCGTAGCTGTGCGGGCCGGTGATCTCAAGCACTTTCGGGTGCACTTCGCGGATCTGATCCTCTTTCGCGCCCAGGCAGCCGGTCACAATCACTTTGCCGTTTTCAGTCAGGGCTTCACCGATGGCTTCCAGTGACTCCTGAACCGCGCTGTCGATAAACCCGCAGGTATTAACGATCACCATATCGGCGTTGTCGTAGCTTGGCACCACGTCATAGCCCTCGGTGCGCAGTTCGGTCAGGATACGTTCGGAATCCACCAGGTTTTTCGGGCAGCCCAGGGAGACAAAGCCGATTTTCGGCTGGCGCGTAACATTGCTCATAGGTTAAAAATTCATCAATTATGGAGTTATCAGGGCGGGATTTTACAGCGTATCGCGGGGGATTTATACACTCTTTGCAAGGCTGATGCGGTTGGCGGGTGTTGTAACATTGTAAATGATGTTAATCAGTTATGTTTTATTGATCTGAGGCATTAAACTGTACAAAAAATAACCTTATTCTGAATGTGCAAAATGGCTGACAGAGGAGGAAAGAGAATGTCCGTTGACAGACTGAAACGCGATCTGCTGAACAAGCTGATCAACGCCCGAATCGACCTGGCCGCGTACCTGCAGTTGAGGAAGGCAAAAGGGTATATGTCAGTCAGCGAAAGCGAACATCTGCGTGATAATCTGTTTGAACTATGTAATTTCATGCGTGAAAAAGCACCGACCCTGAAAGCGGAATACTGCGAAAGTGAGCTGATAGCGCTCCGTCGCGCCGCTGAGGTGCTCTCCATTGCAGGGGTGTGCCTGATGAACGGACGCCACGACTGCCCGAATTTTATCGCTGTTAACGCGGAGAAGCTTGAAAACTGCCTGACAACGCTCTCTCTTTGCATCATGTGTCTGAACGAGCACGAGAAGCTCGAACAGTACTGAATCGGGGGGAGGCAACTCCCCCTTCTGATTAAGCTTTTGTAAAAGTGATAACGTGCCTGGGCGTTATGGCTAACCTTTAAGCCATATGCCGATAAAGGAGCGCGTTATGCCTCGAACCACGCTCATTTTCCTGCCCGCGTTGTTATTATCATTTTCTCTTCTTGCCGCACCGGTCGCGGTCAACGTCGAGGTGTTGCAAAACAGACTCGATCACCCCTGGTCTCTGGCGTTTCTGCCGGATAATAAAGGGCTGCTGGTGACCCTCAGGGGAGGTCAACTCAAACACTGGCAGGCCGGGACCGGGCTTTCCGCTCCGATTGTCGGCGTGCCGAAGGTATGGGCGAACGGTCAGGGAGGATTGCTGGACGTGGCTCTCGCCCCGGATTTTGAAAAGTCGCGCCGCGTCTGGCTAAGCTTCGCCGAAGCCGGGGAGGACGGCAAAGCCGGAACGTCGGTGGGCTATGGTCGCCTGAGCGACGATCTTTCAAGTATTGACGGTTTCCAGGTGGTGTTCCGCCAGATGCCGAAACTCTCTACCGGTAACCATTTTGGTGGGCGACTGGTGTTCGATGGTAAAGGTTATCTCTTTATTGGGCTCGGCGAGAACAACCAGCGACCGACGGCGCAGGAACTGGATAAACTGCAGGGCAAAGTGGTGCGCCTGACGGAAGACGGTAAAGTGCCTGCGGATAACCCGTTCGTGAACACCTCTGGCGCACGGCCTGAAATCTGGTCCTACGGCATTCGTAACCCGCAGGGGATGGCGATGAATCCCTGGAGCGACACGCTGTGGCTTAACGAGCATGGTCCGCGCGGCGGAGATGAAATCAATATCCCGGAGAGAGGGAAAAACTACGGTTGGCCGCTGGCGACGCACGGTATCAACTACAGTGGCCTGAAAATCCCGGAAGCTAAAGGTGAGCACGTTGAGGGAACCGAAAAACCGCTGTTTGTCTGGAAAGTCTCACCCGCCGTGAGCGGTATGGCGTTCTACAACAGCGACGTCTTTCCGCAGTGGAAAAACAAACTGTTTATCGGCGCACTGAAGGAAAAGGACGTTATTGTGCTGAGCGTGAGCGGCAATAAAGTAACGGAAGACGGGCGGATTTTGGGCGACCGGGATCAGCGTATCCGTGATGTGAGGGTGGGACCGGATGGGGCTCTGTATGTCCTGACCGATGAGACGGACGGGCAACTACTGAGAGTCAGCCCGTCCGGAACGTAATCAGGTTACCGGGATCATCACGACGTTACGGTATGCCGGACGATCGCTAAGCTGTTTTAACCAGCGCTCAAGGTGAGGGCGCGGCGTCCACTTCAGGCCCATGTTGGTCAGGTTCCAGACGAACGGCGCGACGGCAATATCGCCTGTGCCAAATGCGTCACCGGAGAACCATTTGTGCTTCGCCAGTTCGTCATCCATCATGGCAAACAGGTTTTCACAGGCATCCTGTGCGGCATGGATGGCGGGATAGTCACGTTCGGCTTCTGGTGTTCTGATCAGTCCCATCAGGATCACGCGATGGGTTGGCGAAAGCGTCTGATTCGCCCAGTCCATCCACTTTTCACCCTGAGCACGACGAGCCGGGTTTTCTACCCACAGACGGCCCTGGCCGTACTGGGCCGCAAGGTAACGCACAATCGTGTTGGACTCCCAAAGCGTCGCGTCTGTTTCATCATCGCGCAGCAGCGGCACCAGGCCGTTCGGGTTCATGGCCAGATAGTCGGCCTCTTTGTTCACACCAAACGACAACCCAGCCATGATTTGATTGAACGGTAAATCCAGCTCCTCCAGTGTCCAGAGCACTTTCTTAACATTGGTCGAATTGTTCCTGCCCCACAGCGTAATCATATTTACTCCCGATGAGATGTGAATCCGAGTCAGCTTTTTGCCATGGTGAGATAAACCTAACAATTACGCAACAGAAGACAAAAAAATCGCCTGAATCAAAGCGTATCTGAATGTTATTGCATAAACTTTAATAACTTTACCCTCGTTGGGTTTCTTTAACGGTTTTAGTGCGCTATTACTCATCGCTTCTTGCGACACGGTGATGTGACGTAATTTTTGAATGGACACTCGGGTGGCATTTATGACGCGAAAAATGACTTCTCTGCGCAGCCTTGCGACAGGCTCTGCGCTCCTTTTCCTGTTTGCACCAACTCTCTACGCAGCTGAGCAGGCTGCGCCAGAAGCGCCGCCAGTGGACGCGCGCGCCTGGATCCTGATGGACTACTCCAGCGGTAAAGTGCTGGCGGAAGGCAATGCAGATGAGAAACTCGATCCAGCCAGTCTGACCAAAATCATGACCAGCTATGTGGTCGGCCAGGCGTTAAAAGCAGGCAAGATCAAGCTTGACGATATGGTCACCATCGGGAAGGACGCCTGGGCGACTGGCAACCCGGCGCTGCGGGGCTCATCAGTGATGTTCCTGAAACCTGGCGATCAGGTTTCCGTTTCTGATTTGAATAAAGGGGTGATTATCCAGTCCGGTAACGACGCCTGTATCGCACTGGCGGATTATGTCGCCGGCAGTCAGGATTCATTTATCGGCCTGATGAATGGCTATGCGCAAAAGCTGGGCCTGACCAACACCACCTTTAAAACCGTTCACGGTCTTGATTCGCCGGGCCAGTTCAGTACCGCCCGTGATATGGCGCTGTTGGGTAAAGCGCTGATCCACGACGTGCCGGATGAATACGCTATCCATAAAGAGAAAGAGTTTACCTTCAATAAAATTCGTCAGCCGAACCGCAACCGTCTGCTGTGGAGCAGTAACGTCAACGTTGACGGGATGAAGACAGGTACCACTGCTGGGGCGGGATACAACCTGGTGGCCTCCGCAACCCAGGGTGACATGCGTTTGATCTCGGTGGTACTGGGGACTAAAACCGACCGTATCCGTTTTAACGAATCAGAAAAATTACTGACCTGGGGTTTCCGCTTCTTTGAAACGGTGACGCCGATTAAACCGGATGCCACCTTCGTCAGCCAGCGTGTCTGGTTTGGTGATAAGAACGAAGTGAACCTGGGGGCCGGTGAGGCTGGGTCAGTGACCATCCCACGCGGTCAGCTTAAAAACCTGAAAGCCAGCTATACCCTGACCGATCCGCAGCTCACCGCGCCGCTGAAAAAAGGCCAGGTGGTCGGGACGATTGATTTCCAGCTTAATGGCAAGTCGATTGAACAGCGTCCGCTGATTGTGATGGAAGCAGTCGAAGAGGGTGGCTTCTTCAGCCGGATGTGGGATTTCGTATTAATGAAATTCCATAGCTGGTTTGGCAGTTGGTTTAGCTAAGTTTTTTGCCGGGTGGCGCTGCGCTTACCCGGCACAACCTCAATACATCAACTTCACCTGCTGCGCCTTCGCATACGCAACATACTCTTCATCCGGACGGCAATCGCTGACGATAACATCGAACTGTGCCAGCTCTCCCATCCGTGCCGGACGCACCTTGCCAAACTTGCTGTGATCCACCACCAGCACATGATACTGCGCGGCGCTTAATGCCCAGTGTTTCACCGGCAGTTCTTCCAGGTTAAAACAGGTCGCCCCCTGACGGGTACTGACGCCCGCTGCGGAGTAAAACGCGATATCCGGGCACAAATTGCTGAGCGTATCCTGAAGATTGAGCGGTTTAAAAATGGCGTTACTGGCGTGGAACTCACCGCCGCAGAGGATCACCCGACACTCGGGTTTCTCCTGAAGCGCCAGAAAGGTGTTCAGCGAATAACACACAGCAGTGAAAGGAATACTGCTGTCGATGGCTTCGATTATCCACGGTGTTGTCGTGCCACAGTCAAAAAACAGCGTCTGATGCGGCTGTACCAGTGAGGCCGCAAGCCGGGCGGCTTTACGTTTTTCTTCAACCAGGCGCGTTTTTTGATCGCTAATCAGGTAGTGGCTGGCACTGCGTGGCTCCAGCACAATATACCCGCCCAGTAGCACGACGGGTGCACTGTCGCTGTTCAGATCACGACGAATGGTCATCTCTGAAACGCCGAGGAGGGTGGCGGCTTCCTTAAGATGAAGCTTATCACTGCGCTTCAGCGCCTGTAGCAGCTGAGCAATGCGGTCATCGCGTCGTGTTTCCATAGATCCTCGGCGTGGAAAAAGTGAACCCCCGCAGGGCGGGGGTCCAAGTGTAACCTGTTGGGCCAGGGTTAGTCACGTACCCAGCCTTTGCGGATCGGGATAGCAAAGAGGATACGATAGAGTTGGGAGACCCCGTGGTAGAGCACCTGACCAAAGAGGCTCCACAGGATCGCTGCACTTACGCAACCAATCAGCCCCACCAGGAAACCGCCAACCATATCCAGCGGCCAGTGTACGCCCAGGTAAACACGCGACCAGGCGATAGCTGCCGCCACCACCATTAGTACCGCACCAGACCACAGGCGGTGCCAGAACAAAAACGCCAGTGCAAACGTGAAAATCACCGTGCCGTGGTCGCTCGGGAAGGAGTCATCAGGCGCATGATGCAGGAAGGTATAGCCAGCGTGGGCAACAAAAGGACGATCGTGCGGGAACAGATGACCCAGTGCAAAACTCATCAGTACGCTTACCGCAAGGGCCATCGCAACTTTGATAACTAACTGGCGCTGCGCGACGACCTGATTGCGCGGGCCCCATAACCAGAGGATTACGGCCAGCACAGGAACGATACTGATCAGATCTTTGGCAAAAAAAGTGGCGATATCAATCATCCACTCCGGTGATGCCGGGGTGGCGTTGATCAGATAAAACAGTCCATAGTTCAATTGCTCTAACATAACGTCGTTACTCTTTAGCAAACCGGGTGGAAACAAGGCCATAGACCACCACCTGGGAAAACCAAACCCACCACCCAGCCCACAGGTTGTGAGATAAGAAATGTGCGCCGCGCATCACCTGGCCATAACCCATCACCAGACCTAACACCACACCAAGTACGACAAAGGACCAGGCCAGACGTGGACGCTCGCGCCAGAAGGCAAAAAACAGGCCCATGACCATAAAGCCACTGGACGCGTGACCGCCGGGGAAACAACGCCCGGGACCGCTGTCTGCAGGGACAGAACTGAACAGGGGATAAGCAACTGCCTTTCCGCCGTATTCCACCAGATCCCACGGGCAACTGTGATGGCTTACACTTTTCAGTACGCCAACCACCAGCGCGCCAAGTCCCATCAACAACGCAGCCGTGACCAGTCTTGTGTTACGCGTGTAAGCGCCGTAAAACAGCGCCACGGCACCTAAGGCGATGGCAATATACTTCGCAATGCGGTGGTTCAGCAGATCCAGCAGATGGTCTTTCTGCAGTGGAAAACTCTGTGTCGCCGCGTCGTACCAAAAGCCGGTCACCCATTTGTCGAGCGTTTCATCGCGGGATAACCACGTAAACAGCACGGCAAGGGCTATCAGGACCAGAAGCTGGTAACCATAAAAGCGGGCCGGTAAGCGGTAAAGTTGTTTTGTCTTATTTGTCTGTAAGTTAGATAATTCTGAACGGCTGGAGGTGAGTGCCATAATCTGGGGTCGTTGACGAATAATGGGGCTATCATAAATCTGTCAACTTAAGGAAACCTTAAACGAAGACGATATGTGCCTTATTTCTGTTTATCCTCGATAAATCACTATCTCGGGCTGGGGCATTTCATTACACTCGTCGCGATTTTGTCATTAAAAAGAGATTGCATGTTAAACCGTTCTTCTTCTGCAGCGCGTCTGGGTCGTCAGGCGTTGCTTTTTCCTCTGTGTCTGGTGCTCTACGAATTCTCTACCTATATCGGCAACGATATGATCCAGCCCGGTATGCTGGCCGTTGTGGAACAGTACAACGCGGGAATTGAATGGGTGCCGACCTCCATGACCGCCTATCTGGCCGGCGGTATGTTTTTACAGTGGCTGTTAGGCCCACTGTCGGATCGTATTGGTCGCCGTCCGGTGATGCTGACCGGCGTGGTGTGGTTTATCGTGACCTGTCTTGCCACGCTTCTGGCGCAAAACATTGAACAATTTACCCTGCTGCGTTTCCTGCAGGGGGTGAGTCTGTGCTTTATCGGTGCCGTGGGGTATGCCGCCATTCAGGAGTCGTTTGAAGAGGCGGTGTGTATCAAGATCACCGCCCTGATGGCGAATGTGGCGTTGATCGCCCCGTTGCTCGGCCCGCTGGTGGGGGCCGCGTGGGTGCACGTTGCGCCGTGGGAAGGGATGTTTGTGCTCTTTGCTGTTTTCGCCGCCATCGCGTTCTTTGGCCTGCATCGTGCGATGCCGGAAACCGCCACCCGCATCGGCGAGAAACTTTCGCTCAAAGAGCTGGGCCGGGATTACAAAGAAGTGCTCAGGAATGGCCGCTTTGTTGCGGGTGCGCTGGCGACGGGGTTCGTCAGTCTGCCGCTGCTGGCGTGGATTGCGCAGTCTCCGGTCATTATCATCAGCGGTGAAAAGCTCAGCAGCTACGAGTATGGTCTGCTGCAGGTGCCGATTTTCGGCGCGTTGATAATCGGTAACCTGGTGCTGGCACGTCTGACGTCACGCCGCACCGTGCGTTCGCTGATTATTATGGGCGGCTGGCCGATTGCGGCGGGGCTGATTGTCGCGGCGGTCGCGACCGTGGTGTCATCTCATGCGTATCTGTGGATGACCGCAGGGTTAAGCATTTATGCGTTCGGGATTGGTGTGGCGAATGCCGGGCTGGTACGCCTGACGCTGTTTGCCAGCGAGATGAGTAAAGGTACGGTGTCCGCGGCGATGGGGATGTTGCAGATGCTGATTTTTACCGTCGGTATCGAAGTGAGCAAGCATGCTTACGCGATGGGCGGCAACGGACTGTTCAGCCTGTTTAACCTCGCCAACGGCGCGCTATGGGTTGGACTGATGGTGGTGTTCCTGAAAGACAAACGCGTCGGAAACGCCCTGCAGCCTTAAGTCTAATTCCCTCTCCCGTATGGGAGAGGGTTAGGGGGAGGGTACCAGACAGCACGGTATCAATTAAACGGTGCCTCCCCGTTCAACACCTTCTCAATCACGTTTAAAACACCTTCCTCGTTATTATGCGGCGCTTCAAAGCGCGCCACCGCTTTAATATGCGGTCTGGCATTTGCCATCGCAAAGCTGAACCCGGACTGGCGCAACATCTCCACGTCATTACCGCTATCACCAAAGGCCAGCACTTCACAGTCGTCTATGCCCCAGCGCTTTTGCAGTATCCGCAGACCATTGGCTTTATGTACGCCTGGGATGATCAGGTCTATGCTGCCGTGCCCGGTCGTGACGGGCACCATGATGTCACTCAGTTTTTCATGCAGCAGTGCCTGTATACGCGGGATTTCATCGTCAGAAACGTTAAGCCCGAACTTGAAGAAAATATCGTTCAGGTTGTCGAAATCACTCACCATTTCGAGGCGGTGGTAGTATTTCGCCGCGATCTCCTTAAAGCCCTCGTCATAGCATTTCAGCGTATACGCGCTGCTTTTCCCGCAGGCGATGATCTCAATGCCCGGAACGTCGTTTAAGACGTTCGCGACGGTCTCGAAATGGGCTTTCGACAGTTCACCGTTAAAGACATCTTCCCCTTCGCTCACGACCCAGCCACCATTTTCGGCGACAAATGCAATTTCATGGGCAATCTCCGGGAAAAAGGAGATCAACTGGTAGTACTGGTTGCCGCTGGCGACCGCGAAGCGAATACCTTGCGCCTTCATACGTGCATACTGGGCCAGAAAACGCGGGCGATTATAGGTTTTTGCATCACTCAGGAAAGTGCCATCCATGTCGACGGCGATCAGTTTAACGCTCATATCCCTTCTCCAGTGTCGTTTGATTCGTTTCCGGCTTTGCCACCGCACGCGCCACCAGCGCTGCGATGATGACCAGCCCTAACACCACCAGCATGGCGCTGCGCAGCCCGTAGTGCTCGCCGAGGAAACCAAGCAGTGGTGGCCCGACCAGGAAAGCGAGGTAGCCCGTGGTCGCCACCACGCTGACGCGTGTTGGCGCATCCGGGCCGGTATCGCTGGCGGCCGAAATGGTTAGCGGGAAGCCGAGTGATGCACCCAGACCCCAGAGGATCACCGACACGCCGGCAATCCAGTCCACATCCACAAAGATGATCATCGCAATCCCCAGCCCTCCGAGCAGAGCACTGGCGCGAACCACCGCCACGCGGCTGTAGCGATCGATAAACCAGCCGCCGGTAAAGCGCCCTACGGTCATGCCCAGCGTAAATCCGGCGTAGATCAGCGAGCCGGAGGTCGGGCTAAAGCCGTGGCCGTCCACCATCAGCAGCGGCAGCCAGTCGTTGGCGGAACCTTCCGCGAAAGCCATCGCCAACACCACCACGCCGATCAGCATCAGCTGAATATCGCGGTAGAAAGGAAGCCCTTTTTCCGCCGAATGTTGTTCATCCGAGGAGTTCTTACCTGTGCCGTCAGGGATTGCCCGGATACCGGTCAAAATCGGAATAATACAAACCAGTGCTGCCAGCAGGATATGCAGATTGGCTGTGACGCCAAATGCCGTCAGTGCCATCCCCACGCCCGCACCGGCCAGCGTGCCAAGGCTGTAAAAGCCATGCATCATTGGCAGCACGGTTTTGTTCATTTCACGCTCGACCGTTGCCCCTTCAACGTTAATGGCGACCTCCGCCGAACCGAAACTGCCGCCAAATATTGTCAGCCCCAGGGCAAACAGAACCGGTGAGGCAAACCATAGCGCAACGCTCAGTACCCCCATCCCGAACACAGCGCAGCACATGGTGGTGCGGATCACCGCCCGTGTACCAAAGCGCTTCACCAGCCACGCTGAGCAAAGAATGCCGCTCATAGAGCCTATAGACAGACCGAACAGCACAATGCCCATCTCGGCCGTAGAAACGGACAAAATATCGCGAATGGCGGGGGTACGCGTGGCCCAGGAAGCCATCAGCAGACCGGGAATAAAGAAGAACATGAACAGCGCCCACAGGCGTAGCTGCAGAGTTCGACGAGGGGAGGCGAGAGTCATTGAGATTAGCACCGGAAGTACAACAATAGCGACAACACTAGCAAGTTTGTGTACATTTGTACATAAACTACGTGAGGAATTTATGACCAGACCACCGAACGATCCTCATCGCCGGGAGAAGATCCTGCAGGCGACGCTGGACACCATCGCTGAGCACGGTATCCATGCCGTCACGCACCGCAAAATCGCGTCCTGTGCAGGTGTGCCGCTAGGGTCGATGACCTACTATTTCGAGGGTATGGAGTCGCTGCTGGAGGAGGCTTTCACGTGGTTTACCCGGCAGATGTCGCAACAGTACCGGGATTTCTTCGCCGGTGTCACCGGGCCTGAAATGGCGTGTGAAGCCATCACCACGCTGATCCACAGTTCGCAGGTGACGACGCCGCACAACATGGCGCTGATGTATCAACTCTACGCCTTTATGCACCGCAGCACGGCGCTCAAAACGGTGATGCAGGACTGGATGAAGATGAGCCAGACTACGCTTGAGCAGTGGTTTGACCCGGTCACCACTCGCGCACTGGATGCGTTTATCGAAGGGATGACGCTGCACTTTGTCACCGACCGGGCACCGTTAACCCGCGAAGAGATCCGGGCAATGGTGGGAAGAATTGCGGGCGAGGGCGGATGCTAGGTTACGCCTGCGGTCATATTAACGGTGGTTCCCGTGATGGCGCTTGCCGCATCTGAGGCCAGAAATGTAATCGTGTCGGCCACCTGCGCCAGCGTTGGCAGGCGATGCGTCAGGGTACTTTGCGCGGCACCACCGAGAAACTGCTCGACCGTAATCCCCATCTCCTGTGCCTTAGCGGCGAAAATGGCACCGACATACGAACCTGCCTGCATCGCGTCGGCTACCGCGTGAGAGCGCACGCACACGACGCGAATATTTTTAACGCCCAGTTCTGCGGCAAGCGCCCGGGTAAACGCTTCTGTTCCCGCGCAGCCAACGATATGCCCCAGGTGCCCGGAGATCGCCATATTCGCGGCGGGCGCGACGATGGTAATCAGGGTTCCGCCATGTTCGCCGCCCATGCGGGGCGCAACGGCTTTGGCGATGTTAAAGTACGCGGTCAGGAAGGGATCAAAACCCTGCCTGAATTCGCTAAGAGTTAACGCGTCGAGGCGTTTGCCCTGATCGTGCATAAAGCCTGTGGCGTTGACGACAATATCAATATGGACAAGCTCAGGAAGCTGCGCGGACTCATCCAGCGCATCGAAAATAAATGTGCTGGCAGACCCGCCTGCGGCACGAATGCTATTGGCAACATGTTCCAGCCTGGTAGGTGTGCGTGCAGCGAGGTGAACCTCAACCCCCTCACGCGCCAGAGCATCTGCCACAGCGCTGCCAATGGCGCCGCTGCCACCGAAGATGACAGCGATTTTGTTTTTAAAGCCCATACCCGCATACCCTCACCAGACCTGACCCTCAAAAGTATGAGCCGGGTTTCGGCTGATGCAACTCAACCGGTAGGTGGGGTATGCCGCATGCAAGCCTTACTGCGCCATTATCAATAGGTTACTTTTGCGAGATTTTTTTCCCGCTGGCATTCACGACGGCTTCGCCATCCTCTTTCGTAAATGCCCCTTTTTGCGCGTCAGGCAGGATGTCGAGGACGACTTCAGAAGGGCGGCACAGGCGAGTGCCCAGCGGCGTCACGACGATCGGACGGTTAATCAGGATCGGGTATTGCAGCATGAAGTCGAGCAGCTGTTCGTCGGTGAATTTATCTTCGGCCAGGTCGAGCTGTTCATAGGGTTCCACGTTTTTACGCAGCAGATCCCGTACAGAAATTCCCATATCCGCAATCAGAGTAGTCAGCGTGTCGCGCGATGGCGGGGTTTCCAGATACAGAATAATCTCTGGCTCCGTGCCGCTGTTGCGGATCATCTCGAGCGTATTGCGCGAGGTGCCGCAGGCTGGGTTGTGGTAAATGGTGATGTGGGTCATATCAGTGGCTCATTACAGTGTGAAGGAGAGACGTAGCGCCAGCGCGGCGAGCGTCACAAACAGGACCGGTAACGTCATTATGATACCCGTCCGGAAATAGTAGCCCCAGGTAATCGTCATGTTTTTCTGCGCCAGTACATGAAGCCAGAGCAGGGTCGCCAGGCTGCCGATAGGTGTGATTTTCGGCCCCAGGTCGCAACCAATCACGTTGGCGTAAATCATCGCGTCCTTAATCAATCCTGTTGCCGTACTGCCATCAATCGAGAGCGCGCCAATCAGCACCGTGGGCATATTGTTCATTATGGATGACAGGAACGCAGTGATGAACCCGGTTCCCAGCGTGGTGGCCCACAGCCCGTGTCCGGCCAGGCTATTCAGTACGCCTGTGAGATAGTCCGTCAGCCCGGCATTGCGCAGGCCATACACCACCAGATACATCCCCAGCGAGAAGATGACGATCTGCCACGGTGCGCCGCGCAGCACTTTTCCGGTGTTTATCGCATGTCCGCGTTTTGCGACAGCGAATAAAATCAGCGCGCCGACGGTCGCAATGGCGCTGACCGGAATACCGAGAGGTTCAAGTACGAAGAAACCGACAAGCAGAAGCAGCAGGACGATCCAGCCCGTTCTGAACGTCGGGAGATCGGTAATAGCGCGTGCCGGCTCCCGAAGTTTCGACAGGTCATATTCCGGGGGAATTTCCTTGCGAAAGAACAGATGCAGCATCACCAGCGTGGCGGCAATCGCGGCGATATCAACCGGGATCATCACCGAGGCATATTCGCTGAACCCCAGCGTGAAGAAATCGGCTGACACAATGTTGACCAGGTTAGAGACAATCAGCGGCAGGCTGGCGGTATCGGCGATAAACCCTGCCGCCATCACAAACGCCAGCGTTGCCTGCTTGCTGAACCCCAGCGCCAGCAGCATAGCAATCACGATAGGTGTCAGGATCAGCGCCGCACCGTCATTGGCAAACAGCGCCGCAACCGCCGCGCCCAGCAGCACGATATACGTAAAAAGTAATCTCCCCCGGCCATTTCCCCAGCGGGCAACGTGCAACGCAGCCCATTCGAAAAAGCCAGACTCATCCAGCAGCAGGCTGATGATAATGACGGCGATAAACGTGGCCGTCGCATTCCAGACAATATTCCAGACCACCGGAATATCATTAATGTGGATCACACCGCTGACCAGCGCCAGCACGGCACCAATGGTCGCGCTCCAGCCGATACTCAGCCCCCTTGGCTGCCAGATAACCAGTACCAGCGTAAACAGAAAAATTGCCCCTGCCAGAAACATTGCTTACTCCATCATATCTGTTTTTGTGAATGTGTATTGATTAACACGAACCCGTAAGTCTGTTTTTCAGTTTTTCACGCGTCTCTTCCCGCAGGCAGTTCCAGCTGTTGTCGATAATGGTTGCCGCCCATGCAGGCACGTGAGGGGATAAACGGTAATGGATCCATTTCCCTTCCCGGCGATCGATAACCAGCCCGGACTCGCGGAGCAACGCCATATGGCGGGAGACTTTCGGCTGCGACTCGGTGGTCGCGGAGCAGAGATCGCAAACGCACAGCTCGCCCGCTTCACGGAGCAGCATGATGATGGAGAGCCGCGTTTCGTCGGAGAGGGTTTTGAAGAGTTGGAGCGGGTGGAGCATGGTTAAACCTTCGGATAGTTAATACATATTCGTTTAATCATATGTATTTGGTGTGAGGAATGGAAGAGGGGAAAACCAGGCTGGCTGTTAAACTGAAAAATATCGTCTGGAATCGCTAATTACCTTTGGTTATTCTTTGCGCGGGTTTGGACCACTACGGATTAGATATGGTCTACTTCCTCGTTGAACAACAGCTAGAGCCTTACCTTGTGTTCATCGAAGGGCACCCTATTGATTGCAAAGGAATACAGAATGAAATTTGTAAAATCGTTAATGTCCCACGCAATTGAGGGAACCATCACTTTTCTGGCTGTGATTTTTGCTATGGGTTCTTTTTTTTGGTTTGAAAACACCTGGATGAAGTTGGCCGGATGTATTGGGGCATTAATCGTTGGTTATGTGCTTTCATATGGAGCGGAAAAAATTAGAGGTGGGTGAGTTTTAGTTGGTTCATCCCGGACTAGATCTGGCTTTAACCCCTTTAACGGGCTGAAACAGAATGGTTGAACTTCAGGCAACAAAAAACCCATCAACCTTGAACCAAAACGGCGGGGTTGATGGGCTCCACAAATTGGGGACATCAAAGAAAAGCAGTGGCACTAGTTATGACTGCCCCCAGATCAAAAAGTTCTGCGCATAACGAAAATTTTTTCTTTATGCGCAAACTTAGGAGTTATCCGAGTCCAGGCCAGATGATAATGATCAGCGTACCTGCCAGCGTCAGCAGTACGTTGGCGATAGCGTAAGTGCCTGCATAGCCCAGTGCCGGGATGTTGCTGCGCGCGGTGTCACTGATAATTTCCATGGCTGGCGCACAGGTACGAGCACCCATCATGGCTCCGAAGAGCAGGGCGCGGTTCATGCGTAGCACGTAGGCGCCGAACAGGAAACAGATCACTACCGGCACCAGGCTGACGATGAGTCCGGAAACTAACATTTGCCAGCCAACGGCACCCAGGCTGTGGCCAATGCCGCTACCCGCGCTTAAACCGACACCCGCCATAAAGACCATCAGGCCGAACTCTTTCACCATATTCAGCGCGCCCTGCGGAATGTAGCCGAAGGTCGGATGGTTCGCTCGCAGGAAGCCCAGCATGATCCCGGCGAACAGCAAACCGGCGGCGTTACCGATGCCGAAGCTAAAGTTGCTGAACTGGAAGGTGATCATCCCAATCATGAGGCCAACGATAAAGAAGGCGCAGAACGCCAGCAGGTCGGTGACCTGGCTGTGAATGGAGATAAAGCCGATGCGGTCAGCAACGGTTTTCACGCGGCGGGCGTCGCCGCTGACCTGCAAAACGTCACCTTTATTGAGTACGACGTTGTCGTCGATAGGCATCTCAATCTGGCTGCGGATCACGCGGTTAAGGAAGCAACCGTGGTCGGTCAGCTTCAGTTGCGCCAGACGACGGCCGACGGCGTTATGGTTTTTCACCACAATCTCTTCGGTGACGATACGCATGTCGAGCAGATCGCGGTCGAACACCTCTTTGCCGTTACGGAAGCTTGGGTCAAGACGGGCGTGGGCATCCGGGTAACCCACCAGCGCGATATCATCTCCCATCTGCAGCACCGCATCGCCGTCCGGGTTCGCCAGAATGCCGTTGCGACGAATGCGTTCGATATAGCAACCGGTCTGGCGGTATATACCCAGCTCGCGAAGATTTTTCCCGTCAGCCCATGCAACAAGCTCTGGCCCGACGCGATACGCGCGGATCACCGGGAGATAGACTTTACGTTTGGTGTCGGTATCCAGACCGCGCTCGCGGGCGATTTGCTGGGCACTGGTCTGCAGATCCTGGTGTTGCAGTTTCGGCAGGTAGCGCGCGCCCACAATCAGGCTCACAAGACCGATCAGATAAGTCAGGGCATAGCCCAGGCTCAGGTGGTCGAGGGCGGTAGAGAGTTGTGCACCAGCCATGCCAGAATGGCGCAGGGTATCACCTGCACCGACAAGCACTGGCGTAGAGGTCATCGAACCTGCCAGCATACCGGCCGTTAACCCGATATCCCAGCCAAACAGTTTACCCAGCCCTAACGCAATCAGCAGTGCGCTACCGACCATGACCAGCGCCAGCATCAGATAATTTTTGCCGTCGCGGAAGAAAATTGAAAAAAAGTTGGGACCCGCTTCCACACCAACACAAAAAATAAACAGCATAAAACCTAAGTTGAGCGCGTCCGTGTTAATGCTGAAATGCTGCTGACCTAATATTAATGATACGACTAAAACGCCAATGGAATTACCAAGTTGAACCGACCCCAGGCGCAATTTACCCAGGCAAAGGCCCAGCGCGAGTACAACAAATAATAACAGGATGTAATTCCCATTTAACAAGTCTGCGACGTTTATATTCACGGAGGCTAACTTCTTGTTTACCAGTAAGTTGTTGAATAAAAGGGCTTTTTGGGCTACTGTTTTCTGGGTCAGGGAAAGGCGTTAACGCTCCCTGTTTCCTGCTTTATTCCCTAAAACATTAGCTGGCGTGTAGTTTAATCGTATTAGCTACTGACAGCTACTGATTATCGCATCACCCTGTGCGTACTTTGGCAAGGATTGCCGCATTGCTTTATCTGACTGGGCGTCTACCCGACGAATGTGTATTTGATAGAGATAAGTCAGGAGGATAGTTTGAACATTAAACGAAACTGGGCGGGGGTGATCAGCTGCTTTTTGCTGTTCACCGTCGTGTGCATGTCGCTCGCTTTTAATGTGAAAGGGGCATTCAGGGCGTCGGGTCATCCGGAGCTGGGTTTACTCTTTTTCACTCTGCCGGGCGCGGCCGCCAGCTTTCTCTCCCGTAAAGGGGAGGTGGTGAAACCGCTATTGGGTGCAATGCTTGCAGCACCGCTGTGTCTGCTGCTGATGCGCTTGCTGTTTGTTCCCGTGAGAAGTTTCTGGCAGGAGCTGGCGTGGTTGCTGAGCGGTGTGTTCTGGTGCGCCCTGGGCGCGTTGTGCTATCTGTTTGTGCGCAGTCTGATACACCGACGGCACACCAAATAAAAACGCCCTCAAGGTGAGGGCGTTCAGGTATTACTGCTCAGCAAACAGGCCAAGATGCTCTTTGGCGTAAGCTTCAAAATCTGTGCAACCACCGATGTGTTTCTGATCGAGGAAGATCTGCGGTACGGTTTCAACCGGCTTACCGACGGTTTTTTCCAGATCGGCTTTCGTGATGCCTTCCGCGTGGATATCAACGTAGCGGAAGTTGAAATCATCGCGCTCTGCGGTCAGTTTCTCAGCCAGCTCTTTCGCGCGCACACAGTATGGGCACCCTGGACGACCAAAAATTACTGCAAACATTTCTCTCTCCTCAAAAAACAAGCCTGACGGCGAATGACACATATAGTGCCCGATAACCTGCCGCCATTAAAGAAGGTTTCGCCTGTCGCTTTGATACAGTCAGGCTATGTTTCGCCAATTACACTGCACTAATCATTGCCTATACTGGCTGCCATGTGAATTAAGCAAGACAAAGAGAGACAATATGACGCCAACCATAGACCTGCTCACATCCCATCGTTCGATCCGCCACTTTACCGATGAGCCGATTACCGAGGCGCAGCGCGAAGCCATTATTAACAGCGCAAGGGCGACCTCCAGCTCCAGCTTCCTGCAGTGCAGCTCTATTATCCGTATTACTGACCCGGCCATGCGGGAACAACTGGTCACGCTTACGGGCGGACAGAAGCATGTGGCCCAGGCGGCGGAGTTCTGGGTGTTCTGCGCCGACTTTAACCGCCATCTGCAAATCTGCCCTGAAGCCGAACTGGGGCTGGCAGAACAGCTGCTGCTGGGTGTGGTGGATACTGCTCTGATGGCACAAAACGCCTTTACGGCGGCGGAATCGCTGGGATTAGGCGGCGTGTATATCGGCGGCTTGCGTAACAATATCGAAAGCGTCACTGAACTGCTGAAGCTGCCAAAACATGTTCTGCCGTTGTTTGGCCTGTGCCTCGGATGGCCAGCGGATAACCCGGATCTGAAGCCGCGTATTCCTGCCGCCATGCTAGTACATGAAAATCACTATCAACCTGTCGATCAGGATGTCCTGGCGCAATACGATGAAGAACTGGCGAACTACTATATGACGCGCGGCAGCAATAACCGCCGCGATACCTGGAGTGACCATATTCGTCGTACCATCATTAAAGAAAATCGCCCGTTTATTCTCGATTATCTGCACAAACAGGGCTGGGCGACGCGATAGTCCATTCCTCCTGCGCCTGCCTGCGTATATGATATGCAGGCTTTTTCCATGTCTTTAGAGAGGTGCAGGGTGAAAATTGCCATTTTGTCCCGGGATGGAACGCTCTATTCATGTAAACGTCTGCGAGAAGCAGCGGCAAAACGCGGGCATCAGGTCGAGATCCTCGACCCAATGTCCTGCTATATGAACATTGATCCGGCTGCCTCGTCGATTCACTACAAAGGCCGCAAGTTGCCGCACTTTGATGCCGTGATCCCTCGCATCGGCTCCCAGATAACCTATTACGGCACCGCCGCGCTGCGCCAGTTTGAAATGCTGGGCAGCTATCCGCTCAATGAATCCGTCGCCATTTCCCGCGCCCGCGATAAGCTGCGCTCGTTACAGCTGCTCGCCCGCCAGGGGATCGATCTCCCTGTCACGGGGATTGCCCATTCACCGGACGACACCAGCGACCTGATCGATATGGTGGGCGGCGCACCTTTAGTGATCAAACTGGTGGAAGGTACGCAGGGCATTGGCGTGGTGCTGGCGGAAACACGTCAGGCGGCAGAAAGCGTCATTGATGCTTTCCGGGGGCTGAATGCCCACATTTTGGTGCAGGAATACATCAAAGAGGCCAAAGGTCGCGACATTCGTTGCTTCGTGGTGGGGAACGAGGTGGTAGCGGCCATAGAGCGCCAGGCAAAAGAGGGCGACTTCCGCTCTAACCTGCACCGTGGCGGTGTGGCGAGGGTGGCGGATATCAGCGAGCGCGAGCGGGAAATTGCGGTGAAAGCGGCACAAACCCTGGGGCTGGACGTGGCGGGGGTAGACCTTCTGCGGGCAACGCGTGGTCCGCTGGTCATGGAAGTGAATGCCTCGCCGGGGCTGGAAGGCGTGGAAAAAACCACAGGGGTCGATATTGCGGGTAAAATGATCTCATGGATCGAACGTCATGCGACGCCGGGCTACTGTCTGAAAACAGGCGGGTGAATGGTATTGATCGCACTTTTTGCGTACCCTATGCGAAGTTTTTATTAAAGAGGCTGCACAGCGATGGATTTACAGGTCGTTCCAACACTGGATACGTTACGTCAATGGCTTGATGATGCCGGAATTACGTTCTTCGAATGCGATTCCTGTCAGGCGCTGCATCTGCCTCATATGCAGAATTTCGATGGCATTTTCGATGCCAAAATCGATCTCATTAACGACGTGATTCTTTTCTCGGCGCTGGCCGAAGTGAAGCCGTCTGCGCTGCTGGCGCTGGCCTCCGACCTGTCGGCCATCAATGCCAGTTCTTTGACCGTGAAAGCATTTCTCGATATACAGGATGATAATCTGCCAAAACTGGTCGTTTGCCAGTCTTTATTCTCCGGTGCAGGGCTCTCGTTCAAACAGTTCTCCTGGTTTATGCGCTTGAGTGAAGAGCAAATTTCCATGGTAATGATGGAAGCCAATGCACATCATCTGCTGTATAGCGCGGAAGATGATGCAGAGAATAATGATGCATCTCCCAATTTTCTTCACTAAGCCTGTCTGACTTTTGCGCAGTCGCTGCCATAGCGGCTGCAGAAGGCCATTTTTTCTGCTGCTTTTAACCTTTCCTTAAAGAATTATTCACCTCCCGGAAGGCCGTTTCGGCTTATCACATAGACATAACCTGCATAAAAAATTGATAAAAGGCGTTTTTTCGTCTGGGCTATAGCCGGAGACACGGGCTACAGTTATTCTTGCGATGCTTAAAAAAGCGAGCGGATGCTGCCGGGTAAAGAGGTTTCTTTTTATTTTAGGCAGAGCGACAAACTATGCATGATTTTTGCATATATCCAGATTGCACAGTTTTAGTTCGTTTGTTAACGAGCTTTCAGAAGGAATAACACTATGATCGCCTTGAATAAAAAATGGTTATCGGGTCTGGTTGCGGGTGCTCTGATGGCCGTCTCTGCCGGCACGCTCGCTGCGGAACAAAAAACGCTGCATGTTTATAACTGGTCTGATTATATTGCGCCGGACACGGTCGCCAATTTTGAAAAAGAGACCGGCATTAAAGTGGTCTACGACGTCTTCGATTCCAACGAAGTGCTGGAAGGAAAACTGATGGCGGGAAGTACCGGTTTTGACCTGGTGGTACCTTCCGCAAGCTTCCTGGAGCGTCAGCTGACGGCAGGTGTTTTCCAGCCGCTGGACAAGAGCAAGTTACCAAACTGGAAAAACCTTGACCCGGAAGTGCTGAAGCTGGTTGCGAAGCACGACCCTGATAATAAATATGCCATGCCTTATCTGTGGGCGACCACCGGTATCGGCTACAACGTCGATAAAGTCAAAGCGGCGCTGGGCCCGGACGTCAAGCTGGACAGCTGGGACGTGGTGCTGAAGCCGGAAAACCTTGAGAAACTGAAAAGTTGCGGCGTCTCCTTCCTCGATGCGCCGGAAGAGATTTTCGCCACCGTGCTGAACTACCTGGGCAAAGATCCAAACAGCAACAAGGCTAACGACTACACCGGCCCGGCGACCGATCTGCTGCTGAAGCTACGTCCGAATATCCGTTACTTCCACTCTTCACAGTACATTAACGACCTGGCTAACGGCGACATCTGCGTCGCGATTGGCTGGGCGGGCGATGTGTGGCAGGCGGCGAACCGTGCGAAAGAGGCGAAAAACGGCGTGAACGTTTCCTATTTCATTCCGAAAGAGGGAGCACTGGCGTTCTTTGACGTCTTCGCGATGCCTGCAGATGCGAAAAACAAAGACGAAGCCTATCAGTTCCTTAATTACCTGATGCGTCCTGAAGTGATTGCCCATATCAGTGACCACGTCTACTACGCGAACGGTAACAAGGCCTCCGTGCCACTGGTTAGCGAAGAGATCCGCAAAAACCCGGCTATCTATCCGCCAGCGGATGTGTTCGCCAAGCTGTTCACCCTGAAAGTTCAGGATCCAAAAATTGACCGCGTACGTACCCGTGCGTGGACCAAGGTGAAAAGCGGTAAATAATTATCCGCGAGTTGTAGGCCGGGCAAGCCCAGCGCCCCCGGCAACAGGTGCACCGTTATGGTGCGCCTGCACCATGATTTGATTTCTGCCGGAGAGCACCCCGTGAATGACGCGATCCCCCGCCCGCAGGCGAAAGTCCGTAAAGCGCTGACCCCGCTTCTTGAAATTCGTAACCTCACCAAATCTTTCGATGGCCAGCATGCCGTGGACGACGTCAATCTGACGATCTACAAAGGTGAAATTTTTGCCCTCCTGGGGGCATCTGGCTGCGGTAAGTCGACCTTGCTGCGTATGCTGGCCGGTTTTGAACAGCCCACTGCCGGGCAGATTGTGCTGGATGGCGTGGATCTCTCCAGTGTGCCGCCGTACCAGCGTCCGATTAACATGATGTTCCAGTCCTACGCGTTGTTCCCGCACATGACGGTGGAACAGAACATCGCCTTTGGCCTGAAGCAGGACAAACTGCCGAAAGCCGAAATTACCGCGCGTGTGGCCGAGATGCTGAGCCTGGTGCACATGCAGGAGTTCGCGAAGCGTAAACCGCACCAGCTCTCTGGCGGTCAGCGTCAGCGCGTGGCCCTGGCCCGCAGCCTGGCAAAACGCCCGAAATTATTGCTGCTCGATGAGCCAATGGGTGCCCTGGATAAAAAACTGCGCGACCGTATGCAGCTCGAAGTGGTAGATATCCTCGAACGTGTGGGGGTGACCTGCGTGATGGTGACTCACGACCAGGAAGAGGCGATGACCATGGCCGGGCGAATCGCCATCATGAACCGCGGGAAGTTCGTACAGATTGGCGAACCAGAAGAGATTTATGAGCACCCGACTACTCGCTACAGCGCGGAGTTCATTGGCTCGGTCAACGTCTTCGAAGGGCTGCTGAAAGACCGCCAGGAAGATGGACTGGTCATTGAATCACCGGGGCTGCAACACCCGCTTAAGGTCGATCCGGATAACTCGGTGGTGGATAACGTGCCGGTTTACGTCGCGCTGCGCCCGGAGAAAATCATGCTCTGTGAGGATCCGCCTGCGGATGGCTATAACTTTGCCGTGGGTGAAGTGGTGCATATTGCCTACCTTGGCGATCTTTCCATCTACCACGTGCGTCTGAAAAGCGGACAGATGCTCAGCGCTCAGTTGCAGAACGAACATCGCTATCGCAAGGGGCAGCCGACCTGGGGTGACGAAGTGCGCCTGTGCTGGGATGCTGACAGTTGCGTTGTGCTGACGGTATAAGGAGCGGCCCATGAGTACATTAGAACCTCCAGCCCGCGCAGAAAAACCAGGTGGTTTTGCGAACTGGCTGGCGCGCATGCAGATGAACCACGGTCGCAAGTTGGTGATCGCCATGCCATACGTGTGGCTGATCCTGCTGTTCCTGCTGCCATTCCTGATTGTTTTCAAGATCAGCCTCGCAGAAATGGCGCGGGCGATCCCTCCGTATACCGATCTGTGGGAGTGGGCTGACGGACAGCTCACGCTGACGCTTAATCTCGGCAACTTCCTGCAGTTGACTGACGATCCGCTCTATTTCGAAGCGTATTTACAGTCGTTACAGGTGGCGGCGATTTCGACGATCTGCTGTCTGGTGATGGGTTACCCGCTGGCGTGGGCCGTGGCGCACAGTAAGCCGTCGACGCGTAACATTTTACTGTTGCTGGTGATCCTGCCGTCGTGGACCTCGTTCCTGATCCGCGTTTACGCCTGGATGGGGATCCTCAAAAACAACGGTGTGCTGAATAATTTCCTGATGTGGCTCGGGGTTATCGATCAGCCGCTGACGATCCTGCACACCAACCTCGCGGTCTACATTGGCATTGTTTACGCCTATCTGCCGTTTATGGTGCTGCCGATTTATACGGCGCTGACGCGTATTGATTACTCACTGGTGGAAGCGTCGCTTGATCTCGGCGCGCGCCCGTTGAAGACCTTCTTCAGTGTGATCGTCCCGCTGACCAAAGGCGGGATTATTGCCGGGTCGATGCTGGTCTTTATTCCGGCGGTGGGGGAGTTTGTGATCCCGGAACTGCTCGGCGGGCCGGACAGCATCATGATTGGTCGCGTGCTGTGGCAAGAGTTCTTTAATAACCGTGACTGGCCAGTGGCGTCTGCGGTGGCAATTGTGATGTTACTCCTGCTGATCGTGCCGATCATGTGGTTCCATAAGCACCAGCAGAAACAGATGGGAGACCACGGATGAACAACTTACCGGTAGTGCGCTCCCCGTGGCGAATTGCGATCCTGGTGATTGGCTTTACCTTCCTGTACGCACCCATGTTGATGCTGGTGATCTACTCGTTCAACAGCTCCAAACTGGTGACGGTCTGGGCGGGCTGGTCAACGCGCTGGTACAGCGAGTTGTTCCACGATGATGCGATGATGAGCGCAGTGGGGCTGAGCCTGACGATTGCTGCGCTGGCCGCAACCATGGCGTCGGTGCTGGGGACCATCGCTGCACTGGTGATGGTTCGTTTCGGCCGTTTTCGCGGTTCGAATGGCTTTGCTTTTATGATCACCGCCCCGCTGGTTATGCCGGACGTGATCACCGGTCTGGCGTTGCTGCTGCTGTTCGTGGCGCTGGCGCATGCTATCGGCTGGCCGGCGGATCGCGGGATGCTCACCATCTGGCTGGCGCACGTCACTTTCTGTACCGCATACGTGGCGGTGGTGATCTCCTCGCGTCTGCGCGAGCTGGATCGCTCCATTGAAGAGGCAGCGATGGATCTTGGTGCGACGCCGCTGAAGGTCTTTTTCATCATCACCCTGCCGATGATCATGCCAGCGGTGATCTCGGGCTGGTTGCTGGCGTTTACCCTGTCGCTCGACGATCTGGTTATCGCCAGCTTTGTTTCCGGCCCGGGGGCGACGACGCTGCCGATGCTGGTCTTCTCCAGCGTGCGCATGGGGGTCAACCCGGAAATCAACGCCCTGGCCTCGATTATTCTCGGTGTGGTCGGAATTGTCGGATTTATCGCCTGGTATTTGATGGCGCGCGCGGAAAAACAGCGTGTGCGTGATATCCAGCGTGCAAGACGCGGCTGAAGGATTTAAAATTTCCAGTGATGTGCCGCGTACGACGCGGCACTGTTTTTCAGGGAAGTAAAACATTGGGATTATTAAAAAAATCACGTCTTACGCACGCTCGTCCTAACGTTCCTGCGCTGGTTCAGGTGGCGGCGCTCGCCATTATTATGATCCGCTGCCTGGATGTGCTGATGATTCTGAATACCCTGGGCGCGCGCGGCATTGGTGAATTTATTCACCGCAGTGTGCAGACGTGGAATCTGACGCTGGTCTTTTTGAGCAGCCTGGTGCTGGTGTTTATCGAGATCTACTGCGCCTTTTCGCTGGTGAAAGGGCGTAACTGGGCACGCTGGGTCTATCTGCTGACGCAGGTGACCGCCGCCAGCTATCTGTGGGCCGCCTCGCTGGGCTATGGCTACCCGGAGCTGTTCAGCATTGCCGGTGAATCCAAACGCGAGATCCTGCGCGCGCTGTTTATGCAAAAACTGCCGGACATACTGGTGCTCTTTTTACTCTTCGTTCCAGCCTCCAGTCGGCGGTTCTTCCGTCTGCAATAATGTGTATAATCGCAGCCCTCGTGATTTTTAAGGTCTTCATATGCAGTGCGCACTCTATGACGCCGGTCGCTGTCGCTCCTGTCAGTGGATAGAACAACCGGTCTCTCAACAACTCACCGCCAAAATGGCCGACCTGCAACAGCTGCTGGCTGAACATGCGGTGGGCGAGTGGTGCGCACCCGTCGGCGGCCCGGAGCAGGGGTTTCGTAATAAAGCCAAAATGGTGGTCAGCGGCAGCGTTGAAAAACCGCTGCTGGGAATGTTGCATCGCGATGGCACACCAGAAGACTTAACTGACTGCCCGCTTTACCCCACCTCATTTGAGCCCGTCTTTGCGGCACTCAAACCGTTTATTGCGCGGGCCGGGTTAACGCCTTACAACGTCGCCCGCAAGCGCGGCGAGCTGAAATACCTTCTGCTGACGGAAAGCCAGATTGACGGCGGCATGATTCTGCGTTTCGTTCTGCGTTCCGAAACCAAGCTGGAGCAGCTTCGCGCGGCGCTGCCGTGGTTGCAGGAACAGCTTCCGCAGCTTAAGGTCATTACGGCAAATATTCAGCCGGTGCATATGGCGATCATGGAAGGGGAAAAAGAGGTCTTCTTCACCGAACAGCATGCGCTGGCGGAGAATTTCAATGGTGTGCCACTGTGGATCCGTCCGCAGAGTTTCTTCCAGACTAACCCTGTCGTGGCGAGCGCCCTGTATGCAACCGCCCGCGACTGGGTTCGGGCGCTGAACATCAACCATATGTGGGATCTGTTCTGTGGTGTGGGAGGATTTGGTCTGCACTGCGCCACGCCTGAGATGCAGCTTACAGGGATTGAGATCTCTGCTGAAGCGATTGCCTGCGCCAGACAGTCCGCTGCTGAGCTGGGGTTAACGAATCTGCACTTCCAGGCGCTGGACTCTACGCAGTTCGCGACCGGACAGGGTAACGTGCCAGAGCTGGTACTGGTGAATCCGCCGCGCCGTGGCATCGGACAAGCGCTATGCGACTACCTGAGCCAGATGGCACCGGATTACATCGTTTATTCAAGCTGCAACGCGCAGACGATGGCGAAAGACATTGCGCATTTGCCGGGTTACCGCATTGAGCGCGTACAGCTTTTCGATATGTTCCCGCACACTGCGCATTATGAAGTGTTGACGCTACTCGTTAAACAATAAGCGAAGCAGCCGGAGGGCGGGTGCCTCCGGCTGCGATGAGACTTACTGGCTCATGGCGTCTTTTTTACCCATCTCATCCTTTTTCATATTGTCCATTTTGCCCATTTTGTCTTTCCCCATGTGATCCTTCTTCATGGCGTCTTTGCACATGTCGCCCTTACACATTTTATCGTGTGGCTGGGACATGTTGTCTTTTGCCATCGTCTCTTTGCTCATGGAGTCTGCTGCCTGCACATTTGCCATAAACAGAGCTGAAAGCACGGTTGCTGCAATAATCATTTTTTTCATGGTATTTCCTCGTCGTTACGTTGTTGTATTAACTGCCACCAAACCAGTTGTAACCCTGGTCTTCCCAGTAACCGCCGGGGAAGCGATTGGTGATTTCAATGACCTGAATATGCTTCGGGTTTTTGTACCCCAGCTTGGTCGGGATACGGAGTTTCATGGGATAACCGTACTCAGGAGGGAGGATTTGGTTATCCCAGGTCAGGGCGAGCAGCGTTTGCGGGTGCAACGCGGTCGCCATATCAATGCTGGTGTAGTAATCATCCGCACAGCGGAAGCTGATGTATTTGGCGCGGGTATCGGCACCGATCACCTGCAGAAAATGGCGGAAGGGGATACCACCCCAGCGGCCAATGGCACTCCACCCTTCGACGCAAATATGGCGTGTGATCTGGTTTACCTGTTGCATACGATACAACTCAGGCAGGGACCAACTGCGGGTGTCTCGCACCAGGCCACGAATGGCGAGTTGATAATCCCGACCATCGATCTGCGGAATTTGGTCGCGATCGTAAAAGGCGTTAAACGGGAAAGGTCGGGTGATGTCGCTTTCGGCATACTCCGGTGCCAGATGACGGTCGCTGAACAGGAACCCCTGAACACGATCGTTAAAGCGCGACATTCGTGAAAGTGCAGTTTCAACACTGTCGTTGTCGCTCAGGTCACACCCTGTAAGTAGCATAATCCCGCCTAACGTCAGCCCCTGTTTAAGGAAGTTACGTCGCTGTGCGTTTACGGATTTTTCTGCGTCTTTCACCAGATATTCCGCGTCGCGGGAAGAGAGAAAGGTTGGCTTTTTCATGAGATACCCTTAGCGACCGCGCAACATTGCCAGTAATGTTTTAGGAACGAGCAGCACCATAATCAGGTGGATCACGACAAACACGACAATGAAGGACATACAAAAGAAGTGGATGTAACGCGCGGCGTCATAACCTCCTAGCAGTTCACGTAAAAGCGGAAACTGAACGGATTTCCAGATAACCAGCCCGGAAAGCACAAGCATTACCCCCGTCAGGATGGCCAGTAAGTAGGCCAGTTTTTGCACCATGTTGTAGTGGCTGAGATCGGCATGCTGCAGTTTTCCCCGCAGGGCCAGCGCTATATCCTTCAGTAACCCCTTAACAGATAACGGGAAAAAGGTGCGTGCAAAGCGCCCGGTGACAATACCTAACGTGCAGTAGATCAGGCCGTTAATACCTAAAACCCACATCATGGTGAAGTGCCACTGCAGGGCACCGCCCAGCCAGCCTCCTAACGTGAAAGAGGACGGAAAAGTGAATGGAAACAACGGCGAGGCGTTATAAATGCGCCATCCGCTGAATATCATGCCAGCCATAGCGAGGGCATTAATCCAGTGGCACACCCTGACCCAAAGGGGATGAATAACAGCTGTTGGCAGAGACATGGTGACCTCGTTTTTCCATTGCGTGGTCAAATCCTAAGGTAAATTCGGTCACCACATCCTCACGGAAGTTTAAATAAAATGTGATAACTCCGGCGGGCGTTATTAGGTAAGCTCAACTGTAATGAAACGGCGTGGATGTGGGTCATGAGTAACGCAAAGAAAATATTGCTGGTGGAAGACGATAGCGATATCGCCACCTTCCTGAGCCTGAACTTAAAAGATGAAGGTTTCGAGATTGTGCACGAAGCCGATGGCGAACGTGCTCTGCTTCAACTGGAAAAGCAGAACTGGGATGCCGTGATCCTCGATCTGATGCTGCCTGGCGTGGACGGGCTGGAGATCTGTCGCCGTATCCGTCAGATGACCCGCTATCTGCCTGTCATTATCATCAGCGCTCGTACCAGCGAGACGCACCGGGTGCTGGGGCTTGAGATGGGGGCTGACGACTATCTGCCCAAACCATTCTCCGTTCTGGAGTTGATTGCTCGGGTTAAGGCGCTCTTTCGACGTCAGGAGGCGATGGGGCAAAATCTTCGTCTGGAGGCGGGCATTATTCGTTGCCACAGCATGGAGATTGACCCACTGGCACGTGAGGTTCGCCTGCGGGGGGAAACCATCGACTTAACTCCGCGTGAGTTTGATTTGCTCTACTGGTTTGCCCGTCATCCGGGCGAGGTATTCTCCCGTTTATCGTTGCTGGATCATGTCTGGGGTTACCAGCATGAAGGGTACGAGCACACGGTAAATACGCACATTAACCGTCTGCGCGTCAAAATTGAAAAAGATGCCGCAGAGCCAGATATCATCCTGACTGTGTGGGGGAAAGGGTACAAATTTGCCGTCGAAAAAGCGGAGCCCCACGCATGATAAGCCACTTAACGTTAAGCCAGCGCCTGTCACTTCTTTTTAGCGCCACGCTTGTTTTATGCATGTTCGTGGCATGTGGCGTACAGCTTTATAGCAGTAAGCAGTATGGTGATGCCATGGTGCAGCGTCTGTCTGCGGGGTTGGCACAGCAGATAGTGAGCAGTGAACCGCTTCTGGATAACCAGGGTAAAGCAAACACTGAGAATCTCAAATCGCTGTTTGATCGCCTGATGACGCTTAATCCCAGCGTTGAACTCTACGTGGTGTCGCCTCAGGGACATATTGTGGCAGACGCGGCACCGGTCGGGCACATGAAGCGTCAAACGATCGATCTTACCCCGTTAAACAACTATTTATCCGGGGCCGCTTTTCCTGTATATGGCGATGATCCGAGAAGTCTGGATCAACGTAAGGTGTTCAGCGTGGCGCCGATCCTTCTTAACGGCACTCTCCACTCCTACTTGTATATCATTCTCCAGGGAGAAGACCTGAATGCACTGGCGAACACCGCGTGGCACAAGGCTTTGACCGACGCTATCGTTGGATCGTTTTTACTGGCATTACTCTTTGGCGCACTGGCCTGGTGGTTAGTCAAAAAATGGGTTACCCGCCCAGTAGAACAGTTAACCAGCGAGGTAAATGACCTTGAACAGGACAGCATCAGCGCCATAAAAAGTCTGGCCGCCCGGCCGATCAATCAGGCCCCTGAAAACGAAGTCGAACTGCTTCGTAACACCTTTATCGAGTTATCGCGCAAGATTGCTTCACAATGGGATCAACTGGCTGACAGCGACAGCCAGCGCAGGGAGTTTATCGCCAATATCTCTCACGATCTTCGCACGCCACTGACTTCGCTGCTGGGGTATCTCGAAACCCTATCGCTTAAGTCCGCCACGTTGAGTGCCGAGGAGCAGAATCAATACCTGGCTATCGCACTGCGTCAGGGACAGAAAGTGCGCCATCTCTCTCAACAACTGTTTGAACTGGCGCGCCTTGAGCATGGGGGGATTAAACCGCAGCGCGAACGTTTTGCCATGGCTGAATTGATTTCAGATGTGGCGCAAAAATTCGAACTGACCACACAGACAAGGCAGTTGCGAATGCATATAGACGTCCCTGGCCCGCTGCCGCTGGTGTATGCCGATGTGTCGATGATTGAGCGGGTGGTTACGAATTTGCTGGATAATGCCGTTCGCCATACCCCGGTAGGCGGCGAGATTTTGCTTAAGGTCTGGCAGGAGAATGGGCTTCTGCAGGTTGAGGTGGCGGACAGTGGCTCAGGCATCGAGCGTGCATTGCGTGACGATCTGTTTCAGCGTCCTTCTGCATTAAACCCGCAGGCATCGCGGGAGAATCGCGGCGGATTAGGCTTGCTGATTGTGAAGCGAATGCTGGAGCTGCACGGGGGAGGGATCAGGTTGATGGATTCGGTGAGTGGGGCGCGTTTCAGATTCTTTGTGCCGTTGTAAGAAATTGCCGGGTAAGGTGAAACCATCACCCGGCAAAAATGATTACTGCGGGAACCACTGATCGCTGATTTTCTGATAGGTGCCGTCCGCTTTAATTGCTTTCAGGGCACCGTTCAGTTTTTCCAGCAACGCTTTGTTATCCGGACGTACTGCAATACCCAGACCGGTACCGAAGTACTGTGGATCGGTCACTTTCTCGGTTGCGGTACCCAGCTGCGGGTTGGTTTTCAGCCACTCGTTCACCACGGCAGTGTCACCAAAGACACCATCAATACGGCCATTTTTCAGGTCGATAATCGCGTTCTGGTAGCTGTCATAGGCCACGGTTTTCACTTCAGGATGTTTGTCCTGCAGGTACTTCTGGTGCGTGGTCCCGTTTTCCATCCCAATGCGTTTGCCTTTCAGCTCGTCAAAGGATTTATAAGCGCCTTTCTTCGCAATCACCACCGCCGAGTTGGCGTAGTACGGGTCGGTGAAGGAAACCTGCTTGCTACGCTCTGGCGTGATGTCCATACCGGAGATCACCGCATCGTATTTTTTGAATTTCAGGGACGGGATCAGGCTGTCGAACGCATGGTTAGTGAAGGTACAGTCGGCCTGCATCTGTTTGCACAGTGCTTTCGCCAGATCTATATCGAAACCGACGATCTGATTGCTGGCATCCAGCGATTCAAATGGCGGATAAGTGGCAGAAACGCCGAAATTGATTTTATCTGCAGCTGTTGCGCCTGCGGCAAACGTTGCCAGTAATGCGGCCAGAACTAACTTTTTCATTGTAATACTCCCGTCTGTCTTATTTATGCGCCGTGTCTGCGGCCTGGATGTACAATGCCAGTTAATGAATTTGTATGCAATAAAAATGATTAAATATTGTATTTTGTCGTAAAAAAAAGCGGATAGCCCATCAGGTTACCCGCTCCATGAATATCGTTTTATGCATTCGCGCGGTTAATTTCTGCGCTCAAACGCCAGCGCTTTACGCTCAATCAGGCGCATCATCAGCGTCAACAGACCGTTAACCACCAGATACACCACGCCTGCGGCACCAAATACCATTACGTCATAGGTGCGTCCGTACAGCAGCTGTCCGTGACCCATCACTTCCATCAGGGTGATGGTGTAGGCCAGAGAAGTACTCTTGAACACCAGCACCACTTCGTTGGAGTAGGAGGAGAGCGCGCGCTTAAAGGCGTACGGCAGCAAAATCGCCAGCGTATCTTTCTTGCTCATGCCCAGCGCCCCACAGGACTGCCATTGCCCTTCCGGGATGGCGCGGATAGCCCCGTAGAACAGTTGGGTGGTGTAGGCCGCACTGTTCAGCGAAAGGGCAATCAGGGCACACAGCCACGGCTCAGAGAGCAGGTGCCAGATAACCGGATAGTCCTGCAGCGACGGGAACTGGCCCGGTCCGTAGTAAATCAGGAAGATCTGCACCAGCAATGGCGTACCGGTAAACAGGGTGATGTAGCCGCGCACAATCCACACCAGCACTGGCGTTTTTAGCGTCAGGATGATGGTAAAGATCAGCGCCAGGATCAGCGCGAAGATGATGGACGCCACGGTCAGCGTCAGGCTGGTATGCAGCCCTTTCATCAACTCGGGAAAATATTCAAGCATCAGCCTGGTCTCCGTTCAAAGCGCGTCGCACGCAGGTCAATACGCTTGAGGATGTACTGACTGAGCAACGTAATCACCAGGTAGATAGCTGCCGCCACGATGTACCAGGTAAACGGCTCCTGAGTACGGGTGGCGATGCTTTTGGTTTGCAGCATCAAATCATTTACGCTTATCAGGCTCACCAGAGCGGTATCTTTCAGCAGCACCAGCCACTGGTTACCCAACCCCGGCAGGGCATGACGCCACATTTGCGGCATCACCAGACGGAAGAAGATGGCTGACTTTGACAAGCCTAACGCCTGACCGGATTCCCATTGCCCCTGCGGTACCGCTTTCAGCGCACCGCGCAGCGTTTGCGACGCGTAGGCGGAGTAGAGCAGAGAGAGGGCAATGACACCGCACAGGAACGGGCTAACGTCAAAATTCTCAATTTGCATCTGCACCGGGATCTGCACAACGCCAAGATTAATGGTGAAGCCGTCCGACAGCATTAACAGCAGCTGTGAGGAACCGAAATAGATAAACAGGACCACCAGAATTTCCGGTAGTCCACGCAGCACAGTGACCAGCGCGGAGCCTGCCCAGGCGACGGGGAACCATTTTGCTGATTCCCACACCGCGAAGAACATCGCCAGCACAAGGCCGATAATCAGTGCGCAAACGGCAAGGCCGACGGTCATCCCGGCGGCACTTGCTAAAGGAAAAATTTCATTCATCAGGAATTACTTCTGGAACCATTTTTTGTAGATGGTTTCGTAGGTGCCGTCTTTCTTCACTTTTTCCAGCGCAGTGTTAAATTTCTGCTGCAGCTCAGTGTTGCCCTGACGAACGGCAATCCCCAGACCGGTGCCGAAGTAATCCTTATCGGTCACTTTGTCGCCCACTGCTGCCAGCTTGTCGTTGGCTTTCAACCACTCGGTCACCACAGCGGTATCACCAAAGACGCCATCAATACGACCATTCTGCAGGTCCAGCTTCGCGTTCTGGTAGCTGTCATACGGAACAGTGGTGATTTCCGGATGTTTATCCATGATGAATTTCTGGTGCGTGGTGCCGTTCTGTACACCGACTTTCTTGCCTTTCAGCTGATCAACAGAGGTGAATTTCCCTTTCTGACCAATGAACAGGGCGGAGTTGTCGTAGTAAGGGGTGGTAAACAGCACCTGTTTTTCGCGCTCAGGGGTGATGTCCATACCGGCCATCACGGCGTCGATACGGCGGAACTTCAGGCTTGGGATCAGGCTATCGAACGCCTGGTTGCTGAAGGTACAGGTTGCGTCGATCTCTTTACACAGGGCGTTTGCCAGATCCACATCGAAGCCCACAATCTTGTTGTTCGCATCAATGGACTCAAACGGAGGGTAAGACGCTTCCGTGGCGAAACGAATGGTCTGGGCTGCGGTAGCGGAAAGGGTAACGCCAGCAAGCAGCACGGCAAGTAATACTTTTTTCATTATATTTCCCCTGACACAATCAATGAGATAAATAGTTTTTGAAGGCATCGGTTTGCGGGTTGGAGAAGCAGCTCGCATCACCTTGCTCGACGATATAACCGTTTTCCATGTAAACCACGCGGCTGGCGGTTTTGCGCGCCACTTCCACTTCGTGGGTTACGATGACCTGAGTAATGTTGGTTTCCGCCAGTTCACGAATGATGCTGACGATCTGGGCGGTGATTTCCGGGTCCAGCGCCGCCGTCGGTTCATCAAACAGCAGTACCGCAGGCTCCATCATCAACGCACGGGCAATCGCCACACGCTGTTGTTGTCCACCAGAAAGGTGCAGCGGATAGCGGTCGCTGTAAGGCTTAAGACGCAGACGCTCCAGCAGTTTTTCGGCACGTGCAATCGCCTGATCTTTGCTTAATCCCAGCACGCGGCACGGGGCTTCAATCAGGTTTTGCAGCACGGTCAGATGCGGCCAGAGATTGTATTGCTGGAAGACCATGCCGACGTTTTGACGCAGTTCGCGAATCGCTTTATCAGACGGGGTTTTCGCGAAATCAAAATGGTTACCGGCGATTGCCAGCGTACCTGAACGTGGCATTTCAAGCAGATTAAGGACACGCAGAAGGGAGCTTTTACCTGCACCGCTTGGGCCAAGCAAAACCAGTGTTTCGCCTTCCGGGCAGTTCAGCGTGATGTCAAACAGCGCCTGGTGTGCGCCGTAGAAGCAGTTAATGCCGTTTAGTTTAATACTCATCGGGGCAGTCTTTACTCATCCAGGCAATCTATAGCAATTGAGGCCGCAGATAGTACCGTTGACAGAATAGTTATGCAATATTTCTGCGTTAAAAGTTAAATATAACCCGTATTTCCTCTTAAACATAGCACAAAATAGCGAACGGCAAGGTCGGCGAGTATAAATGTCGGCATTCCGAATGAAATGCCGCACATTTTTCGGGGGTTACAATTTTGTATCGGATGGTTTAACGGTTTTCAATCGACTGACGCAGTGTGCCTGCCGGGGCATGAACGCTGCCGCCGACGTAGCGTACGTCGTCCACCGCCCAGCATTGACCCTCACGGATCATCAGCACTTCATCCTGCCAGGTCTGAGTACCCTGAGTTAGCTTCACACGCAGCGGAATGTTTCGCGCATCCGTGTTCGGGATAGTTGACGCGCTGGCCACTTCGGCGCTGTCAGGCAGCGTGGCGCGGCTGGAGAACGGATCGGATTTCAACAGCGCGTTGTGCTGCGGATCGCGGGTGGCATCGTTCAGCAATTTTGCCAGTCCATCGCTGAGATACGGGCGCAGGCCGGTGAGATCGTTGCTGCGGTGCTGAATGCGATAATCATAGAACTGCTGCGCCACGGTGTCCGGGCCGCCATCAATACAGGGGCCGCTGCGGGTACCGATATCCTTAAAGGCTGGCGTGACCGTGGTAGTACAGGCGCTGAGCACCAGCGCGCAGGGCACGAAAAGTGTTAAAGCAGAATAGCGCATGTTGATTTCCTTATTTATTAACTATCCTTTCAATCATAGCGTAACGAACCGATAATGCTGTGCCTAAGGCATTGAACGCTAAAGAAGGAGATAAAGTATGCAGTTTTCAACAACGCCAACCCTGGAAGGGCAGACGATTACCGAGTATTGCGGTGTGGTCACCGGTGAAGCGATTCTCGGTGCCAACATCTTCCGTGACTTTTTTGCCGGCATCCGCGATATCGTGGGTGGACGCTCTGGCGCATACGAAAAAGAGCTACGCAAAGCGCGTGAGATCGCCTTTAAAGAGCTCGGCGAGCAGGCGGAAGCCCTCGGCGCGGATGCGGTCGTGGGAATTGATATCGACTACGAAACGGTCGGTAAAGATGCCAGTATGCTGATGGTGAGCGTAAGCGGTACGGCGGTGAAAACCCTTCGATGACGCGTTCGCTTGCGGCGTTCCTGCTGGCGCTGTTGCTGGCAGGGTGCGCTTCGGAAAAAGGGATTATTGATCAAGGCGCCTACGAGCTGGATACCCGGCATCAGGCGCAGGCGGCTTACCCGCGCATCAAGGTGCTGGTGATCCACTACACCGCGGATGATTTTGACAGCTCGCTCGCCACGCTAACGGATAAAAACGTCAGCTCACACTATTTAATCCCTGCGAAGCCCCCGGCACCGAAAGGAAAACCGCGCATCTGGCAACTGGTGCCCGAGAGTGAACTGGCCTGGCATGCAGGCATTAGCTTCTGGCGGGGTACTAACCGTATCAATGATACGTCCGTGGGTATTGAGCTGGAAAACCGTGGCTGGCAAAAAACGTCTGGCGTTAAGCACTTTACTCCTTTTGAGCCTGCGCAGATCGCGGCGCTGGTGCCGCTCGCTAAAGACATTATTGCCCGCTACAACATCAAACCTGAAAATGTCGTGGCCCATTCGGATATCGCGCCGCAGCGTAAAGATGACCCCGGTCCGTTGTTTCCGTGGCGACAACTGGCTCAGCAAGGCATCGGCGCATGGCCTGATCCCGCGCGTGTCGCGTTCTACATGAACGGGCGTCCGCGCTATCAACAGGTGGATACCTCCGCGCTACTCGATCTCCTCACGCGTTATGGCTATGAAGTACCGGCTGACAGTACGCCGGCGCAACAAAAACGCATCATCATGGTCTTCCAGATGCATTTCAGACCAGACCTGTGGAACGGTGTTGCGGATGTCGAAACGATGGCCATTGCCGAAGCACTTTTAGAGAAATACGGGCAGGGGTAATTCTTCGGAATGCCCCCGAATGAAGCTGTTTATGCATCATTGCTTGAGATTAATCTTAAGTACAAACTCAATTCATTTTTAGTTAATTGACTTAAAATTATCCGGATTTAAGATAGACACATAGCTTGCTAAGTAATGCGGCAGATAAATATAACGTACTCGTCCTTTATTTTCTCCTTGAGAATATCATCAGGAAAATATTCAAAGGCTAAGGTCTTATACCTTAGTCTTGCTTTTTAAATTTCACATCTTAAATCGGGTATAATAATGTTAAGCATCTATGCGAAAAAATTACGTCCGCAGCATGAAATGGACACCATTATTTCTGCTACATCAGGTTTTGAAGAAAGAACCTTAAAGAAATGGCAAAAAATATCGACCTCTGATTCACAGTATATTCATATTATCGTCAGCGGTGAAGTTGAGTTTCGCCGTGAATCTGACGAGCTATGTATGTTCACTGTAACGGGCCAGTGTATTTTTGGTCTCTCTGCCATGTACTACAACGCAACGCACATGTATGGCCTCGTTCGTGCCAATACCGTGGTGCGCTCAATTAAAAAAGAGGTTTTCGCCCAGCTAATGACTGAAAACAACTTATGGCCGGAACTGACTAAAGTCCTCTCCTGGTACATTTGTATGCTGAGCAAGCGAGACGATGTGCTGGTTGCCCGCAGTGCCTATTCGGTCGTGCGTGAATTCCTGTACGAAATTAATGAACTGATTATTCATCATCAACGTGATATTAATGTTTATGATTATATCCAGGAGTACACCAATCTGGCGCGCAGTACCATTATTAAAATTCTCTCCGACCTGAAAAAAGGTCAATATATTGTTGTGGAAAAGGGGCGGCTCCTTAACCTGGCAACATTGCCTGAGAAATATTAATTATTCCAGCCGATCACCTTTCTGACTCAAAGGTGATCGGTTATCTGCTTTATGTAATACATCAGCCTGTGAATTATCCTGTGTTTCGTCAACTGGCGGCGCGGGAATTTTACCTTGCGAATAATCCTGTTCTTGTTCTTTTAAAGCCTGCTTAAACAACTCGGTTAACGTATTCCGCGACGTATCGTGCGGTTCCGTACCCTCAGGTGCCTGCTGCCAGTCGGCATCATCGCTGTTAATGGGCAGATCCTGCATGGCAGGGATATCATGGTGCGCAGGCGCAGGTTTCGGCTCTGAATGGGGGAACGGCTTACTCACATACACATAGTGCATATCTGAAATCTGCGTCTCGGGTTTTACAACGCTGACTTTTTGGATCGGTTCCGGTGAGGGATGACGCAGGTTCCAGTAAGTATGCGTGTACAGCCCCGCCATCAGCATGGCACACAGACTCACCATCCATACAACGGTGTTGGTGATGACTTTTCTCAGGCTGGGAAAACGATACGAAAACCAGACCGCTTCCCCGGTTGTATAGCTGCGCTGAGCCGCAAGACAGATGGTAGACATCAGGAACGCCCCTCCTGCGGTTGAGTGGTCTGAAGCAATACGCTCGGCGTGGTATTGGTTACGCGCATTAACTGCATCAACGTCTCTTCCCCGGGAATACCATCCACATGCAGATGCATTTTTTGCTGGAACTCGCGGGTACGTTTCATCATTTCCGCCGTCCAGGTTTGAGAATGGGTTTCCGGTTGGGCAAGGGCCTGGCTCAACTGCTGGTCAAGCCAGGTCATCTCTTTACTGTCACTGGTGGCGCTGATCGCGTCTTTACCTTCCGGCGTCAGGCTGTGCAGTTGGGTGTAGTTTCCGGTCGCGTGTTGGTTAAACCAGTTGCGGCTCACCTGCCAGGTACGGTTGTTCATCAGCAGGTCGATTGAGGTCTCTCCGACGCGGGCGACCACGGCATAATTCAGGTGATTGCCCGTTTTCAGTTCACTGATCCACGGATAGCCTTCATGTGCCAGCGCCTCCGGTGAGGCATTTCCCTGTTTACACATCAGGTTCACTTTCGCGGCGTTTTGACACAGAGCATCGTCTGCCGAGGCGTCATAACCCCACATCAGATAGAGCTGATGCATAGCATCTGACTGGGTGATCATTTCCTTGTCGATAACCGGCACAACAGGCACCTGAGCTTTTGGCGTCTGATGCCGCCAGCTCACCGGAACCGGCAGCTGAATCGGAAGGCGTGCCGTCATCGCTGAGCTGAAATACCAGCCACAGGCAACGAACAGCACAGACGCGAATAATCCCACGGTTGCCAGGCGCTTACCGTGTTTTTTCGCGGGCAGGATCTCCCCCGCGGCCAGGCGTAAATGACGCGGGCTGACCTGGCTTGCACGTTCGGTCCAGGCGGCGAGCATCGCCAGGTGCGCCAGTTCATTCAGCTTGCTGATATTCCCTTTGGTCAGGGCATGCATTTTACGCACGCGGGCCGGGGTTAACGGTGAGTTCTCGCAACCCTGTTCGTCACACTGCGCCTGCACGTAGTTGAGATATTCCCGGCAGGTGAGGGAGCGCAACGGGTGATGGGTATGTGTATATTCCCGCAATACAGATTGCCGTGTCAGAACGGCTTCCTGATCCGCTGCACCCATCAGCACGATGGAAAGACGAAACTCCAGCTCCTGAGCGCGCGTGAGCAACAGAGCCAGCACCTCCCGACAGGTGTCTTTCATGGCTTCGGCGTGGGTAATCACCAGCACTTTCGTCCTGGTTTTACCTCCTTGCCACTGGAGCAACACAGCATCTACTGCCTGAATCCGGTTCTTGTTCTCTTTCGTTCCTGGGTTGAGCTTATACAGCAGGCTACTGGCACTCAGTTTAGGGAACGCGTTGATGGCAAGAACGCCAGGGTTAACAGATTTCAGGGCATCGCTGAACTGGCCCAGCAGCAGGGGATCGTCAGAAAAGAGCCCCGTAATTCCCGCCAGTTGGGTTTTCTCTTTCAGCAGGTTGAAAACGTCCTGATGATAAGGCACCAGAAAATCCCCGGATAAACGGGTGATCTTGCGAAAAGGCGGATTTTTAAAATTAAAGTGGCTCTGATACATAACGACTTACCGTCTCTGATTGAATAGCAACAGGACGAGAAAGTAAGGCAACACCACCGGGGAGGCAATTTATACGCAGGGTAAAAATATCCTGCTGTCGATACTTAACATCTGGATTTTATACGGTCAATATGTTTTTTCATGAAAGTTAGCGGCAAAGCCAGTGGTCGTATTTATCGTGAGGGATTACGCTTTCTACACATATTAGCGCAGCGTAATGCTGCTTATTTTCGCTTTGCTAAAGGCCAGATGAAAAATGAGGTTCTCATATCTGTCTCAGTGGATAACGCCTTGCATTATGTTTGTGCTGTTAATTTTTTGCGGTCAGCAAGGATATCTGACGTTTAAAGATTATAAAAAAGTTACGAATAAGTTGGCTAATTCTGATGTGCAGCCAGGGACAAATCGTCGTGAAGAAAAGACATTCACACTTTTCGCCGCTGCCGTGCGCCAGGATAACGTGTCTGCGACAGTAAAAGCCCCTCTGGCTGCGGAGATTGAAGGCATCGTACGCAGTGATGATGCCTGGCTTTCCTTCGCTGTCATCAAAACACCCGGTGGTCAGAAGAGTTACCGCGAAGGTGAACCACTGGCCGGATTTAACGATGCCTTTATTCTGGAAATTAACAAAGATAATGTGGTGGTTAATTACGAAGGTGCTACTCAGGTACTGGCTTTAAATAAACCTGATTATTTTAAGGGTGGCGTTGATAACGGCCCGGTAACCCAATCGACGAAAGATGCAGGTGCAGATAATTTGCATCTGGATGATTATCTGGTGTTAAAGCCAATAATCGAAAAGGGGCGACTGGAAGGCTATAACATTAATCCAAGGGATGCTTCCACCTTCTACAACCATTCAGGGTTGAAAAAAGGAGATGTGGCAGTAGAAGTGAACTCTGTCGATATGACCGATGAAGCAAAGGCAAAAAGTATTATTGCCAGTTGGTCGAAAATGAAAGAAGCGGAGGTCGTCGTCAGACGTCACGCTCACCTTGAAAACATTCGGGTTAATGTTCTTAACAATTAACAAGTGTACAGACATGAAGAAATTTCCCTGGGCGTGCGTGGCGCTGACCGCATTGTCGTTATATTCGAGTTCGCTGCTTGCAGCCAACTTTAGCGCGAGCTTTAAAAATACCGATATCCGCGAGTTTATTGATACGGTTGGCCGCAATCTTAATAAAACCATTCTCGTCGACCCGTCCGTTCAGGGCACGGTGTCAGTCAGAACCTACAACGTGCTGACGGAAGATGAGTATTACCAGTTTTTCCTGAGCGTGCTGGATTTGTACGGTCTGTCGGTGATCCCGCTGGATAACGGCATGGTCAAAGTGGTGCGCTCAAGTGTTGCCCGCACTGCCGGTGCACCGTTGGCAGACAGCAAAAATCCGGGCAAGGGCGATGAGATCATCACTCGCGTCGTGCGCATGGAAAACGTGCCGGTGCGTGAACTGGCCCCGCTGCTGCGTCAGCTCAACGATGCCACCGGCATCGGCAACGTGGTCCATTTCGAACCCTCCAATGTGTTGCTGTTAACCGGTAAAGCCTCGGTGGTGAACCGCCTGGTGGACCTGGTTCAGCGTGTGGATAAAGACGGGGTTCAGCGTCGTGAGATCGTGCCGCTGCGCTTTGCGTCCGCGAAGGCGCTCTCAGACATGTTGAACAACCTCAACAACGAAGAGCAGAAAGGGCAAAACGCGCCGCAACTGGCCACCAAAGTGGTGGCGGATGACGAAACGAATAGTCTGGTGATCAGCGGTTCGGAAGATGCGCGGATGCGTACCCGTTCCCTCATTCATCAACTGGATCGCGAGCAGAACAACGAGGGCAACACCCGCGTCTTCTATCTCAAGTATGCCAGTGCCACGAAAGTGGTTCCGGTGCTTACCGGTATTGGCGAGCAGCTGAAAGACAAAGCGGGCGCCCCGAAAGCGAAAACGGCCACCACATCCAGCGATCTGAACATTACCGCCGATGAGGCAACCAACTCACTGGTGATCACCGCGCAGCCTAACGTGATGAACTCCCTGGAGAAGGTGATCGACAAGCTCGACATCCGCCGTCCGCAGGTACTGGTGGAAGCGATCATTGCTGAAGTGCAGGACGGTAACGGACTGGATCTCGGTGTGCAGTGGACCGGCAAGCACGGCGGTGTACAGTTTGGTTCAACTGGCCTGCCCATCAGTCAGATAAAAAATGGCACCATGAAAGGGGCGAGTTTCACCGGCCTGGCGACAGGTTTCTTTAACGGTGATTTCGGGGCCCTGATGACCGCGCTCTCCACCGATGGCAAAAATGACATTCTTTCCACCCCAAGCGTGGTCACACTGGATAACAAAGAAGCGTCGTTCAACGTGGGTCAGGATGTGCCGGTACTTTCCGGTTCGCAGACCACCAGCGGCGACAACGTCTTTAACTCTGTTGAGCGTAAGACGGTCGGTACCAAGCTGAAGATTGTGCCGCAAATTAACGACGGCGACATGATCCATCTGAAGATCGAGCAGGAAGTGTCCAGCGTCGACAACAGTGCGACGGAAGACGCCAGCCTCGGCCCAACTTTTAACACCCGTACTATCAACAACGAAGTGATGGTGCACAGTGGGCAGACAGTGGTGCTTGGCGGTCTGATGGAAAACGTTACCAAACAGTCGGTTTCCAAAGTGCCGCTGCTCGGCGATATCCCGCTGGTCGGCCAGCTGTTCCGCTACACCTCGCAGGATACGTCCAAACGCAACCTGATGGTATTCATCCATACCACTGTCCTGCGTGACGACGATAACTACAGTGCGGCGTCGAAAGAGAAATATGACCAGATCCGCGCCCGTCAGCAGCAGCGTATGGAAGAGAAAAAACTCGGCATCGTTGAACCAACCGATAATGCGATCTTGCCTGCATTGCCCTCTGCCTCCCGCAATCCGTTTAAAGAGTAAGGGAGGCATAACGTGGACGAGCTGAGTAAAACTCTGTGTAGCAGTAGCTACGCGAAAGATAACGGCGTTTTATTTTACAACAATGACGTCTATATCCGTGATGACACCCCGGCGTTTGCTCTGCTGGAGGTGCACCGGGTGCTGGGGCGTGCGTTTGTTCCGGTAACCCTGACATCTGACGCCTTCGATGAGATGCTGGCCAAAATCTGGCAGCAGAGCAGCGGTGTGTCTCAGCAGCTGGTGGACGATATGGATGCGGATATCGATCTGCTGGCGTTAACCGAGGAGATCCCGGATAACGAAGATCTGCTTGATAACGACGAAAACTCGCCAGTGATCCGCCTGATCAACGCCATTCTCGGCGAGGCGGTCAAGGATGGCGCGTCAGATATTCATATCGAAACTTTTGAACGCACACTGAGTATTCGCTTCCGCGTCGACGGTGTACTGCGCCCGGTGTTGCAGCCTGCGCGTAAACTCGCGCCACTGCTGGTGTCACGTATTAAAGTCATGTCGAAACTGGATATCGCCGAGAAGCGTTTGCCGCAGGATGGCCGTATCTCCCTGCGCATTGGTCGTAAGGCGATTGATGTGCGTGTGTCGACCATTCCATCTCAGTATGGCGAGCGCGTGGTGATGCGTCTGCTCGATAAAAGCAATCTCAAGCCCGACATCAACAAGCTGGGGCTGATAGAAGAAGAGCTGGAAAAGTTAAAAGGACTGATTGACCGTCCGCACGGCATTATCCTGGTCACCGGGCCAACGGGTTCCGGTAAAAGTACCACCCTGTACGCCATTCTGTCGGCGTTGAACGGCCATGAACGCAATATTCTGACCGTTGAAGATCCGATTGAATACGAGCTCGAAGGGGTGGGGCAGACGCAGGTTAACCCGCGCGTGGACATGACCTTTGCCCGCGGGCTGCGCGCAATTTTGCGTCAGGACCCGGACGTGGTGATGATCGGGGAAATTCGTGACGGCGAAACCGCGCAAATTGCGGTGCAGGCGTCGCTGACCGGTCACCTGGTCATGTCTACGCTGCACACCAACAGTGCCGCAGGGGCGATTACCCGTCTGCGGGATATGGGGCTGGAGTCCTTTTTAATCGGTTCATCGTTACTCGGTGTCATTGCCCAGCGTCTGGTGCGTCGGTTGTGCCCTCACTGCCGCACCACCAGTCCGCTGGATGACAATGAAAAGGCGCTGTTCAGCTTTATGGAGACGCCACCCAAAACGATCTATCGCGCAGTAGGGTGTGAGCACTGCCGCCAGAGCGGCTATCAGGGCCGGGCCGGTATTCATGAATTCCTGGTAGTGGACAGCACTATGCGTCGCGCCATTCATGAAGATAAAGACGAGATGTCCATCGAAACACAGCTCTTTAAGCAGGCTTACAGTCTGCGTGAAAACGGGCTGTTGAAAGTGATCAGCGGCGTAACGTCTCTTGAAGAGGTGATGCGGGTGACCGCCGAGCGTGGAGGAGATGCGTAATGGCCTTCTACGCCTGGACGGCAACGGATGTCGCGGGCAAAACCGTGCGTGGCGCGTTGCAGGCCGAAGGGCAGAAGCAGGTTCGCCAGATGTTGCGCGAGCAAAAGCTGATGCCCGTCAGCATCACCGAGACCCGGGAAGCAGCATCAACCGGAAAAGCGAAAACGGGAACTAAACTCTCCACCCCGGTGCTGTCGATGTTTACCCGCCAGCTCTCCACGCTGGTCAACGCCGCGCTGCCGCTGGAGAGCGCGCTGAAAGCGATCTCGAAGCAGACGGAAGACAAAAAGCTGGCGGCGATGGTGGTGGAGATCCGCGAGAAAGTGGTGGAAGGGCACACGCTCTTTGACGCCTTCAGCCAGTTTCCGCGCACCTTCGACAAACTCTACTGCACGCTGGTGATGGCCGGAGAAAAGACCGGCCACCTTGGCGATGTGCTGGAGAAACTGGCCGAGTACAACGAGCAACGTCAGAAGATGAAAAGCAAGCTGACGCAGGCGATGGTTTACCCGATCACGTTGACCGTGGTGGCCATTGCGGTGATCAGTATTCTGCTGGTGGCGGTGGTGCCGCAGGTGATCGAGCAGTTCACCCATATGAAACAGCAACTGCCGATCACCACCCGGACGCTGATTGCGGTGAGTGATTTCCTGCAGGCCTACGGCATCTACATTGTCGGCGTGCTGGGTGGTGGATTCGTCGGCTTTAAGGCCTGGCTCAGGCATACCAAAAACCGTTTTACGTGGAACCGCTGGCTGGTTAACGGATCGCCAGTTAAAAAGCTGGTGTGCGCCATTAACAGTGCCCGTTATATCCGTACCCTGAGTATTCTGCAGGCCAGCAGCGTGCCGTTACTGGAAGGGATGTATATCGCGATGGACGGTATTGAAAACCTCTATGCCCGTCAGGTGCTGGAGCAAGCTGCAGATACCGTGCGCCAGGGGGCATCGCTGTATGCCGCGCTGGAACAGGCGAAATTATTCCCGCCGACCATGCTGTATATGATTGCCTCCGGCGAAGAGAGCGGCGAATTAGGCAATTTAATGGACCGCGCGGCGGAAAACCAGGAATCGGCATTACAACATCGAATTACGTTAACGCTGTCGGTATTTGAACCGGCACTGGTGGTATCCATGGCAACGATTGTTTTATTCATCGTGCTGTCAATATTACAACCGCTTCTGCAACTTAATAATATGGTAGGTTAAAACATGGCTATGAAAAGAAAACACCTGGCTCGCCAGGCGGGGTTTACTTTGCTCGAATTAATGGTGGTTATTGTTATTCTCGGCGTGTTAGCGAGTATGGTGGTGCCAAACTTAATGGGGAATAAAGAAAAGGCCGATACCCAAAAAGCGACCAGCGATATTGTTGCGCTCGAAGGCTCCCTGGATATGTATAAGCTGGATAACCACCGTTATCCGACAACGGAACAGGGTTTGCAGGCGCTGGTGACTAAACCTGAAATCGCGCCAATCCCGAACGGCTACCGTGCTGACGGCTATATTCGTCGCCTGCCGCAGGACCCGTGGGGCGGGGAGTATATTCTGGTGAGCCCAGGGGAACACGGTGCGGTCGATGTCTTCTCTGCAGGGCCTGACGGTGAAGCTAATACCGCCGATGATATTACGAACTGGTCTCTGGATAAGAAAGAGAAATAATGAAAAACCAACGCGGCTTTACGTTGCTGGAAATTATTCTGGCGCTGGTGATATTTGCCAGTTGCGCCATGATGGTGGTGTCAACAATACCTTCACGCAGCGGTGCGGATATATTTGGCCAGCAATTAAAAGCCCTCGTTGATTATGGTTCAGACCGTGCGGTGATGGACGGAAATATCGTCGGGCTGGTGCTAACCACCGATAACTATCAGTTGGTGACACTTGAGGATAAAAACGGCGAGCGTCACTGGGTACCATTATCCGCAGGTCGTATTACCACCAAAGGTGATTTTCCGGAAGAGATGCACGTTTCGCTCTCACCGCAACGCCTGGCTGCCACCGTGGCGTCCGAACCACAGGTGCTCTTTTTGCCTGACGGCGAAATCAGCCGCTTCACGCTGACGCTGCAAAGCGACGACAAACAGCACCATTTCCGCGTGGTGTCGCAAGGCGCGGCCCCGGTATCGGTAGAAAACGATGACTAAAGGCAATGCTAAGCAAACGGGCATGACACTGCTGGAGGTGATGGTCGCGCTGGTCATCTTCTCGACGGCCGCGCTGGCACTGATGAACTCGGTGTCTCTGAACGTGCGTTTCACCCACGGTCTGGCCGACACGCTGCAGGCGAGCTGGGTGGCCGAGAACCAGCTGGCGGAAGCGCAACTGACTAAAAGCGATTTCCCCGACGCTGAAGAACGGGGAACCGAGCTTATGGGCGGACGCAGCTGGGACTGGCGCAAACAGCGCGTCAAAACGGCAGATAACCGCTGGGCTAACGCGATACGCGTTTATGCGGAAGGAGACGACAGCCAGCCGGTTATCTCGCTGCAAATCATTGGGCCGGGAGAGAGCAAGTGAAGAAAACCCGACGCCAGCGCGGATTTACCCTGCTGGAGATCATGATTGCGCTGACCATTTTTGCGGTGATCAGCACCCTGGCCTGGCAAATTCTGGACGGCGCGATGCGTACCAGTTCAGCCACCGATGCCAGCGCGCTGAAGCTCAATCAGCTTCAGCGGGCCTGGAACCTGATGGAGCGTGATTTCTACCAGCTTCAGGCGCGCGCCCCGCGTAACGAGCCGGATCGGTTTCGTCAGGTTGGTGATGCGCTTGAATTGACCACCCTGAACGGCGTGAGTGGCTCGGTACAACTGGAGCGCGTGCGCTGGCGGCTGGAGGAGGGGCGCCTGTATCGCGACGTCTGGCCGGTGATTGACAGTCCGGCGGAGGTCAAACCCGATGAAGTACCGATTGTCAGCGAGGTGAAAACTCTGCAGTGGCGTTTTTACCGTCAGGGCTGGCAGAAAAGCTGGAGCGACCAGGCGCATCTGCCGGACGGCGTAGAGCTGACGCTGACCATGGAAAACGGTGATACCTGGCGCTGGGTGTTTACGACCCCGGGCGATCTGCCGGAAGCAACATCATGAGTGTATTACGCAAACAGAAAGGGGTGGCCCTGCTGGTGGTGTTGATCCTGCTGGTCATGATGTCGGCGCTGGCCGCCAAAATCAGCCAGCAATTTTGCCGCAACCTGCAAAAAACGCATTACCAGGTGAGCCAGCAGCAGCTGCGCTGGGCGATGCAGGCGCAGGAAAAGGTAGTAAAAGACCGGCTGCAAGCCGACGCCAGCGGCGAGAGTAAAGCTCTCACCCTTGAGGGTGACTGGCATCAACCGCTGGAAACACGCGGGGAAGACTATACGGTCGTCAGCCAGGTAGAAGACGCGCAGGACTGTTTTAACGTCAACAACTTGCTGGCCGCTGAGAAAATTGCCCAGGGGCAAAATGTGCCTGTCACGCCGGAAAAATCGCGTAAGGAGCTGATTGTTGAACAGCTTCTGACAGAGAGTGGCCTGAGTCACTCCGCGGCAGAAGAGGTGTATCAACAGCTGGTGGACTATCTCGATGGCGATACGACGACGGCCAAAGAAGGTACCGAGACCGATACCTGGGCTGGCGTGGTGCCTGCCCGTCAACCGGCGAACCAGATGATGCGCACGATTGCGGAGATCACGCTGCTGCCGGCATTTCCGGCAACGGCATACCCGAAGGTGAGCAAGCTGTTATGCGCATTACCGGACTCTGCCAGCAAGGTGGATGTGAACACGCTGAAACCAGCGCAGGCGGCCTTACTGGCCGCGATGTTCCCCGGAAAAATGAATGAAGATGATGCCCTTCGCCTGATTGAGTCGCGTCCTGAAACTGGCTGGGAAAATATGGAAGCGTTCAGCAAAGCGCTGGAACAGGCCTTCCCGCAGCTAAAAGACGAGCTCCCTCAGGTGGCTGAGCTCCTCTCAACCAATAGCCGGTATTTCCGGGTCAACTATACCGGCAATACCGATGAATTAACGCTTCGCGTGGTGAGCCTGCTTCAGGTCAACAATGAGGCTGGCGAGATCGTGACGTGGCAACGTCGTTACCGAATGATTGAATAAGAAAAGTTGAACGCTATGAAACAGGTACTTTTTGTTCGTCCCGACAGCCGCGAGGACGGGAAAATTATGTGGTGTCTCTCCGGCAGCGAACAGGTTGAGGTGGTGGATAGCCTGGACGCACTGGTGAACCATCCTCTGGCTGCCCGTGTTTGTCTGCTGCTGCCCGCGAGTAATATGATTTTCCGCCATTTTACCCTGCCGAAGAAAGTCGCCTCGCAGGTGACGGCGTTCTCGTGGATGGCGGAAGAGACGCTGATTGGCGATGTGGACAACCTTCACTGGACGGTGCTTAACAAAAAGGGTGCCGAGGTGGACGCCGTCGCCATTGACGCCGATTGTCTGCGCGGGTGGTTAAACCGCTGTCAGGACGCTGGGTTGACGGTCATACAGGCGCTGCCGGATGCCTGGCTGCTGCCCGCAACGGCAGGCGGAAGCACGCTTGTCGCCATGGACGACGGTTACTGGCTGCGTTTATCACCGCATGTCGCCTGCGAAATAGCGCCGGGCCTGTTGCCCCTTTTACTGCAGAAAGCGGGAGAGGGAGAGGTGTGCTGTTACGGTGAAACGCCTGCCGATGTTGACGTCGATATCGTACAACCCTGGCAGCATCCACTGGTGTTGATCCAGCCGCAGTGGCAAACCTGTCGCGTCACGCTCCTGCATGGTCAGTTCAGCGCGAAAGCGAGCGCGGGTAAAGCCGCGAAGGGCATCAAAGCGGCAATGGCCGCAGCGGGCCTGCTCTCTCTTGGCCTGCTACTGGGCCCACGGATCGCCATGGCCTGGATGCTGGTGCAACAGGAAAATCAGGTTCAACAAGAGATCCTTCAGGTTTACCAGCACCATTTCCCCAGCATGCGCCAGCAGACCAATATCAAATATCACTTTGGTCAAAACATGAAAAAGCAGAGTAAAGGGGTATTTCTGCAACTGGACGATCTGGAGAAAGCCAGACAGGTGGTACCAGGAATGGAGATCTCTTTGCTCGAATACGATGCCCGGCAAAACACGTTGACGCTGAGCGTCAGTTCGCAAAACCAAACTGCCTTGCAGAGGTTTGTGGATCAGGCGGGTGAGTATTTTGATTTCACACTCCAGCCTGTTTCTACGTCTGCACCTTATACCGCCATGATCACAGGGAAATATAAATGAAAGCGCGAATCGCCCAGCTCAAGTCTCGTTATCAGCATTACAGCGCCAGAGAAAAAAATGTCCTGAAAATAGGTGCCGTCGCCATATTGGGAAGCGCTATATATTATGCAGGTGTTATCCCTCTGGATAATATGATTCAAAATAGTAAAACCACGCTCAGCAGACAAAAAGCGTCGCTGAACTGGATGCGCAGCGAAATAAATAAAAACCATCTCCTGGTTCAGGTTGTTAAAACCGATAATCCGCGCACAGTAGTAGAAAATAGCGCGCAGGAAATTAAACTGCCCCTGACGGATGTACGTCAGGATGGACAAACTTTATCGTTCGTCGTTAATCGCTTAAACGTGTATGAATTAAAAAACTGGCTGCGGGAAATTAACCAGACCTCCGGCGTCAGGCTGCAAAAAATGAATCTCACCCCGGTCGATCATCTCAGCGACGTGAAGGCAGAGGTGCAGCTTACCTGGAGCAAAACCGCATGAATACCTTCGCACTGATGCGGGAGGTTTACCCGGTGGGGTTCCCGGTGATGAGTGCGATTCTGGGCGGCATTGTGGGGAGCTTTCTGGGCGTCGTCGCCGAGCGCGTACCTGGCATGGTGATGGAAGAGGAAGGCAGTGGCAATTTGCTGTTCCCGGCCTCGCACTGCCCGGTATGCCAGCACACGCTTGCCGCCTGGGAGAATATCCCGCTGATCAGCTGGCTTGTTTTACGTGGCCGCTGTAGCTGCTGCGGCACTGCGATACCATTGCGGATATTTTTGGTCGAACTTTTTTCGGCCCTGTTTTTTGGTGCCACCGCCTGGTGTATGCCGAACGTGCAAATCGTGTTCTCCCTATGGCTGCTGGCCGCGTTTTTACTACCTCTCGCCATGATCGACTGGCGACACCAGCTGCTGCCGGATTGCCTTACCCAGCCGCTGCTTTGGGCGGGACTGCTGCTCCATGCTTTTGATCACCGGTTACCCTTACGGGATGCACTGTTCGGTGCCGCGGCGGGCTATCTGTCGCTCTGGTTGCTTTATTGGGCGTTTCGCCTGACAACCGGACGGGAAGGTCTGGGATACGGTGATTTTAAGCTGCTGGCGGCTTTAGGAGCCTGGTGCGGCTGGCAGGCGTTACCTGCGCTTGAATTAATCGCTGCATTAAGCGGTATTGCCGGTTATTTCGCTTTGACGCATTTAAATAAAAATAACCTCACAATTTCTTTCGGACCGTATCTCTCATTTGCTGGAATAGTGGTGTTTATCAGCCAGCAGTTCCCTTTTGCATTTTAAATATTCAGGTCAAGTTTTTTTATAAATTTTTTTGACGGAGGAAGAGAAGGACGACTCTTTGCGCTCAGTGTATCGTGAGAGATATAAGCTACACGGAAATTGGGCTTGTATCTTTTTATGGAGGAATACAACGCAATAACACGTTTTTTGTCACGGTTTCAGGTTGGTTAAATACGCATTACGCGAAAGACTCCATGTTCTCAAGGAAGACATGGATGATTAACGTTACGAATAAATTTATCAGGAAATAAAAATGAAATTTATGAAGCCTAAATATCTGGCGCTCTTTATTGCGGCGGCAACCAGCTCTGCATTTGCAGCGGCGCCAGGGGCACCGACGATCGGCTATGGCAATGACAAATTTGCCCTGGTTGAAGTGGATCAAGCCGCTCAGGATTATAACAATCTGGTCAAAGTGCATAATGATGGCGTGGATGTGAAAGTTGAGTGGAACGTCTGGAGCGGCGATGCGCCAACTTCAGCCAAAGTGCTGCTGGACGGGCAGACCGTCTGGAACGGTGCAGGGGGGGCCACGGGCTCAGCAACGTTCAAAGTGAAAAAAGGTGGACGTTATCAGGAACAGGTTGAGGTCTGTAACACCAGCGGTTGTGCGAAAAGTGCCAGCAAGCTGATTATCGTTGCTGATACCGATGGCAGCCATCTGCTGCCGCTGAACAGCGCGATGAAGGAGAACAACAAAACCTTCGCGAACCACACAGATAAAGTGGTTGCTGCTTACTTCCCGGAATGGGGGGTTTACGATCGTAATTTCTCTGTTGATAAAATCCCTGCTGCCAACCTTAACCACATTCTTTACGGCTTTATCCCAATCTGCGGCGGTGACGGCATCAACGATGGCCTGAAAACGGTTGAAGGGGGTAACAGCTTCAGAGTGCTTCAGAACGACTGTAAGGGCCGTCCGGACTTTACCGTGGCAATTCACGATCCATGGGCTGCGCTGCAAAAACCACAGGCTGGCGTCTCCAGCTGGGACGACCCGTACAAAGGTAACTTTGGTCAGCTGATGGCGCTGAAAAAAGCGCATCCGGGCCTGAAAGTGCTGCCATCTATCGGCGGCTGGACGCTCTCCGATCCCTTCTTCCACATGGGCGATCCGGCTATCCGTGCCCGCTTTGTCTCCTCTGTTAAAGATTTCCTGCAAACCTGGAAATTCTTTGACGGTGTGGATATCGACTGGGAATTCCCTGGCGGTGGCGGCGTGACGGAAACCAAAGGTAACCCACAGCAGGATAAAGCTACCTATACCGCGCTGATGCACGACCTGCGCACCATGCTGAACGAGTTGTCTGCCCAGACAGGCCGTACCTATGAGTTGACCAGCGCCATCGGGGCCGGTAAAGATAAGATTGAAGACGTGGATTACACCACGGCTCAGCAGTATCTCGACCACATCTTCCTGATGAGCTATGACTTCTACGGCGGCTGGAGCAACACCGAACTGGGACACCAGGCTGCGCTGCGTGCGCCAGCATGGCGACCAGACACCAACTACACCACGGAGAATGGTGTTAATGCGCTGCTTCAGCAGGGCGTACAACCTGGCAAGATCGTCGTGGGTGCGGGGATGTATGGCCGTGGCTGGACCGGTGTGCATGGCTACACGGGTGACAACCCATTCACCGGTACCGCAACGGGCATGGTGAAAGGCACCTGGGAACCGGGGGTGGTTGACTATCGTCAGATCGTCAACGAATACAAAGGCAAGCCTGGCTGGGAGTACGGCTATGATGCGGACGCAGAAGCACCTTATGTCTTCAACAAATCTACCGGCGACCTGATCTCTTATGAAGATGCGCGTTCTACCACTGCGAAGGGTAAATACGTGCTGTCGAAAAACCTGGGTGGGCTGTTCGCATGGTCTATTGACTCTGATAACGGCGATATTCTGAACGCGATGAACGAAAGCCTGCTGGGTGGTAGCTCTACGCCGGTTGATCCGGTGGTCACTAACCGCGCGCCAATCGCGTCATCAGTTGATCAGAATGTCTCTGGTCCGGCAACCGTCACGCTCAATGGTTCTGCTTCCAGCGATCCGGATGGCGATGCGATTACCTACAAATGGTCTCAGATCTCTGGTCCGTCTGTCGCCCTTACCAACAGCACCAAAGCGAAAGCGACCTTTAACGTTGCTGCTGTCACCACTGACCAGACCATGGCGTTCCGCCTGACAGTGACGGACGCTAAAGGCCTGAGCAACGCGATCGATGTGCAGGTGGTGAACAAAGCGCCAAAAGCTAACCAGGCTCCGGTCGTGAACCCAATGGAAGCGGTGACGCTGCAGGCAGGCGAGACCTATGCTCTGCATGCGCAGGCTGTGGATCCAGACGGCGATGCTCTGACCTACACCTGGAGCGTTCCAGCGGATATGCACGCAACCGGTACGGATACGGCGAACGTGAGTATCACAGCGCCAGAGGTGACCTCAACGTCGACCTACACCCTGAGCGTGGTGGTGGGCGATGGTAAAACCAGCGTGCAGTCTAACGTGCAGGTCACGGTGGATCCGAAACCGGCTGAGGTCACCCCTCCTGCTGATGAAGTAACACCTCCAGCCGAGGAAGGTACTGCAACCGGTAGCTGTGACGCACCAGTGGATGCGAACGCCAGCAAATATGCCGCGTGGGATGCCAGCAAAATCTACAACAATGGCGATACCGTAAGTGCCGATCATCTGGTGTGGAAAGCGAAATACTGGACGCAAGGTAACAAACCTGGCTTCGGTGTGGATGCCTGGGAACTGGTGAGCAACGTGAAGATGAACTGGCGTTCTGACCTGGTCTACAACGGCGGTGAAACCACTACCTACCAGGGTAACGTTTACCGTGCCAAATGGTGGACCCGTGGCGATAACCCGGCTAATAGCGACGTATGGGTGAAAGAAGGCGTATCAGCCGATTGCAAATAATCTAACCCGATAATCACTCCCCCTCACGAAAGGGGGAGTGATGCAATATTCATTTTACAGGATGTTGGTCAGGAGAAATAACCGAAACTGTCAGCAGGTAAAAATGAAAAAGGTCATTTTGTTGTTATTAATAATAAGCCAAAGCGCACTGGCAAACTGTTGGGATAAAGCGGCGCATTATTATCATGTTGACCCGTATTTATTGTATGCCATAGCCAATGTCGAATCCGGTATGAACCCGTATGCGGTGGGACAAAATCATGATGGCACGCGTGATGTCGGGTTGATGCAAATTAACAGCTCACATTTTACGGAACTGGAGACCAGAGGTATTGATGAACACCGCCTGATGGCTGAACCCTGTACCTCCATCATGGTTGGTGCTTCCATTCTGTCCGGAATGATTAAGGTCTATGGCTATAACTGGGAAGCTGTCGGTGCATATAACGCGGGTTTAAAAAAAGAGAATTATCCGCAGCGTATGATCTATGCCCATAAAGTCTGGAAAAAATATCAGCAATTAAAAATAGCTGCGCAATATTAATGCTTTTTATTTTTTGAAGAATTCCTGAGGGTGTTCTTCGAAAAGAAAAACAGCTGTCTGTGGTTTATGTATTAATGGATTAATACATAAATCGGGATTTTAATTTTAACTTCAATTAACAGGAATCTGAAATGAACAAAAGGACGTTATTGAGTGTACTCGTTGCCGGAGCATGCGTAGCCCCCTTTATGGCACAGGCTGCCTCACTACAAGCGACCACCAGTGAGCCATACACCATGAAAGCCAGTGATCTGGCGAAGAAAGAAAAAGAGCTGACCAGCTTCCCGCTGATGGCCTCGGTGAAGGAGACCATTCAGACGCTGGACAATGCGCAGGTCGAACTGATTGAGCCAGGCCGTGCAGCGAACCCGGAAAACGTGAAGCGCGTTGAAGGTATTGTTAAGGCCAGCGACTGGGAATATCTCTTCCCGCTGCGTGCGCAGGCGTACACCTATAGCAACTTCCTGAAAGCGGTCGGTAAATTCCCGGCGCTGTGTAAGACCTATAAAGATGGTCGCGACAGCGACGCCATCTGCCGCAAAGAACTGGCAACCATGTTTGCTCACTTCGCTCAGGAGACTGGCGGCCATGAAAGCTGGCGTCCGGAAGCCGAATGGCGTCAGGCACTGGTGCACGTACGTGAAATGGGCTGGAGCGAAGGGCAGAAGGGGGGCTATAACGGCGAATGTAACCCGGATGTCTGGCAGGGGCAGACCTGGCCGTGCGGTAAAGATAAAGACGGCGATTTCCTGAGCTACTTTGGTCGCGGCGCAAAACAGTTGTCTTACAACTACAACTACGGCCCGTTCTCTGAAGCGATGTACGGTGACGTGCGTACGCTGCTCGATAAACCTGAGCTGGTGGCAGATACCTGGCTGAACCTGGCGAGCGCGATCTTCTTCTTCGCCTATCCGCAGCCACCAAAACCCAGCATGCTGCAGGTTATCGACGGCACATGGCAGCCGAACGATCACGATAAAGCCAACGGTCTGGTGCCTGGCTTCGGCGTGACCACGCAGATCATTAACGGGGGTGTCGAATGCGGCGGCCCGACTGAAATTGCGCAATCCCAGAACCGTATTAAGTATTACAAAGAGTTTGCTAACTACCTGAAAGTGCCCGTTCCGGCGAATGAAGTGCTGGGTTGCGCCAACATGAAGCAGTTCGATGAAGGTGGCGCAGGCGCGCTGAAGATTTACTGGGAGCAGGACTGGGGATGGAGTGCGGATACGCCGAGCGGCGAAACCTACTCGTGTCAGCTGGTAGGTTACCAGACACCGTTCAGTGCGTTCAAAGAGGGCGACTACAGCAAGTGCGTGCAGAAGTTCTTTAAAGTGAACATCGTTAACGACGAAGGCTCTGCCACCACGCCGGATGAAACCCCGGCTCCGGCACCAACACCTATTCCGGATGAAACGCCGGCAGAACCGGCGGCGGTGAATCACGCACCGGTCGCGCATATTGCCGGCCCAATTGGTGCGGTTGACGCCGGTGCGCAGGTTTCACTGAGCGCCGAAGGTTCGACGGATGCTGATGGTAACCAGCTGACTTACACCTGGCGTGCTCAGGATGGCCAGACTGTGACGGGTCAGGATAAAGCGGTTGTGACTTTCAGAGCACCAGAAGCGGCGACGACTCAGCAGATAGAAATCAGCCTCACTGTTAGCGACGGTGAACTGAGCAGTACAACCTCTTATCTGCTGAACGTGAAGGCGAAAGCGGTTCCGTCTCAGGACGAAGGGACATCCGGCTCTTACGCTGCGTGGAGTGCGAACAGTAAGTACAAAGCAGGTGATATCGTGAACAACCACGGTAAACTGTTCCAGTGCAAACCGTTCCCGTACAGCGGCTGGTGTAACACGGCTCCGGCATACTATGAACCCGGCGCAGGTCTGGCATGGTCTGACGCCTGGACGGCACTGTAAAAGCAAACGGCAACCGAGAGGTTGCCGTTTTCGTGTTTGCACTGTGCTGTTGCAGGCCCGGTAAGGCGAAGCTGCCACCGGGCAAAAAGGCTAGCGATGAAGCTTCCCGTGATCCCGCAACCACGCCGCCGTGCGCACAATCCCTTCATCCAGCGTCACGATCGGTTTATACCCCAGCTCGTTCTCTGCGCGGGTAATATCCAGCGTGAAATCAAAGTTGAGCTTTGATACTCCATAGTGCGTCAGCGCAGGTTCTTTTGCCGATTTACTGCCAAAACGCTCCATGCTGCGGGCAATTATATCCAGCATTGGGTAGGGCACTGAACGAATACGGCAGTTGATCTGCAGTTCATCAATCAGTCGCTGCACAATACTGCGTAACGAGCACGGCTCGCCGTTAGTGATGTTGTATGCCCGGCCAGAAATGAGCGTATCGCAGTCCGGCTGACTTGCCAGCCACATGGCGTGGACTGCATTTTCGTAGTAGGTCATATCCACTAGCGCATCGCCGCCACGTGGCAACAGCACGCTGCCGTAATGGTGCATCATCTGTGCCAGACGCGGAATGAACACTTTGTCGTGCGGCCCGAACAGGCTCTGCGGACGCAGTACTGTAAAACGGGTATGCGGGTTTGACTGCGCCAGCAGGTCAATCACCTCTTCGCTGGCTGCCTTGCTGCGGGCGAACTCACAGGCAAAACGTGCCGGGCGGAAATCTTCCTGTACGTCACGATGGTGGTGATAGTCGAAATAGAGTGACGGGGAGGAGATATGGATAAAGTTACGCACGCCCCAGGCAACGGCCCATTCGCCCAGACGGCGGGTTGCCCGCACGTTAGCGAGGTCAAAGGCTTCCTGGGTTCCCCACGGAGAGGTGAAACTGGAGCAGTGCCACAGCGTGTCGATACCGGCGAGCATCACTTTCGCCTGAGAGGAGACCAGCTCCGTCAGGTCAGCATGGACAAACTCTGCGCCCATTTTTTGCAGCAGTTTTCCCATCGCTTCGTTGCGACCGGTAGCCCTGACGCTGATGCCTTTGTTGCGAAGAAATTCGACCGCATTTCGGCCTAAGCCGCTGGTCGCCCCGGTAACCAGTACCTTCATATCAATCCACTGTGTTGAAAAAGAATTTCGTGCGCATTCTTTCGTGAATTACGGCGGGTTGCAATGGGAAAGGTGAAAGAAAGAGAGTTTTATTTAGATCTTTTCCGTCTTCAGTTCTGCCAGTTGCGCAATCCGTTTCGCCATTCCCCGGAAGATAAACAGATGTGCGGGGATCATGAACAACCAGTAGAACAGACCCGGCATCCCGTGCGGATGCCACCAGGCGCGGACGTCCAGTTCACGATGGTCGCCTTTGTCTTTCAGTGTAAAGCAGAGTCGGCCCAGCCCCGGGGCTTTCATACCGAACAGCAGTGCCAGCTGTTTTTCTGGCTCAACGATAATCACCTTCCAGCTGTCTACTGTATCGCCCACCTCAAGATACGGGCGCGCCGGGCGACCTTTTGCCAGCCTGTGCCCTACCAGCAGATCCATTGCTCCACGTGTTTGCCAGAGAATATTGCCGAAGAAATAACGTTCTTTGCCGCCAATCTGGTTCACCACGTCCCACAGCGCCGCCAGGCTTGCCTGCGTTTTTACGGTGCAGCCAGCCTGTTTCGGGTAGTAACCATACTCTGGTCGCCAGCGGGCAAACGCCTGGGCGTCGTAACCCCAGTCGCTGGAGTTCACCAGTTGCTCTTCTTCTTTCAGCGTATTGTGTACGGCATCATCAAAGTGGATCAGCTTCTGGGGAATGAGGGCGCGCAACTCCCGATCGTCCGCCAGTAAATCATGTTTCAGCCCCTGGATCAGCGCTTTGGCGGTCGTCGGCGGCACAGAGGTGATCACATTCAAAAACCACACCGAAATCCAGCGAGTCGGGAAGGGAACAGGGATCAGCCAGCGTTTACGGCCGCTGAAGCGCATGAAATGCTCGAACTGCTCCTGATAACTCAGCACTTCCGGGCCTGCCGCCTCCAGCACGCGGTGTTGCTCTGCAGGGTGATCCAGCAGGGCCACCAGGTAATGCAGTAAATTCTCCAGCGCAATCGGCGTGGTGCGCGAACGGACCCAGCGCGGCGGCGTGAGGACTGGCAGGTTGTAGACCATATCGCGCATCACTTCGAAGGCAGCAGAGCCTGCACCGACGATAATTCCGGCGCGCAGTTCGGTAACAGGAATAGTTGCGCCGCGCAGGGTTTCAGCCGTCAGCTGGCGGGCTCGCAGATGATCGGATTGCTCATGTTCGGGAGCCTGGAGTGAGCTTAAAAAAATCACCTGTTTCACCGGCGTTTGCAGCAAGGCATCGCGGACGTTCATCGCCACCTGACGCTCGTGGGCGATAAAATCGCCGCCTTCGCCCATGCTGTGCACCAGGTAGTAAAGTGTGTCGACCCCTTCCAGCAGCGCGGGAAGTTCCTTCGGCCAGTTGAGGTCAACGTTATGGCAGGTGACGCCAGGCCAATTGAGTTTTTGCAGACGTTCGGTGTTCCGTGCCGCTGCCAGCACCTGATGCCCCTGCTGGCTTAACGCCGCGGTGAGGTGCTGACCGATATACCCGCTGGCGCCAAGCACCAGAATTCGTTGCGGCACGTGAGGCTCCTTAACGCTGTAAAAACGCCTGCCAGTGTTTCACCACTTCTGACAGCTGTTCACGATTAACATCGAGATGCATGACCAGGCGCACGACAGGTGAGGCATTGATCAGCACGCCACGGGCTTTCATAAATTCACCCAGCGCGGCAGCGTGTTCTTCACCCACGCGAACGAACAGCATGTTGGTATCGTGGCGCATTACATCGGCACCTATTTCGCGCAGCTGTGTCGCCATCCATGCGGCATTGTCATGATCGTCTTTCAGACGTGCCACGTTGTTTTTCAGGGCATACAGCCCGGCCGCCGCCAGAATACCCGCCTGACGCATCCCGCCGCCGGTCATTTTACGCCAGCGGTTGGCACGTTTAATGTAGTCCGCATTACCGACCAGCAGGGAACCCACGGGCGTACCCAACCCTTTAGAGAGGCAAATAGTGAATGAATCGCAATATTGCGTGATCTCTTTTAGCTCGCAACCGTACGCCACCACGGCGTTAAAGATGCGTGCGCCATCCACGTGCAGCCCCAGTTTACGCTCACGGGTAAATTCCCACGCCGCCTTCAGATACTCGCGCGGCAAAACTTTACCGTTATGGGTGTTTTCCAGACTGAGCAGTTTTGTGCGCGCAAAGTGAATATCGTCAGCTTTGATTTTCGCAGCGACCTTATCAAGCGGGAGGGTGCCGTCAGGCGCGGCGTCAATCGGTTGCGGCTGAATGCTGCCGAGCACCGCCGCACCGCCTGCTTCATACAGATAGTTATGCGCGCCCTGGCCGACAATGTACTCTTCGCCGCGCTCGCAGTGGCTCAGCAGCGCCACCAGGTTAGCCTGAGTGCCGGTTGGCAGGAACAGAGCGGCCTCTTTTCCGCTGAGCTCTGCAGCATAGCGCTGCAGCTCATTAACCGTCGGATCGTCACCATAGACGTCGTCCCCGACCGGAGCGGCCATCATCTCTTCGAGCATGGCGCGGCTCGGACGGGTTACGGTATCACTGCGTAAATCAATCATGGCATGTCCTTATATTTAAAAGGCGATGCCAGATGTTTTACCTGAGCCAGTTTGTTTTTGCCAGTTCGATCACCTCATCACCACGGCCGCTGATGATGGCGCGCAGCATGTAGAGGCTAAAGCCTTTGGCCTGTTCCAGTTTGATTTGCGGTGGGATCGCCAGCTCTTCTGTGGCGACCACTACGTCCACCAGTACCGGACCGTCAATGGAAAAGGCGCGTTGCAGGGCTTCATCCACCTCTGACGCTTTTTCCACGCGAATACCGGTGATGCCACAAGCCTCGGCGATGCGCGCGAAGTTGGTGTCGTGCAGCTCAGTGCCGTCCGTCAGGTAGCCGCCGGCCTTCATCTCCATCGCCACAAAGCCCAGCACGCTGTTGTTGAAAACCACGATTTTAAGCGGGAGCTTCATCTGCACCACCGACAGGAAATCACCCATCAGCATGCTGAACCCGCCATCGCCGCACATCGCCACGACCTGACGTTCCGGTGCCGTGGCTTTCGCCCCCAGCGCCTGCGGCATGGCGTTGGCCATCGAACCGTGGTTGAACGAGCCGAGCAGGCGACGTTTACCGTTCATTTTCAGATAGCGTGCTGCCCACACGGTTGGGGTGCCCACGTCGCAGGTAAAGATGGCGTCATCGTCAGCAAAATGGCTGATCTGCTGCGCCAGATACTGCGGGTGAATGGCTTTGTCGCTCGGTTTGGCGAGGTCGTCCAGCCCTTTGCGGGCATCGCGATAATCGCTCAGCGCTTTATCAAGGAATGTGCGATCGGTTTTCTCTTCCAGCAACGGCAACAGGGTGGCAAGGGTGGATTTGATATCGCCCACCAGCGCCATATCGACCTTGCTGTGCGCGCCGATACTGGCGGGGTTGATATCAATCTGAATGATTTTAGCGTCCGTCGGGTAGAACGGACGATAAGGGAACTGCGTGCCGAGCAAAATGAGCGTGTCGGCATTCATCATCGTGTGGAAGCCGCTGGAAAAACCGATCAAGCCGGTCATACCCACGTCGTAGGGGTTATCGTACTCAACATGCTCTTTGCCGCGCAGGGCGTGGACGATCGGCGCTTTGAGCTTACCGGCGAACTCAAGTAATTCTCTATGCGCACCTGCGCAGCCGCTGCCGCACATCAGGGCGATATTGCTGGAATAGCGCAGCAGTTGCGCCAGTTTTTTCAGCTCTTCTTCGGCTGGCGTCACCACCGGCTGTGGCGCATGATACCAGTTGCTGCTGGCGGTTTCTGGTGCGGCCTTGAGCGCGACGTCACCAGGTAACACGACCACGGAAACACCGCGGTTTAGCACGGCTTTGCGCATGGCGATCGCCAGAACCTGCGGGATTTGCTCGGGGGTCGAAACGAGCTCGCAATAGTGGCTACATTCACGGAACAGCTCCTGAGGATGCGTCTCCTGAAAATAGCCACTGCCGATTTCTGTCGATGGAATATGAGCGGCAATCGCCAGAACGGGCACATGGTTGCGGTGGCAATCGAACAGACCGTTGATTAAATGCAGGTTTCCCGGGCCACATGACCCGGCGCAGACAGCCAGTTCACCGGTGAGCTGGGCTTCGGCACCGGCGGCAAAGGCGGCGACCTCCTCATGACGGGTCGGCATCCATTCAATGGTTTTCATCTTGTTGAGACTGTCGCTCAGTCCGTTAAGTGAATCGCCGGTGACACCCCAGATACGTTTTACGCCTGCTTGTTCCAGGGTTTTCGCTATGTATGCAGCCACAGTTTGTTTCATGGTTGTCCATCTCCTTTTAGTGATATCGCTTACAAGCTTAGAAGAAAGTCTCCGTATTGCCCGCCGCATCCCCCCAATTAAAAGGTGCTGTTCATGCGCAATTATTCGGCATAATCTGGTTATACCTCAGTGAAAACAGGAATCATTTCAAATGGTTAAATCATTGTTAATTGCTGTTAATGAAAAGCTATCGTACGACGATTCTGGCAAACTCTTGTTACGACTTGCCGTCGGTGGGCTAATGCTGTTTCACGGTTTGCATAAGCTGTTTGGCGGCGTGGGATTCATCAGCGGCATGCTGGTGGAAAAAGGGTTGCCGGGGTTTATCGCCTATGGCGTGTTGGTTGGCGAAGTAGTGGCACCGATCCTGATTATCATTGGCCTCTTTACGCGCCCGGCCGCGCTGGTGCTGGCGTTTACGATGATTGTGGCGTGGTTAATGGTGGGCATCGGTGAAACGTTCACCCTTGACGCTGTCGGAGCATGGGGAATTGAAAGCCTGGTGTATTTCTTTATCGGCTCGCTGGCAGTCGCGTTTTTAGGGGCAGGGCGGTTTGCGGTAGGGAAAGGTCCTGCGTGGCGGTGAGGATTATACAAGCCCGGAGGCGCTAGCGCTTACCGGGCCTGTGATCGAACGTTTAACGTTTATGCGAGGACGAGATCACCCTGCGGATGACACGAGCAGGCCAACACGTAACCTTCTGCAATTTCTGCGTCGGTCAGCGTCATGGTGCTGGTAACCGTGTAGTTGCCATCCACCACTTTGGTTTTGCAGCAACCGCACACACCTGCACGACAGGCCACCACCACGGGGATTTTATTGCTTTCCAGCGCCTCCAGCAGTGTCGTCCCCACACGGCCAAAGAAAGTCTGTGCAGGTTGCAGTTTGCTGAATTTAATCCCGCTGGTTGCCGCTTCTGCCACGGGGGTAAAGAACTGCTCTTTGAAAAAGCGGGCCACACCCAGGGTCTTCACTTCCGCTTCCACGATATCCATATACGGCGCCGGGCCGCAGGTCATCACGGTACGATTCGCGATATCAGGCACACTTTGCAGCAGCTCGCGGCTCAGACGACCGGGCACAAAACCCTGGGTTGCGTTATGTTCCGCCACCAGTGTGACCGGATAGTCGCGCCATTCTTCGGCAAAAATAACATCTTCCGGAGAACGCACGCTGAAGATCACCTGCACATCAGCCTGTGGGCGGTTCTTCGCCAGCCAGCGGCGCATCGACATAATCGGTGTTACGCCACAACCCGCTGCCAGCAGCAGGAATTTATCTTCGGCTTTGTCGTCACAGGTGAAATCACCCTGCGCGTCAGAGAGCCAGATATAATCCCCGCGTTTCACGTCCCGGGTCAGCCATTGCGAGCCAGCACCATCATCAATACGACGGATGGTGAGCGTAATGTACTCACTCACGCCCGGCGTCGAGGAGATTGTGTAGGCGCGCAGGGTGTCCGCCGTGTTGCGGACACTGACCAGCGCATACTGCCCTGCACGGTACGGATAGTAGTCATGGCACAGCAGTGACAGTGTCCACACATCCGGCGTCTCCTGATGGATGTGATGAACCTGCATCCGCCACGGACATTGTGAGGTTGGCATGGTCATGAATAACTCCTTACGCGCTCAACAGTTGCTTCATATCGTCTTCAACATTCGTCACCGAACGCAGACCGAATTTTTCATTCAGCACGGCCAGCAGATCCGGTGTCAGGAAGCCCGGTGCAGTGGGGCCGGTGACGATGTTCGTCACGCCGAGAGAGAGCAAGGTCAGCAGGATGACGATCGCTTTCTGCTCAAACCAGGAGAGCACCAGCGACAGCGGAAGATCGTTCACGCTGCAGCCCAGTTTTTCCGCCAGTGTGACCGCCAGGATGATTGCAGAGTAGGCATCATTACATTGACCAGCATCCACCAGGCGCGGCAGACCTTCGATGTTACCGAAGTCCAGTTTATTGAAGCGGTATTTACCGCAGGCCAGCGTCAGGATCAGGCAGTCTTCCGGCACGCGGGTGGCGAAATCAGTGAAGTAGTTACGCTCGCCGCGCGCGCCGTCACAGCCACCGACGAGGAAGATGTGGCGCAGTTTTTCTCGGCTGACGAGATCAATCAGTGTATCTGCGGCCCCGAGCAGTGTTTCACGGCCAAAACCGACGGTAATAAGGTGTGGAATTTCACTGTACGGGAAACCCGCCATCTGCTGCGCTTGCTTGATGACCGGACCAAAGTCATCGCCCTCAAGGTGGCTTACACCCGGCCAGCCGACGATGCTGCGGGTCCAGATACGGTCATCATACGCGCCTACGGTCGGGTCGATGATGCAGTTAGAGGTCATCACGATTGGGCCCGGGAAGCGGGCAAACTCAACCTGCTGGTTTTGCCAGCCGCTGCCGTAGTTACCGATCAGATGTTTGAATTTACGCAGCTCTGGATACCCGTGAGCCGGCAGCATTTCACCGTGGGTATAGACGTTAACGCCTGTACCTTCGGTTTGCTTCAGGAGGTTATAAAGATCTTTCAGGTCATGACCGGAAATCAGGATACATTTGCCTTCGGTTGCTTTGACATTGACCTGGGTGGGCGTTGGGTGACCATAGGTGCTGGTTTCACCGGCGTCGAGAATACTCATCACTTTGAAGTTCATCTGGCCGATTTCCATCGAGCACTCAAGCAGCGCGTTCATATCTGCAGGCCAGGTGCCGAGCCACGCCATGATGTTGTGGTACTGGGCGTAGATGTCGTTGTCGTATTGACCGAGCACATGTGCGTGCTCCATATAGGCCGCGGCGCCTTTCAGACCGTACAGGCATAGCAGACGCAAGCCGAGGATATTCTCGCCAATCGCCGCTTTGTCTTTATTTGGGGTGAACTCTGCTGCCTGACGCTGCAGGTCGCCCAGGTCATCACTCACCAGTTGAAGTTCTGACATGGGGTTTTCAACGCGAGCGTTAGCATCAACCTTCTGACACTGTGCTTTCAGCGCTTCTCGCAGAGCGATGGCCTCACGGGCATACCCGACGATGCGAGGTGAATCAAAGTTGACGTTAGTCAGCGTCGAGAAAAAGGCGCGCGGGGCGAAGCTGTCTACATAGTGGTCGACAATGCCATATTCGCGGGCTTTGAATGCCCATGCGGAGAGGCCTTGCAGGGTAGCAATCAGCAGGTCCTGCAGGTCTGATGTTTCTGCGGTTTTGCCGCACATACCTTGCGCGTAAGAGCAGCCATTACCTGCCGGAGTACGGATGGTTTGTTCACATTGCACACAAAACATAATCACACCTGTTAAAGTTATATTTAATATACATGTTTGAGATTATGCCTGTGGTGGAGTGGTGAAAAGGGCTTTCTTCTACAAAATAGAGGGATATTGATTTAGCGCAATTTTGGCGGCAGAGATTCTACCGCCTTAGAGGTATCAGGCAGAGAACAATGCCATCAGAACGGGAACCAGCAGACTTAGAATAAAACCGTGTACGATGGCCGCAGGCACCATTTCCAGCCCGCCCGAACGCTGGAGGACCGGTAAGGTAAAGTCCATTGACGTGGCACCACACAGGCCCAGCGCCGTAGAGCGACTGCGACGCACCAGACCCGGGATCAGCATAATGGCAATTAATTCTCGTGCCAGGTCGTTAAAGAAGGCGGCGCTACCAATCACCGGGCCGAACGATTCGGTCAGCAGAATCCCGGAGAGGGAATACCAGCCGAATCCTGATGCCATTGCCAGACCGGTTTTGAGCGGCAGGCCGAGAATAAAGGCGTTAATAACTCCTGCGACCAGAGAACTGGCGATAACGATAACCGCGACCATCATTCCCCGGCGATTAAGGACAATCTGCTTCAGGGTCATACCATTATTTCGTAGCTGAATACCGATCAGGAACAGCAGGAATATCAGGGTATATTCGCTGGCTTCCGTTGCGTGTTGTAAAAATGCCCATCCGCTGAGTCCAAGTACAAAACCAAGTACCACGACGCCGCACAGTTTTAATGATTCCAGCGCCATTGCAATTCGGGAAGGGAGTTTTTCCTGATGATGGTGATTTTTCCACGGAACAGTGCGTTCAAGCCAGAATAATGCGGCGATATTACAGAGCAAAATAACCACAACAGTCACGGCAGAATAATGCAGGATCGCCAGCAGATTGCTGGCCAGATTATCCAGGAATGCCAGGCTTATCCCCATAAAGAAAAGAATGACGTAAACAATCCAGCTGAGAAAACGGTTGATAAGCCGTAATGCAGATTCTCGATGCAGCGGGATAAGGTAGCCCACAATCAGGGGCAGCAGAATGATGAGGAGTCCTGAAAACATGAACAGCTGGTCCTTTTGAGTATCTGTTAAGCGTCAGTGACACTACCCAATAAAGGCTGTTCAGTAAAGCGGCAAAAAGAAAGCCGGGTGGCGACTGCGCCTTACCCGGCTTGAGTGTATGTGGGGTTGTGCGGCCTGATGCCCTCACCCCAACCCTCTCCCACGGGAGAGGGAGAAAATCATTAATCGCGTTTTTCCAGCAGGGTGCGATACAGCACGCCGCCCAGAATACCGCCAATGATTGGCATTACCCAGAACAGCCACAACTGCTCAAGCGCCCAACCGCCCTGGAAAATGGCGACGGCGGTACTGCGTGCCGGGTTGACGGAGGTGTTAGTGACTGGAATAGAAATCAGGTGGATAAGGGTCAGTGCGAGACCAATGGCAATAGGGGCAAAGCCTGCTGGCGCGTGTTTGTCAGTTGCGCCGTGGATCACCAGCAGGAAGCCTGCGGTCAGCACAATTTCAATCACGATGGCAGACAGCATAGAGTAGCCGCCAGGTGAGTGTTCACCGAAGCCGTTAGAGGCAAAACCGCTGGCTGCAGCGTCGAAGCCGGCTTTACCGCTGGCAATCACGTAAAGCACTGCTGCCGCAATAATACCGCCCACTACCTGAGCGACGATGTAGCCAATGACCTCTTTCGCAGGGAAACGGCCGCCCGCCCATAAGCCCAATGTCACCGCCGGGTTAAAATGACCACCCGAAATATGCCCTACGGCAAAGGCCATGGTTAATACGGTTAAACCGAACGCCAGTGCGACACCGACAAAACCAATGCCTAATTCCGGGAATGCCGCAGCGAGAACGGCGCTACCACAGCCACCAAATACCAGCCAGAATGTACCAAAGCATTCTGCTGCCAATTTTCTAAACATAACCACCTCAATAATAAATTTCCGCACGCTTTCCCGCGTACGGGATATATCGCCATAAAGGGATGACGACTCAAAGAGCCGTTATTCTAAAAACCAACAACACCCCTTCGCCACTTAAATAAATTCGATTAATTTGATTTAAGGCAATGTGATGTCAATCCTTGTTCAAATAAGCGGTAAATAGAGCATAGACCAATTCTCGCAAGGACGAATGTTATGCTGTCGTGACAGAACGCCTCCCGCTATACTGCTGATAACTTAAAGGAAAAAGTGGTCATTTCGCGGGGGATTTATGCTTCTCGAACGTGTGGAAATTGTCGGGTTTCGCGGGATTAACCGCCTGTCGCTGCATCTGGAGCAGAACAACGTCCTGATCGGTGAGAACGCCTGGGGTAAGTCCAGCCTGCTGGATGCGCTGACGTTGCTGCTTTCGCCCGAAGATGATTTGTATCACTTCGTCCACGACGATTTCTGGTTCCCCCCGGGTGACATCACGGGCCGTGAGAAGCATCTGCATATTATTCTGACGTTCCGGGAATCCGAGCCAGGACGTCATCGCGTGCGTCGCTTCCGCCCGTTGTCGCCTTGCTGGGTGCCATGTGATGACGATTTCCATCGCATTTTCTATCGGCTCGAAGGCGAGATGTCGGAAAACGAGGGGGTACTCACCCTGCGCGATTTTCTTGATGAGAAAGCCAACCCGATCCCCCTGGATAATATCGACGATCTGGCGCGCCACCTGACCCGCCTGACGCCGGTACTACGCTTGCGTGATGCACGCTTTATGCGGCGTATCCGTAACGGTACCGTACCGCATATGCCGGAAGTGGAAGTCACGGCCCGGGAGCTGGATTTCCTAGCCAGAGAGCTGGTTTCGCGTCCGCAAAATCTGACCGATGGTCAAATCCGACAGGGATTGTCCGCGATGGTGCAACTTCTCGAGCACTATTTTTCCGAACAGGGAACGTCGGAGTCGCGCCATCGTCTGATGCGCCGACGCTCTCATGATGAGCAACGAAGCTGGCGTTACCTCGATATCATTAACCGGATGATCGACCGGCCTGGAGGCCGTACCCATCGGGTGATTTTGCTGGGGCTGTTTTCGACACTTCTTCAGGCCAAAGGAACCGTTCGTCTTGACCGGGACGCCCGGCCGCTGCTGCTGGTGGAGGATCCTGAGACCCGTCTGCATCCCATTATGCTTTCCGTGGCATGGCATCTGCTGAATCTGCTGCCGCTCCAGCGCATTACCACCACCAATTCCGGGGAGTTATTATCGTTGACGCCGGTTGAACACGTCTGCCGTCTGGTGCGTGAATCTTCGCGTGTTTCTGCTTACCGGCTCGGGCCTGGCGGTCTGAACGCGGAAGACGGGCGTCGTATCGCGTTTCATATTCGCTTTAATCGAGCATCGTCGCTTTTTGCCCGCTGCTGGCTGTTGGTGGAGGGGGAAACGGAAACCTGGGTCATCAACGAACTGGCGCGCCAGTGCGGCCACCATTTTGATGCCGAAGGCATTAAGGTGATCGAATTTGCCCAGTCGGGATTAAAACCATTGATAAAATTTGCCCGCCGGATGGGGATCGAGTGGCATGTCCTGGTCGACGGCGACGAAGCGGGTAAAAAATATGCCTCAACTGTGCGTAGCCTGCTGAATGATGAGCGAGAAGAAGAGCGCGACCATTTAACCATGCTGCCCGCGATGGACATGGAGCATTTTATGTATCGTCAGGGGTTTGACGACGTCTTCCACAGAATTGCGATGGTGCCAGTCGATGTCCCGATGAACATGCGGCGCGTGATTGCCAAAGCCATTCACCGTTCTTCAAAACCGGATTTAGCCATTGAAGTGGCGACGGAAGCGGGGAGGCGGGGCGTGGAGTCGGTACCGACGTTGCTGCGTAAGATGTTCTCCCGCGTGCTGTGGCTGGCACGCGGGAAAGCGGATTAAGATTGGGTCGCCTGGTTCACTTGCTGAATCAGGCTATCCAGCAGTTCGTAGCGGCGGCGATATTCGGAACGTTTTTTGCTCGCAATTTCTTCCATCGGTTTACGTGGCATGACAAGCGGCAGCCTAAAGTTACCGTTATCCTGTTTTTCACCACCAATGGAGACCCAGAAACTGTCGTAATCGGCCAGCAGTTTTCCCTCTTTTTTCTTGCGATAACGCCAGCTGCGATAAATATGGGTGGAGTTACTGACGGCAACAATCTGTTCTACCGGGAAAGCCGTGCCGAGCGTCATTGCGGCCTCAACGAGCAGACGTTTCGGGAACAGGCCATGACAGGCTTTCGTTGCCCCCTGGATAAGCTCGTGCGGAACATGTGCTTTTGCACCCTGCAAACCGCCGATAAACAGCGTCACTTTTTCCTCAGACTGGCACAACGTAAAGGTCATTTCTGCCAGCACCGTGTTCTGGCTGTCACAGAAAGCAAGGGTGGCTTCTCCCTCTTTATCCAGGAATGCATCAGCGCACAGACGAACGGTAAATTGCTGCTCATCTTTGCCGGTTAAGGTCAGCAGCGTGAAGCCCTGTTTAGAAAGATAACCATTCAGCAGTGTCGCAGGAAGCTGGCGGCTCATCATTTGATAGTGCCAGTTCAGGGATTCCAGTGCGTGCTGACTATCCATGTTCACCGTTAACCAGGGACGATGCAACCGGCATGGCAGCCCAGGTTGTACCTGCAGCATCTGCATCAGACGCGGTTGATTTGCAAGGCTCGTTAACAGGCGCGCAGTGCTAACAGGTGACGCCAGCGAACGTAACATGAATTTACGTCGATAGGAGGGGTTCTTCCACGCAAGCCCTGGTGTGAGCTGACCGAAAGCCAGATTTTTGAACAGCTGCCAGCCTGATTTAGGCTGCGGCAGGTTTGAAAAAGGTGTATCGACGATGGAAGACATGATAGATCCTGCTTCTTGTTGAAGAGCTTCATTTCAGCAGGCGAACGTTCAACATCTCGTAAACAAATTGTGACGATTTCGGGAATCAGGGGTTTCGTTGAGGAGTCGTTTAGATAAAATCAACACTGATAATTGCCAGAACATTTATTTGGAATATTTATGAACCTCAAGGGAAAACGCAGAACGCTGTTTCTGCTGCTGGCGGTCGTGGTTTTGGTTGGCGGATACTGGCTCTGGCAGGTGCTTAATGCGCCTGTGCCACAGTATCAGACACTGATTGTTCGCCCGGGCGAACTGCAGCAAAACGTCCTCGCAACGGGCAAACTTGATGCCCTGCGCAAGGTTGATGTCGGCGCTCAGGTCAGCGGCCAGTTGAAAACGTTGTCGGTAGAGATTGGCGACAAGGTGAAAAAAGGTCAGTTGCTTGGGGTAATCGACCCTGAACAGGCTGAGAACCAGATCCGTGAGGTGGAAGCGACGCTGATGGAACTGCGGGCGCAGCGTGCACAGGCACTGGCAGAGCGTAACCTCGCCCAGGTGACGCTCACCCGCCAGCAGGCGCTTGCCAAAACTCAGGCTATTTCGAAACAAGATTTAGATACCGCCACCACTGAACTGGCAGTCAAGCAGGCGCAGATTGGCACTATTGATGCACAAATCAAGCGCAATCAGGCCTCACTGGATACGGCGAAAACCAACCTCGATTACACGCAAATTGTTGCCCCGATGGCCGGGGAAGTCACCCAGATCACGACGCTTCAGGGCCAGACGGTTATTGCCGCTCAGCAGGCGCCAAACATTCTGACGCTGGCAGACATGAGCACCATGCTGGTGAAAGCTCAGGTCTCAGAGGCGGATGTCATTCATCTTAAACCTGGGCAGAATGCCTGGTTTACAGTGCTCGGCGACCCGCAAACGCGCTATGAAGGTGTGCTGAAAGATATTCTGCCGACGCCGGAAAAGGTCAACGACGCCATTTTCTACTATGCCCGTTTTGAGGTGCCCAACCCGCAGGGCGTTCTGCGTCTGGACATGACCGCACAGGTGCATATTCAGCTCACTGGCGTGAAAAACGTGCTGACCATCCCACTCTCCGCGCTGGGTGAATCCACTGGCGAGGGACGTTATAAGGTGAAGGTGCTGCGTAATGGCGAAACGCGTGAGCGAGAAGTGCTGATTGGCGCGCGCAACGACACCGACGTGGTAGTAGTGAAAGGGCTGGAAGAGGGTGAGGAGGTTGTCACCAGCGAAAGCCTGCCCGGAGCGCCTAAATGACGGCGCTGCTTGAGCTGAATGACATTCGTCGCAGCTACCCGTCGGGCGACGGCCCGGTGGAGGTGCTGAAGGGGATTTCGTTACGCGTTGAGGCTGGCGAAATTGTGGCTATTGTCGGGGCGTCTGGTTCCGGTAAATCGACGCTGATGAATATTCTCGGGTGCCTGGATAAACCCACCAGCGGTACCTATCGCGTGGCGGGGACGGATGTCTCTACGCTTGATGGTGACGCGCTGGCAAAACTGCGGCGCGAACACTTCGGTTTTATCTTCCAGCGTTACCACCTGCTTTCTCATCTAAGTGCGGCACAGAACGTGGAAGTGCCCGCGGTCTATGCTGGTGTGGAGCGTAAGAAGCGGCTGGAACGGGCGCAAGCGTTATTAACGCGCCTGGGGCTGGCAGAACGGGTGGAATATCAACCGTCTCAGCTTTCCGGCGGTCAGCAGCAGCGAGTCAGTATTGCCCGTGCGCTCATGAACGGTGGACAGGTGATCCTCGCGGATGAACCGACCGGCGCGCTCGACAGCCATTCGGGTGAAGAGGTCATGGCGATCCTGCATCAGTTGCGCGATCAGGGGCACACGGTGATTATCGTGACGCATGACCCACAAGTCGCGGCGCAGGCGGAGCGGATCATTGAGATCCACGACGGCGAGTTGGTCAGTAACCCGCCCCCGCGACAGTCCAGAGCGGCAGCACCGAAAGAAGCCTTGCCTGCGTCAACCGGTTGGGGACAATTTTCCAGTGGCTCTCGCGAGGCGCTGACCATGGCCTGGCTGGCGATGGCGGCTAATAAAATGCGCACCTTGCTGACGATGCTCGGCATTATCATTGGTATCGCCTCGGTGGTGTCGATTGTGGTGGTGGGCGATGCCGCCAAGCAGCTGGTGCTGGCCGATATTCGCGCCATCGGCACCAATACTATTGACGTCTATCCCGGCAAAGACTTTGGCGACGACGAGCCGCAGTATCAGCAGGCGCTGAAATATAACGATCTGGAGGCTATTCAGAAGCAGCCGTGGGTGAACTCCGCGACACCGGCTGTTTCGCAAAACCTCCGTCTGCGCGTGGGGAATGTTGACGTTGCCGCCAGCGCGAATGGCGTCAGCGGGGACTATTTCAACGTCTACGGCATGACCTTCAGTGAAGGTGCCACCTTTAATGCCGAACAGCTGGCAGGCAGGGCACAGGTGGTGGTGCTGGATGCGAATTCACGCAGGCAACTCTTCCCCAATAAAACCAACGTGGTGGGGGAAGTCATCCTTGTGGGGAATATGCCTGCCACCGTCATTGGTGTGGCGGAAGAGAAGCAGTCGATGTTTGGCAGCAGTAAGATCCTGCGCGTCTGGCTGCCCTATACCACCATCTCAGGGCGGATCATGGGGCAATCCTGGCTCAACTCCATCACCGTACGCGTGAAGGAAGGTTACGACAGCGCCCGGGCCGAGCAGCAACTGGAACAGTTACTCACGTTACGTCACGGGAAGAAAGATTTCTTTACCTGGAACATGGACGGCCTCTTGAAAACGGCGGAAAAGACCACACGTACTCTTCAGCTGTTCCTCACGCTGGTGGCGGTGATCTCGTTGGTCGTCGGCGGTATCGGGGTGATGAATATCATGCTGGTGTCGGTAACCGAACGCACGCGGGAGATTGGCATCCGTATGGCTGTCGGGGCCAGGGCCAGTGATGTGCTACAACAGTTTTTGATTGAAGCGGTGCTGGTGTGTCTGGTCGGCGGTGCAATGGGTATTGCGCTCTCGATGATGATTGCATTTACGCTCCAGCTCTTTTTACCCGGCTGGGAGATCGGTTTCTCACCGCTGGCTATTCTTACCGCATTTTTGTGTTCGACATTTACCGGCATTTTGTTTGGCTGGTTGCCGGCCCGCAACGCGGCGCGACTGGATCCGGTTGATGCGCTGGCCCGTGAATAGGCTGAAAATAAAAATGCCAGCCGATCGGGCTGGCATTTTGACTGCGGGATGTACACAATAAAACAGAGAGCTATGCAACCGTCTCTGCTTCAATGGGTACGATAAGGCTTGCATGATTGCCTTTTGGCCCCTGGTGTACATCGAACCGGACGGACTGCCCGGCTTTGAGCGTTCTGTAACCATCCATCTGAATGGTGGAATAGTGAGCGAAGATATCCTCGCCGCCGCCTTCGGGGCAGATGAAGCCAAACCCTTTGGCGTTGTTGAACCACTTAACAGTACCCATTTCCATGCTTCGACATCCTTCGTAAATCTTATAAATTAAGATGGAATGAACCGGTGGTGGAGTGGGGGCTGTTCAAAACCTCGCCATCTCACGCTTGTACAATTTAGAGAAACGAAATAAGTCGTCAAGCGTTTGGCGCTGGAGATGGGACAATAATCAACCAAAGTTTGAAGCAGTTAACGCTATTGCAACAGTTTGTGACAGACATCGCGGATGACAGTAATAGATGATTGTTATCTAACATCTGAGGTAGATTCAAAGTGGTTATGCATAATGGGTAAGACCAACGATTGGCTGGATTTTGACCATCTGGCGGAAGACAAAGTGCGCGACGCGCTAAAACCGCCATCTATGTATAAAGTTATGTTAATGAACGATGATTACACGCCGATGGAATTTGTTATTGACGTGCTACAAAAGTTCTTTTCTTATGATGTAGAACGTGCAACGCAACTGATGCTTACCGTTCATTATCGTGGCAAAGCGATCTGCGGCATCTTTACTGCCGAAGTGGCGGAAACCAAAGTGGCGATGGTGAACGACTACGCGAGGGAGAACGAGCATCCGTTGCTGTGTACGCTGGAAAAGGCCTGATAAGGCATAAAATTGGGGGAGGTGCCTATGCTCAATCAAGAACTGGAACTCAGTTTAAATATGGCTTTCGCCAGAGCGCGTGAGCACCGACATGAGTTTATGACCGTCGAGCATTTACTGCTCGCACTGCTTAGCAACCCATCTGCCCGCGAAGCGCTGGAAGCCTGCTCCGTGGATCTGGTGGCGCTACGTCAGGAACTCGAAGCCTTCATCGAACAAACTACACCGGTGCTGCCAGCCAGTGAAGAAGAGCGCGACACTCAGCCGACGCTCAGCTTCCAGCGTGTATTGCAGCGCGCGGTTTTCCACGTCCAGTCTTCCGGACGTAGCGAAGTGACTGGCGCCAACGTCCTGGTCGCCATCTTCAGCGAGCAGGAGTCGCAGGCTGCTTATCTGCTGCGCAAACACGAAGTCAGCCGACTCGATGTGGTTAACTTTATCTCTCACGGAACGCGAAAAGACGAGCCTAACCAGGCATCGGATTCCAGCAATCAGGTCAATAACAATAATGAAGAGCAAGCAGGCGGGGAGGATCGTATGGAAAACTTCACCACCAACCTTAACCAGCTTGCTCGCGTTGGCGGTATCGACCCGCTGATTGGCCGCGATAAAGAGCTGGAGCGCGCGATCCAGGTGCTGTGCCGTCGCCGCAAGAACAACCCGCTGTTGGTGGGGGAATCTGGGGTGGGTAAAACCGCGATTGCCGAAGGCCTGGCCTGGCGTATCGTGCAGGGTGACGTGCCGGAAGTGATTGCCGATTGCACCATTTACTCACTGGATATCGGTTCTCTGCTGGCAGGCACCAAATACCGTGGTGATTTTGAAAAACGCTTCAAGGCGCTGTTAAAGCAGCTGGAGCAGGACACCAACAGCATTCTGTTTATTGATGAAATTCATACCATCATCGGTGCAGGTGCGGCTTCTGGTGGCCAGGTGGATGCCGCTAACCTGATCAAACCGCTGCTCTCCAGCGGCAAGATCCGCGTGATTGGCTCCACGACCTACCAGGAGTTCAGCAACATCTTTGAGAAAGACCGTGCGCTGGCGCGTCGCTTCCAGAAAATCGACGTAACTGAACCGTCCGTCGAGGAAACGGTGCAGATCATCAACGGCCTGAAACCGAAGTACGAAGCGCACCACGACGTGCGTTACACCGCGAAAGCGGTTCGTGCGGCGGTGGAGCTGGCGGTGAAATACATCAACGACCGTCATCTGCCGGATAAGGCGATTGACGTAATTGATGAGGCAGGGGCGCGTGCGCGCCTGATGCCAGCCAGCAAGCGTAAGAAAACCGTTAACGTGGCGGATATTGAGTCCGTGGTGGCTCGTATCGCGCGTATCCCTGAGAAGAGTGTTTCTCAGAGCGACCGCGACACGCTGCGTACGCTCGGCAATCGCCTGAAAATGCTGGTCTTTGGTCAGGATAAAGCCATTGAGGCCTTAACTGAGGCTATCAAGATGGCCCGTGCCGGACTGGGTCATGATCACAAGCCTGTTGGTTCGTTCCTGTTTGCTGGCCCAACCGGTGTCGGGAAAACCGAGGTGACGGTACAGCTCTCCAAAGCGCTGGGTATTGAGCTGCTGCGCTTTGATATGTCCGAGTATATGGAGCGTCACACCGTCAGCCGTTTGATTGGTGCGCCTCCGGGCTATGTGGGCTTTGACCAGGGCGGTCTGCTCACCGACGCGGTGATCAAGCATCCGCACGCGGTACTGCTGCTTGATGAAATCGAGAAAGCGCACCCGGACGTGTTCAACATCCTGCTGCAGGTGATGGACAACGGGACACTGACCGACAACAACGGGCGCAAGGCGGACTTCCGCAACGTGGTGCTGGTGATGACTACCAACGCCGGGGTACGTGAAACCGAGCGTAAATCCATCGGCCTGATCCACCAGGATAACAGCACCGATGCGATGGAAGAGATCAAGAAGATCTTTACGCCGGAATTCCGTAACCGTCTGGACAACATTATCTGGTTCGATCACTTGTCTACCGAAGTGATCCATCAGGTTGTCGACAAGTTCATCGTCGAACTGCAGGTTCAGTTGGATCAGAAAGGCGTGTCGCTGGAAGTAAGCCAGGAAGCCCGCAACTGGCTGGCTGAGAAAGGCTACGACCGTGCGATGGGCGCTCGTCCAATGGCGCGTGTGATTCAGGACAACCTGAAGAAACCGCTGGCGAACGAGCTGCTGTTTGGCTCGCTGGTGGACGGCGGCCAGGTGACGGTGGCGCTGGATCAGGCGAAGAATGAGTTGACGTATGATTTCCAGAGTGCGCAGAAGCACAAACCTGAAGCGGCTCACTGAGTTGAACGTTAATGTTAAAAACCGGGCATTTGCCCGGTTTTTTTATGCCTGCTTTTCTCCCTCTCCCTGTGGGAGAGGGCCGGGGTGAGGGCATCAGGCCGCAGAAGAATTTTGCGAGGCGGTTTCCAGTTTCTTTCGAAGTCAGTTGCTGGATAAATACACAGTAATAAAATGGCGACGCACCTACAAAATCAGGTGACAGGATTGGCGTCCTGAAAGTGTGTGCACAGACAATCTTGCGTGCATAAAGGATCACATATGACTGATATTAATAGCTTCGCCCAACTCTACACCGAACTCTCCCACAACCCCGATCTCCCAACCCTCGCAGAGCGCTGTAAACTGCTCACCGAAATCCTGCTCGACTGCAAGTCACTTCCACAAACGCAGCCCGTATGCCGTTGCCTTGAAACCTACCTGGAAGAGGTGAAATCCGCCCTCACAGAATCAATGCGTGACTTTCAGGTGGTGGAATTTGAGGACGAAGCGGAACAGCCGCGACAAAAAGAGTGGTTACTGGAAGATACCGAAGAGAAGTGCGACTACTGCCGGGCGTTAAACCACGTACTGCTGGTGTCGCATTTTGACCGCGATATGTTGCCGTATCTCACGGGATTACTCCATGATATGGCCCATTCTATGGCGGGGGATTTAATCGCTCCTGTACAACCGTGGATGACAATACATCTTCCGACGCAGCAACACTAAAGCCATAAATAAAAAAGGCCGGGAATATCCCGACCTTTTATATATTCATCTGCCATTACAGGCGAAAACAATTAGCGACTACGGAAGACAATGCGGCCTTTGCTCAGGTCGTACGGGGTCAGTTCAACAGTCACTTTGTCGCCCGTCAAAATGCGGATGTAGTTTTTGCGCATTTTACCGGAGATGTGCGCAGTTACCACGTGACCGTTTTCCAGCTCTACGCGAAACATGGTATTAGGCAACGTATCAAGTACGGTACCCTGCATTTCAATATTGTCTTCTTTGGCCATCTAATCCTCTGGGGTATCACTACCAAGTTTTGAACCGGCAAGATAATGCCGAAATTCATCAATTAAGTAAAGAATTGCGCGATTAAAACGCAGCAAAACAGTTTCGGCGCATTGCCCAAGCGTCACGGTACAACCGAACAGGAAGCGCATTCGTAAAGGGGAGACGACAGGATAAACGTCAGGACGTTATCTGAAGCGAGGGTCCCAAACGGCGGCGGGGCAACAGGCAGAAGCTACTCTGCGGCATAATTATAACACCCTCACAAAAAATATGCGGAAAACATTTAGGCATTGGGCAGAAAGAGCGTTCTCGGTATCCAGAAGTCGCGCGGGAGCTTCTCCTGACGGCTGGCATCCAGATGCTCGATATACTGGCGTCGCGGGATTTCAACGGCACCCAGAGAGGCTGTGTGCTCATTGAGAACCTGACAATCGATCAGGCGTCCGCCGCGCTGAGCAAACTCCCGGCAGAAAACCAGCAGCGCGGTTTTCGAGCCATTAACCGCTCTGGAGAACATGGATTCGCCGCAAAAAAGCGTCCCTTGTGCGACGCCATACATACCGCCGACGAGTTCACCCCCTTCCCACACCTCGATGGAATGGGCGTAACCCAGTTCATGGAGTTGGTGGTAGGCGGTAATGATATCGCGGGTTATCCATGTCCCTTCATAGCGGTCTTCAGCACAGCCTTCAATCACCTGACCAAAGGCGTGATTCAGGGTCACCCGATACGGTGATTTTGCATGGAAACGCTTCATACTGCGGCTCAGGTGAAACTGCGCAGGCCACAGCACGGCACGTGGATCGGGAGACCACCATAAAATCGGGTCACCGGGGGAAAACCAGGGAAAAATACCTCGCTGGTAGGCCATCAATAGTCGTGCAGGACTTAGATCGCCACCAAGAGCCAGCAACCCATTGGGTTCACGTAGCGCCCCCTCCGGAGAAGGGAACGCAATATTATGACGAGAAAGCTGGACCAGGCGCATGACAGCAGAACTCCAATACGCGAGTGAGGATCGGTACAAATATAGTCTACAGACGCTGTTTAAACTGGTAGTAGCGACCCTGTTTCGCCAACAGTTCTGTGTGACTACCTTGCTCAATAATGTGTCCGTTGTCCATCACAATTATCTGATCAAAACTCGCCAGTCCGCGCAGACGGTGCGTGACCATCAGAACGGTTTTACCGGTCATTACAGTGGTCAGTAAATCAAGTATTTGGCTCTCGGTTGTGGCGTCCAGACCTTCCGTTGGTTCGTCGAGCAACATCAGCGGTGCATCGTGCAGCAGCGCGCGGGCAATCGCCAGACGGCGCAGCTCACCACCTGAGAGCTGACGGCCACCTTCACCCAGCCAGCTGTTTAGCCCTGCATCTTCAAGCAACTTATGCAGTCCAACCTGTTCCAGCATGGCGCTCAGTTCATCATCAGAGGCCTCTGGTGCTGCCAGCAGCAGGTTATCGCGCAGTGTGGCGCTAAACAGATGCACGCGCTGCGGAACCACGCTGACAGTTTTGCGCAGAGCCTGTTCGCTGAAATCTGTCAGCAACGTATCATTGAAACGAATCTGACCGCGCTGCGGGTCCCAGGCGCGGGTCAGCAACTGTAACAACGTTGATTTGCCACAGCCGGTACGGCCGAGTATGGCAATGCGCTGGCCAGCATTTACCGCGAGATTCACACCTTCCAGTGCGTTCTGCGCCTGTTTGTCGTAGGCAAAAGTGACATTATCAAGCGTAAGCGCAACGTTCTCTGGCACTGTGGTCTGCGCGGCACTGAACGTGACTTCAGGCTCTTGCTCGGCAATCTGGGTGATGCGCAGGGCAGAGGCGATCACCTGTCCCAGATGCTGGAAAGCGCCTGTCACCGGTGCCAGTGCTTCAAATGCGGCCAGAGCACAGAACACGAAGAGGGCGATCAGCGGACCTGGCTGCGTATTACCGCCGATACCACCTGATGCCAGCCACAGCATCGCGATGACTGCAATTCCGCCGATTAACATCATCAGCGCCTGAGAGAAGGCCGTCAGTTCCGACTGGCGGCGCTGGGCCTCATGCCAGTTCAGTTCCGTACTTTCCATTCGGGCGCGGTAGCGCTTGCTGGCGCCAAAAATCGTCAGTTCTGCCTGCCCCTGAAGCCAGGAGGTCAGTTGCTGGCGGTAATCTCCGCGCAGACGCGTCAGGTTTTCCCCGGTAGATTTCCCGGCGCGGTAAAACAGCGGTGGCAGAATAATGAGCGTGAGCAACATGATCCCACCCAGCGTCAGCGCAACGGGAACATCCAGAACGGACAGTCCCAGCGTGACCACTACAATCACCACAAATGCGCCCACGATCGGTGAGATCACGCGCAGGTACAGGTGATCCAGCGTGTCGACATCCGCTACGACACGGTTAAGTAACTCACCCTGACGAAAGCGCGCCAGCCCGGCAGGGGAGAGGGGCAGTAGTTTGCTGAAGGTGTAGATACGCAGGTGCTGCAGCACGCGGAAAGTAGCATCGTGGCTGACGAGCCGCTCGAAATAGCGTCCGGCAGTACGGGTGATGGCGGTACCGCGGACACCGGCCGCTGGAAGCATATAGTTGAAGCTGTATAATCCGGCAACGCCCGCAACGGCAGAGGCCGACAGGAACCAACCGGAAAGGGTGAGCAGGCCGATACTGGCGAGTAGCGTGACAATTGCCAGCACAATGCCCAGCGTCAGCATCCATTTGTGGCGTTTATAGAGCGCAAGATAAGGCAGCAGAGCACGCATCAGATGTCCTCCTGACGATTCGCCAGCAGGGCGGCAAACGGTCCCTGCGCGGTAACGAGAGAGGCGTAGTCGCCTTGCTCAACAAGACGACCGTTCTCCATGACCCAGATCTGGTCCCAGTCGGCAATACCTTCCAACTGATGGGTGACCATCAGGGTGGTTTGCTGCAGAGAGGCGTCATTCAGGGCATCCATTACACGCTGCTCGCTGTGCGCATCCAGGCTGGCGGCCGGCTCATCCAGAAGCATCAGCTGGCATGGGTTAAGCAGCGCACGGGCAACCGCCACACGCTGCGCCTGTCCGACTGACAGTCCGGCAGACTGGTCGCCGACCACGGTATCAACTCCTTGCGGAAGTTGCGGCAGAAATTCGCTGACCCAGGCGCGGTCAAGGACGGATTGCAGTTCGTCTTCTCGGGCATCCGGGCGCGCCAGCAGCACGTTTTCACGCAGCGTAGAGGCTGGAAGCTGCGGGTTTTGGCCTACCCAACTGAGCTGTTTACGCCAGGCGTCAGGATCGAGGTTGCGCAGTTCCGTTTTGTTGATCCGCAGTGAACCTGTGTAGGCCATAAAACCGGATAGCGCATTCAGCAGCGAACTTTTCCCGGAACCGCTGGTGCCGACGAGCACTACGCGTTGTCCGGCAGGTAAGATAAAGTTCAGCGGACCTGCGAGCACTTTGCCTTCGGGTGACAGAATGGAAAAGTCCTGCGCCTCAATGGTCACGGGATCTTTAGCATTCAGTGTAACGTCACCCCGTTCTGGATGCGCCAGCGGCGTTTCCAGGAATGTTTTCAGGCTGTCGGCCGCGCCAACCGCCTGTGCTTTAGCGTGATAGAAGGTCCCCAGATCACGAAGCGGCTGGAAAAACTCCGGGGCAAGAATTAGCGCCAGGAACCCGGCAGAAAGGGTCACTGCCGTGCCGTAATGGCCAAAATCCAGCGCGCCGAGGTAGGAGAAGCCGAAGTAGACCGCCACGAGGGCAATCGACAGCGAGGTAAAGAATTCCAGTACACCGGAAGACAAGAAGGCGAGGCGTAACACTTCCATGGTGCGCTGACGGAAGTCTTGCGATGCCTGGCGAATGTTTTCGGTTTCCGCTTCACCGCGACCAAAAATACGTAACGTCTCCATGCCGCGCAGACGGTCGAGAAAATGGCCGCTTAAGCGACCTAATGCAAGGAAGTTACGACGGTTAGCGTCAGCAGCCCCCATGCCGACCAGCGCCATAAACAGCGGGATCAGCGGAGCTGTGCCCATCAATATCAACGCAGCCATCCAGTTGACCGGGAAGATGGCGAGCACAATAAGCAGCGGAACAAAGACGGCAAGAGCCATTTGCGGCAGGTAGCGAGCATAGTAGTCGTGCATATCGTCAATCTGCTCAAGGATCAGTGTCGCCCAGCTTCCGGCGGGTTTTCCCTGGATCCACGCGGGTCCGGCTTCCTGAAGACGGTCAAGCACCTGACGGCGGATCTCATAGCGGATATGCTGTCCGGCGTGAAACCCGACACGCTCACGTAGCCATACCACCCAGGCTCGCAGGATAAAAATCAGGATCAGAACAATAAAGGGCAGCAGGAGTGCCTCGCGTGGAATGTTCTCCATGATCATGTGATTAAGAATGCGGGCCAGCAGCCATGCCTGGGCAACAATCAACAGACCACTGACGAACCCCAGAATACGGGAGATCGTAAGCCAGCGGCGGGAAAGAACGCTTTGCTGTTTCAGCCAGCGTGTTAACTCTTGTTGATGGGTTTTTTCCATTGCGTACTTTGCAGGTGACGTTATTAGAAATTGGGCAGCGCAATGTTACAACGGTGAGACAATAAAGGCGACTTATCGCCGCCTTTATTTACGTTTGTTACTGACTTGTAAAGATTATTTACCTTGTTCAGCCAGTCCATCGAGGTAGCGTTCAGCGTCCAGCGCGGCCATACAGCCGGTGCCCGCAGAGGTAATCGCCTGACGATAAATATGGTCCATCACGTCGCCAGCGGCGAACACACCCGGGATGCTGGTCTGGGTCGCGTTGCCGTGAATACCCGATTGCACTTTAATGTAGCCGTTTTCCAGCTCCAGCTGACCGTCGAAGATCGCGGTGTTCGGGCTGTGACCGATAGCCACAAACAGACCCGCCACTTCCAGCGTTTCGACGTTATCGGTGTTCTGGGTATCACGGATACGCAGACCCGCAACGCCCATCTGATCGCCCGTCACCTCTTCCAGGGTACGGTTGGTGTGCAGCACGATGTTGCCGCTCGCTACTTTATCCATCAGACGTTTGATCAGGATTTTCTCTGCGCGGAAGGTGTCGCGACGGTGGATGAGATGCACCTCAGAGGCAATGTTCGCCAGGTAGAGTGCTTCTTCCACTGCGGTATTACCGCCGCCAATGACCGCGACTTTCTGATTGCGGTAGAAGAAACCGTCGCAGGTGGCGCAGGCAGAGACACCGCGGCCTTTGAACGCTTCTTCGGATGGCAGACCGAGGTAACGGGCAGAGGCACCGGTGGCGATGATCAGTGCGTCACAGGTGTATTCGCCGCTGTCGCCCGTCAGGCGGAACGGACGGTTCTGCAAATCGACCTTATTGATGTGGTCGAACAGAATTTCGGTTTCGAATTTTGCGGCATGCTCGTGCATACGCTCCATCAGCAGCGGCCCGGTCAGGTCGTGCGGGTCGCCTGGCCAGTTTTCCACTTCGGTGGTGGTGGTCAGCTGACCGCCTTTTTCCATGCCAGTAATTAATACTGGTTGCAGGTTAGCGCGAGCAGCATAGACCGCCGCGGTATATCCCGCAGGTCCAGAACCAAGGATTAGCAGCTTACTGTGTTTAGCCGTGCCCATGAGATCCCCATTGTTGTTGGCAGACATTTGGCTGGATTGTAGGGAATTTGTTGCCGTAAAAAAAGAGCGCAGCAATTTTGATATCAATCTGTGTAATAGCCACGGACGATGAATGGCGCGCGATAACATCACGCTTTCTCCAGAAAACCGGTCGTTTGTAAGGCAATAAAATGACGATTAATACCCTGCCGTAATGAATATCCGGCATGTTGTACTAAAAAACGATGTTTTGCTTTGACAATCCCCTGCGCTTTTGCGAAAACATTCAAGGAAGAAAAAAAACCGCGTTAACCGTATGCCGCATAGGCATGCACGTAAATGCCATTTTTACCGGGTCAGTGAAATCTACGCATGGCGTGGACAGACGCCATACGTGATGTCGGTGACTGCCTTCGGGCAACGGTCTTCTTACCAACAGAACCCGAATCCGCATCGCGTCTAATACAAAACCAGGCGATGTGATGACTAACGGGTACAGGCTCTGAACAGTGATGTGCACAGGGTCCAGGCAGGAGTAGGGAAGGAATACAGAGAGACAATAATAATGGTAGATAGCAAGAAGCGCCCTGGCAAAGATCTCGACCGTATCGATCGTAACATTCTTAATGAATTGCAAAAGGATGGGCGTATTTCCAACGTCGAGCTTTCAAAACGTGTGGGACTTTCCCCGACGCCATGCCTTGAGCGTGTGCGCCGACTGGAAAGACAGGGTTTCATTCAGGGCTATACTGCTCTGCTGAACCCGCATTATCTGGATGCCTCACTTCTGGTATTTGTTGAGATTACTCTGAATCGTGGTGCGCCGGATGTGTTTGAGCAATTTAACGCCGCTGTACAAAAACTTGAAGAAATTCAAGAGTGTCACCTGGTGTCCGGTGATTTCGACTACCTGTTGAAAACCCGTGTGCCTGATATGTCCGCTTACCGTAAGCTGCTGGGTGAGACCCTGCTGCGTCTGCCGGGCGTGAACGACACCCGTACTTATGTGGTAATGGAAGAGGTCAAACAGAGCAATCGTCTGGTTATTAAGACGCGCTAACACGGAACAGGTGCAAAATCAGCGTAGTTTGATTACACTCCTGTTAATCCATACAGCAACAGTGCCGGGGAGTCCCGGCGCTGTTGTCCGTTTTAGCAAACAGGCAGGATATGCCTGATACCTGGAGAGCCTTTCTTGAGCCAGGAATACACTGAAGACAAAGAAGTCACACTATCGAAGCTAAGCAGCGGACGTCGTCTCCTCGAGGCTTTGCTGATTGTTATTGCCCTTTTTGCCGTCTGGCTGATGGCAGCCTTACTCAGTTTTAATCCCTCAGATCCCAGTTGGTCACAAACCGCATGGCATGAGCCTATCCATAATTTAGGTGGCGTACCCGGTGCCTGGCTTGCGGACACGCTGTTTTTCATTTTCGGTGTGATGGCCTATACCCTTCCCGTCATTATCATTGGCGGATGCTGGTTTGCGTGGCGCCATCGTCAGAACGATGATTACATCGACTATTTCGCCGTTTCGCTGCGCCTGATTGGCGCGCTGGCGCTGATCCTGACCTCATGTGGTCTGGCGGCTATTAATGCCGATGATATCTGGTACTTTGCCTCTGGCGGAGTGATCGGCAGTTTGTTGAGTTCTGCACTGCAACCGATGCTCCATAGCAGCGGCGGCACGCTGGCTTTGCTGTGCATCTGGGCGGCTGGGTTAACATTGTTTACTGGCTGGTCATGGGTGAGCATCGCCGAGAAGATCGGCAGCTTTATCCTCACGATCCTGACTTTCGCCAGCAACCGTACCCGTCGCGACGATACGTGGGTTGATGAAGACGAGTATGAAGATGAAGAGGAAGACGATGCACCTGTACAGCGTCGTGAATCTCGTCGTGCGCGTATTTTGCGCGGCGCCCTGGCGCGTCGTCAGCGTGTAGCTGAGAAATTTGCCAACCCGCTTGGACGCAAAACCGATGCCGCGCTCTTCTCCGGTAAGCGCATGGATGAAGACGAGCAGGTTGAGTATCGCGCAGCAGGTAACACCGTCGATCCTGATGATGTGCTTTTCTCTGGTAGCCGTGCCACACCGGGTGACTTTGACGAATACGATCCGTTGCTAAATGGCCAAACCGTTACCGCACCGGTTGCGGCAGCCGCAGCAGCAACGACCGCTGCGCAGGCGTATGCCGCGCCTGTCGACGCCGTGATGCCATCCGCGCCGGTTCCACCACCGGAATCCGTTATTCAGCAGCCTCAGGTTGCGTGGCAGACCGCGCCGGGTGTTCACACGCCGGAGCCCGTAGTCGCGCCTGAACCAGAAAGCTACATCCCTGTACAGCAGGAGCAGTGGCAACAACCTTATCAGCCACAGCAACCCGAATATGAACCGCAGCAATATGAACAGCCTGTGGCCCAGCCGTATCAGGAGTATGTACCTGAACCGGTTGAACCTGTGCAGCCTTATGTAGCGCCACAGCCTGAACCTGAAGTAGAAGTAGTGGAAGAGGTTAAGCCTTCTCGTCCGCCAATGTACTATTTTGAAGAGGTGGAAGAGCGCCGGGCTCGTGAACGCGAGCAACTGGCAGCCTGGTATCAGCCTGTGCCTGAGCCGGTGCAGGAGCCAGTTACGAAGGTGCCTTCAGTTTCGGTTCCACCGGTAGACCCGACGCCTGCTGTTGCACCTGTAGCGGAAAGCGTTAAGCAGGCTACGGTGGCGGCAGCAGTGGCTGCGCCTGTCTTTAGTCTGGCAACAGGTGGCGCACCACGTCCTCAGGTAAAAGAGGGTATTGGCCCACAATTGCCTCGCCCTAACCGCGTCCGCGTTCCCACTCGTCGTGAGCTTGCCTCTTACGGTATCAAGCTACCTTCCCAGCGCATGGCTGAGGAAAAAGCGCGCGAACCAGAGTACGAAGATGACGCCGATGAAATGCAGCAGGACGAACTGGCGCGCCAGTTTGCAGCGCAACAGAATCAACGCTACGGTGAAGACTATCAGCACGATGAACCGATGCTGGAAGATGAAGATGACGCGGCAGAAGCCGAATTAGCGCGTCAGTTTGCGGCAACGCAGCAACAGCGTTACTCCGGTGAACAGCCTGCTGGCGCGAACCCGTTCTCATTGTCAGATTTCGAGTTCTCACCGATGAAAGATCTGGTGGATGATGGTCCGAGTGAGCCTCTGTTCACCCCGAGCGTGATGCCGGAAGCAGAGCCTGTGCGCCAGCAAACACTACCGGCATACGTGCAGCCGCAGCAACCTGTTCAGCAGCCGTATGCGCAACCGCAGCAGCCACAACAACAGCCGCCGCAGTTCCAGCAGGCAGCGCCACAGCCGCAGGAGAGCCTGATTCACCCGCTGCTGATGCGTAACGGTGACAGCCGTCCGCTGCAGCGTCCGAGTACGCCGCTGCCGTCACTTGATCTGCTGACGCCGCCTCCGGCTGAAGTCGAGCCGGTTGATACATTTGCTCTGGAGCAGATGGCTCGTCTGGTGGAAGCACGTCTGGCAGACTTCCGCATCAAGGCAGACGTGGTGAACTACTCGCCGGGTCCTGTTATCACCCGTTTTGAACTGAATCTGGCGCCGGGTGTAAAAGCTGCGCGTATTTCTAACCTGTCCCGTGACCTGGCGCGTTCGCTGTCCACTGTTGCGGTGCGTGTGGTGGAAGTGATTCCGGGTAAACCGTACGTTGGCCTTGAGCTGCCGAACAAAAAACGTCAGACCGTTTACCTGCGTGAAGTGCTGGATAATACCAAGTTCCGCGATAACCCATCCCCGCTGACCGTGGTGCTGGGCAAAGATATCGCTGGCGATCCGGTGGTGGCAGATCTCGCGAAAATGCCTCATCTGCTGGTAGCGGGTACCACCGGTTCAGGTAAATCCGTCGGTGTGAACGCCATGATCCTCAGCATGCTCTATAAAGCGCAGCCGGAAGATGTGCGTTTCATCATGATCGACCCGAAAATGCTCGAACTGTCAGTCTACGAAGGCATTCCGCATCTGCTGACCGAAGTTGTGACCGATATGAAAGACGCTGCCAACGCTCTGCGCTGGAGCGTCAATGAGATGGAGCGTCGCTACAAGCTGATGTCTGCGCTGGGAGTGCGTAACCTGGCTGGTTATAACGAGAAGATCGCTGAGGCGGCACGTATGGGCCGTCCGATCCCGGATCCGTACTGGAAACCAGGTGACAGCATGGATGCCCAGCATCCGGTGCTGGAAAAACTTCCTTATATCGTCGTGCTGGTCGATGAATTCGCCGACCTGATGATGACCGTTGGTAAGAAAGTAGAAGAGTTGATTGCGCGCCTGGCGCAGAAAGCGCGTGCGGCGGGTATTCATCTTGTACTGGCGACCCAGCGCCCTTCAGTGGACGTTATTACAGGTCTGATTAAAGCGAACATTCCGACGCGTATTGCGTTTACCGTATCAAGCAAAATTGACTCACGTACCATCCTCGACCAGGGGGGCGCTGAATCGCTGCTGGGCATGGGGGATATGCTTTACTCCGGTCCGAACTCCACCTCTCCGGTGCGTGTTCACGGTGCATTTGTTCGCGACCAGGAAGTGCACGCCGTAGTGCAGGACTGGAAAGCGCGCGGCCGTCCACAGTATGTCGATGGTATTACTAACGACACTGAAAGCGAAGGTGGCGGTGGTGGCTTTGATGGCGGCGAAGAGCTGGATCCTTTATTCGATCAGGCGGTTAACTTTGTCACCGAAAAGCGTAAAGCATCTATCTCAGGCGTGCAGCGCCAGTTCCGTATCGGTTATAACCGCGCGGCGCGTATCATCGAGCAGATGGAAGCGCAGGGCATTGTGAGTGAGCAGGGGCATAACGGTAACCGTGAGGTGCTTGCTCCGCCGCCATTTGATTAACCTTCAGCGATTGCAAAGAAGGGTAAATCAGGAAAAATTAAGCATTTTCTTCTGTCGCCTGCCTTCGGGCAGGTTCAGAATAGAAGACGGAAACCCCATTTCGGGAAGACGTATTTTAAGGAATAACAATGAAAAAAATCGCCATCGCCTGTGCATTACTGACCAGTTTTGTCGCCAGCAGCGTCTGGGCTGATGCAGCCAGCGACCTTAAAAGCCGACTGGATAAAGTAAGCAGCTTCCACGCCAGTTTCACGCAAAAAGTGACAGACGGCAGCGGTAACGCGGTGCAGGAAGGTCAGGGAGATTTGTGGGTAAAACGCCCGAACCTGTTTAACTGGCATATGACTCAGCCGGATGAGAGCATCCTGGTGTCTGACGGTAAAACCTTATGGTTCTTTAACCCGTTTGTAGAGCAGGCAACGGCGACCTGGCTGAAAGATGCCACCAGTAATACGCCTTTCATGCTGATTGCCCGCAACCAGTCCAGTGACTGGCAGCAGTACAATATTAAACAGAATGGTGATGAGTTTGTCCTGACACCGAAAGGCACTAATGGCAACCTGAAGCAGTTCACTATTAACGTAAGCACTAACGGCACTATCAATCAGTTCGGTGCGGTTGAGCAGGACGATCAGCGCAGCAGCTATCAGCTTAAGTCACAGCAGAATGGCGCTGTTGACGCATCGAAATTCACCTTTACCCCGCCGAAGGGCGTAACGGTGGATGACCAACGTAAGTAAGAGGCGTGAGTGAGCAATCTGTCGCTCGATTTTTCAGATAACGCGTTTCAACCTCTGGCCGCTCGTATGCGGCCAGAAAATTTAGCGCAGTACATCGGCCAGCAGCATCTGTTGGCTGCTGGTAAGCCATTGCCCCGTGCCATTGAGGCCGGGCATCTTCACTCCATGATCCTCTGGGGACCTCCTGGCACCGGCAAAACCACACTTGCAGAAGTGATCGCCCGCTATGCCAACGCAGACGTTGAACGTATCTCAGCGGTTACCTCCGGCGTGAAAGAGATCCGCGAGGCGATCGAGCGTGCGCGGCAGAACCGCAATGCTGGGCGGCGCACCATCCTGTTCGTGGACGAAGTCCACCGCTTCAACAAGAGCCAGCAAGATGCCTTCCTGCCGCATATTGAAGACGGCACGATCTTCTTCATCGGTGCGACCACTGAAAACCCATCGTTTGAACTGAATTCGGCGCTGCTTTCGCGCGCGCGGGTTTACCTGCTCAAATCGCTAACCACCGAGGATATCGAAAAAGTTCTCACTCAGGCGATGGATGATAGTGCACGCGGCTATGGCGGGCAGGATATCGTTTTACCTGACGAGACGCGTAAGGCGATAGCGGAGCTGGTCAACGGCGATGCGCGTCGGGCACTGAATACGCTGGAAATGATGGCCGATATGGCCGAAATTGATGACTCCGGCAAGAGAGTGCTTAAACCGGATTTGCTCACCGAGATTGCCGGTGAGCGTAGCGCGCGTTTCGATAATAAAGGTGACCGTTTTTACGATCTGATCTCAGCGCTGCATAAGTCTGTACGCGGCAGCGCACCGGATGCGGCACTATACTGGTACGCACGCATTATCACGGCTGGTGGTGATCCTCTTTATGTCGCGCGACGTTGCCTGGCCATTGCCTCGGAAGATGTCGGCAATGCTGACCCACGGGCTATGCAGGTGGCACTCTCAGCATGGGACTGTTTTACCCGCGTCGGTCCCGCTGAAGGGGAGCGCGCCATTGCGCAGGCGATTGTCTATCTGGCTTGCGCGCCGAAGAGTAATGCGGTCTATACCGCCTTTAAAGCGGCAATGTCTGACGCGCGTGAACGCCCGGACTACGATGTACCGGTTCATCTGCGTAACGCACCGACCAAACTGATGAAAGAGATGGGTTATGGGCAGGAGTACCGTTACGCCCATGATGAACCCAATGCCTACGCTGCCGGAGAGGAATATTTCCCGCAAGAGATGGCACAAACGCGCTATTATCACCCCACAAACAGAGGTCTTGAAGGCAAGATTGGTGAAAAGCTCACCTGGCTCGCCGGACAGGATCAAAATAGCCCTATAAAACGCTACCGTTAGCGCTATCGTTGCGGTAATGTTGGCAATGTATCCCTGTGACCGCAGGCTGTGGTCACATTTTCCTATTTTAATTCGATAAGCACAGGATAAGCATGCTCGATCCCAATCTGCTGCGTAACGAGCCAGACGCAGTCGCTGAAAAACTGGCACGCCGGGGCTTTAAGCTGGATGTAGATAAGCTGCGCGCTCTTGAAGAGCGTCGTAAAGTTCTGCAGGTACAAACTGAAAATCTGCAGGCAGAGCGTAACTCTCGATCGAAATCCATTGGCCAGGCGAAAGCGCGCGGGGAAGATATTGAGCCATTACGCCTGGAAGTGAACAAACTGGGTGAAGAGCTGGATCAGGCGAAAGCTGAGCTGGATGTTCTTCAGACCGAAATTCGTGATATTGCCCTGGCTATCCCGAATATTCCTGACGACAGCGTGCCTGTCGGCAAAGATGAAAACGACAACGTTGAAGTGAAACGTTGGGGTACGCCTCGCGAGTTCGACTTCGAAGTGCGCGATCACGTGACGCTGGGCGAAATGCACGCGGGCCTGGACTTTGCGGCAGCGGTTAAGCTGACCGGTTCTCGCTTCGTGGTGATGAAAGGCCAGATTGCCCATCTGCACCGTGCACTGGCGCAGTTCATGCTGGATTTGCACACTGAGCAGCATGGCTACAGCGAAACCTACGTCCCGTATCTGGTCAACCACGATACGCTGTACGGCACGGGTCAACTGCCGAAATTTGCTGGTGATCTGTTCCACACCCGTCCGCTGGACGAGGAAGCGGATAGCAGCAACTACGCGCTGATCCCAACCGCAGAAGTGCCGCTGACAAACCTCGTGCGTGATGAGATCATCGACGAAGATGATCTGCCAATTAAGCTGACAGCACATTCTCCGTGCTTCCGTTCTGAAGCAGGATCTTACGGTCGCGATACTCGCGGTCTGATCCGCATGCACCAGTTCGACAAAGTTGAGATGGTACAGATTGTCCGTCCTGAAGAATCCATGGACGCACTGGAAGAGATGACCGGCCACGCGGAAAAAGTGCTGGAACTGCTGGGTCTGCCGTACCGTCGTATGGCGCTGTGCACCGGTGATATGGGCTTTGGCGCCTGCAAAACCTTCGATCTGGAAGTGTGGGTGCCTGCGCAGAATACTTATCGTGAAATCTCATCCTGCTCTAACGTCTGGGATTTCCAGGCGCGTCGCATGCAGGCACGCTGCCGCAGCAAGTCTGACAAGAAAACCCGTCTGGTTCATACCCTGAACGGCTCTGGTCTGGCTGTCGGCCGTACGCTGGTTGCCGTGCTGGAAAACTATCAGCAGGCAGATGGACGTATTGAGATCCCTGAAGTACTGCGCCCATATATGAAAGGCCAGCAGTACATCGGCTAATTCTTTGCCTCACAACAAAAAAGCGCCTTCGGGCGCTTTTTTTATGCCTCTGAATTGATACTACGCAATACCCCCTCCCTCTAAAGTAGTAATACTCCTCCGAATGAAAGTTAGCATAAAAGACTGATAACGAAGAGTTTCGTTATATATAAAGCTATATAGCGGTATATGCCGCCACTCTTTTCTTTGTGAGCAACCAAAGTGAGTCTCTATGAAAATCAACGCGCCTGAAACATTAATGGCAGCTGAGGTCACTCGCCGTGGGTTGATGAAAACCACGGCAATAGGCGGCCTGGCTATGGCCAGTAGCGCCCTCACGCTCCCTTTTACCCGACTGGCGTCGGCGGCAGATGCATTGTCCCCGGCGACAACTCCGGAAAAAGTGGTGTGGAGCGCCTGTACCGTAAACTGCGGTAGCCGTTGTCCACTGCGCATGCATGTGGTGGACGGCGAAATAAAATATGTCGAAACCGATAATACAGGGGACGATAACTACGAAGGATTACATCAGGTACGCGCTTGCCTGCGTGGCCGTTCCATGCGTCGCCGTGTGTATAACCCGGACCGTCTGAAGTACCCAATGAAGCGCGTTGGTAAGCGTGGGGAAGGGAAGTTCGAGAGGATCAGCTGGGATGAAGCCTACGATATCATTGCCACCAACATGCAGCGCTTGATCAAAGAGTATGGCAACGAATCTATCTACCTGAACTACGGTACCGGAACGCTCGGCGGCACCATGACCCGTTCCTGGCCACCGGGTAAAACACTGGTGGCGCGCCTGATGAACTGCTGCGGCGGTTATCTTAATCACTATGGTGACTACTCCTCTGCGCAGATCGCTGCTGGCCTGAACTACACCTACGGTGGCTGGGCGGACGGTAATAGCCCGTCTGATATCGAAAACAGTAAGCTGGTCGTCCTGTTCGGTAACAATCCGGGTGAAACCCGCATGAGCGGTGGCGGGGTGACATATTACCTCGAGCAGGCTCGCGCCAAATCCAATGCCCGCATGATCATCATCGATCCGCGCTATACCGATACCGGTGCCGGGCGAGAAGATGAGTGGATCCCAATCCGTCCGGGTACCGATGCAGCGCTGGTCTCAGCGCTGGCGTGGGTGATGATCACCGAAAACCTCGTTGATCAGCCTTTCCTAGATAAATATTGTGTCGGTTACGATGAGAAAACCCTGCCAGCTAGCGCGCCAGCAAACGGGCATTACAAAGCGTACATTCTTGGCCGGGGCAGCGATGGCGTGGCGAAAACGCCCGAGTGGGCGTCCACCATCACCGGTATTCCGGTCGAGCGCATCGTCCAACTGGCGCGTGAGATTGGCTCAGCCAAACCGGCCTACATAAGCCAGGGCTGGGGCCCGCAACGTCATGCAAACGGCGAAATCGCAACCCGCGCCATCTCTATGCTCTCCATCCTGACCGGCAACGTTGGTATTCACGGCGGTAACACTGGTGCGCGTGAAGGCTCATATGAAGTGCCGTTCGAACGTATGCCGACGCTGGATAACCCGGTTCAGACCAGTATCTCCATGTTTATGTGGACCGATGCGATTGAACGTGGCCCTGAAATGACTGCCCTGCGTGACGGCGTACGTGGTAAGGACAAGCTGGATGTGCCGATCAAGATGATCTGGAACTATGCTGGCAACTGTCTGATTAACCAGCACTCCGAAATCAACCGTACCCATGAAATCCTGCAGGATGACAAGAAGTGCGAGATGATTGTGGTCATCGACTGCCACATGACCTCCTCGGCAAAATATGCCGATATCCTGCTGCCGGACTGTACTGCGTCAGAGCAGATGGATTTCGCGCTGGATGCCTCCTGCGGCAATATGTCCTATGTGATCTTCACCGATCAGGCCATCAAACCTCGCTTTGAGTGCAAAACCATTTATGAAATGACCTCTGAGCTGGCGAAACGTCTTGGCGTTGAGCAGCAGTTTACCGAGGGACGTACTCAGGAAGGGTGGATGCGCCATCTGCATGAACTCTCCCGTAAAGCGATCCCTGACCTGCCTGATTTCGATACCTTCCGTAAGCAAGGGATGTACAAACAGCGCGATCCGGAAGGGCACCACGTAGCGTACAAAGCGTTCCGTGAAGATCCACAGACGAACCCGCTGACCACGCCGTCGGGCAAAATTGAAATCTATTCTGAAGAGCTGGCAAAAATTGCTTCTACCTGGGAGTTGCCAGAAGGGGACGTTATCGATCCGCTGCCGATCTACACGCCTGGTTTTGAAAACTATAACGATCCGCTGACGGCGAAATTCCCGCTACAGCTAACCGGTTTCCACTACAAAGCGCGTGTCCACTCTACCTACGGTAACGTCGACGTACTGAAAGCCGCCTGCCGTCAGGAGATGTGGATCAACCCGATGGATGCCAAAGCACGCGGCATCAGCAATGGCGATCGCGTACGCATTTTCAACGGGCGTGGTGAGGTGCATATCGAAGCCAAGGTTACACCGCGCATGATGCCTGGCGTTGTCGCGCTGGGGGAAGGGGCCTGGTATAACCCGGATGCCAACCGCATCGACCAGGCAGGCAGTATTAACGTACTGACCACGCAGCGTCCATCGCCACTGGCGAAAGGTAACCCATCTCACACAAACCTTGTTCAGGTTGAAAAGGTTTAAGGAGTAACCGATGACAACCCAGTATGGATTTTTTATTGATTCCAGCCGTTGCACCGGGTGCAAAACCTGCGAGCTGGCCTGTAAAGATTACAAAGATCTGACCCCGGACGTCAGCTTCCGCCGTATCTACGAATACGCCGGGGGTTACTGGCAGGAAGATAACGGCGTCTGGCATCAAAACGTTTTCGCTTACTACCTGTCGATTGCCTGTAACCACTGTGAGGATCCGGCCTGTACTAAGGTCTGTCCGAGTGGGGCGATGCACAAGCGTGATGACGGTTTTGTCGTCGTGGATGAAGATGTCTGCATCGGATGCCGCTACTGCCATATGGCTTGTCCGTACGGCGCGCCGCAGTACAACGCCGCCAAAGGTCACATGACCAAGTGCGACGGCTGCCACTCACGCGTGGCGGATGGCAAAAAACCGATCTGTGTGGAGTCCTGTCCTCTGCGTGCGCTGGACTTTGGCCCAATTGAAGAGCTGCGTAAAAAACACGGTCAGCTTGCCGCAGTGGCACCGCTGCCGTCTGCGCACTTCACGAAGCCGAGTATTGTGATTAAACCTAACGCCAACAGCCGTCCGACAGGTGACACCACCGGCTACCTGGCTAATCCGAAGGAGGTGTGAGATGGGAAGTGGATGGCATGAATGGCCGCTGATGATCTTCACGGTCTTTGGGCAATGTGTCGCAGGTGGATTTATTGTGCTCGCCCTGGCGCTGTTAAAAGGCAATCTGAACGCTGAGCAGCAGCAGCGTTTAGTGTTGAGTATGTTTGGTTTGTGGGTACTGATGGGAATTGGCTTTATCGCCTCAACGTTGCATCTGGGTTCACCGATGCGCGCGTTTAATTCCCTGAACCGCGTAGGCGCCTCATCGCTCAGTAATGAGATTGCCAGCGGGGCCATTTTCTTCGCCGTTGGTGGGCTGGGTTGGCTGCTGGCTGCGCTGAAAAAATTGCCTGCCGGTCTGCGCAGCCTGTGGCTGATCGTGACCATGGTGCTGGGCGTGGTGTTTGTGTGGATGATGGTGCGTGTGTACAACACCATTGATACCGTTCCAACCTGGTACAGCGTCTGGACGCCGATGAGCTTCTTCCTGACGATGTTTATCGGAGGTCCGCTGCTGGGCTATCTGCTGCTGTGCGTGGCGGGTGTTGATGGATGGGCAATGCGTTTGCTGCCAGCTGTTTCATTGCTGGCGCTGGTGGTGAGTGCGATGGTCGCCCTGATGCAGGGTGCCGAACTGGCAACCATTCACAGCTCTATCCAGCAGGCTTCTGCCCTGGTGCCGGACTACGGTTCTCTGATGGCCTGGCGCATCGTTCTGCTGGTCGCGGCGTTGGTATTCTGGATCGCGCCTCAGCTCAAAGGTTATCAGCCCGCGCTGCCGCTGCTGTCACTGGCTTTTGTGCTGGTACTGGCAGGTGAACTGATTGGCCGTGGTGTGTTCTACGGATTGCATATGACCGTGGGTATGGCTATTGCCAGTTAACGTTGCATTTAGTTATATCAAGCTGGGCCAGAGTGCCCGGCTTTTTCTTTTTTCGATCATGAAATTTTTCGACTGTCGTTTTGTTTTAATTTCGTTCATTAATAAATAAAAACAGATACATAATTAATATCTATAGCAGGCGTTGCATTAGCAGGATAAGTTTTTTAAATCGACAGGGAACATATTGTGCGTGACGGCTAAATCAGTGGATTGACTTTGTTTTTGCCAGTGGCATGATGCGCACGAAATCTGAACTTCCTCACGGTTTTTAACCCATGACCACCTATACCCGGCCAGTGCTTCTGTTGCTCTGTGGCCTGCTTCTGCTGACCCTGGCGATCGCAGTGTTGAATACACTCGTCCCGCTGTGGCTCGCCCACGAAAACTTACCAACCTGGCAGGTGGGGATGGTCAGTTCGTCCTTTTTTACCGGGAACCTGTTGGGTACGCTAGTTACCGGGAGCCTGATTAAGCGCTTTGGTTTTAATCGTAGCTATTATCTCGCTTCGCTAATTTTCGCGGCCGGATGTGCCGGTTTAGGGCTGATGGTCGGCTTCTGGAGCTGGATGGCATGGCGCTTTATCGCGGGTGTAGGCTGCGCGATGATTTGGGTGGTTGTTGAAAGTGCGCTGATGTGCAGCGGTACGTCGCGTAACCGCGGACGCCTGCTGGCAGCCTATATGATGGTTTACTATGTGGGGACCGTCCTGGGACAACTGATGGTCAGCAAACTGCCAACTGACCTGATGAGTGTTCTGCCGTGGGTAACGGGGATGGTACTGGCCGCGATACTGCCGCTGCTCTTTACGCGCATTGTGAACCAGAACAGCGAACACCAGGAAGCAACCCACGTCTGGCCGATGCTGAGACTCCGACACGCACGTCTGGGTGTTAACGGCTGTATTATCTCGGGGATTGTACTGGGCTCGCTCTATGGCCTGATGCCGCTTTATCTTAATCATCAGGGTGTCAGCGATTCCGGGATTGGTTTCTGGATGGCGGTCATGGTGAGTGCGGGGATCGTCGGGCAATGGCCAATTGGCCGACTGGCAGACCGTTTCGGTCGTCTGCTTGTGCTGCGCGTTCAGGTTTTCGTGGTGATCCTGGGATGTCTTGCCATGCTCAGCAACGCTGCGATGGCGCCTGCGCTGTTTATTCTCGGGGCTGCCGGCTTTACGCTCTATCCGGTCGCGATGGCCTGGGCCTGTGAGAAAGTGGAACATCATCAGTTAGTGGCAATGAACCAGGCGCTATTACTGAGCTATACCATCGGCAGTTTATTAGGGCCGACGTTTACCGCAATGCTGATGCAGAATTATTCCGATAATTTACTGTTTATCATGATCGCCAGCGTGTCGTTTATTTATCTTTTAATGTTGCTACGCAAAGCGGGCGAACACCCAACCCCCGTGGCGCATGCCTGATTTATTAAAAGCCTGTCGATGACAGGCTTTTTTGTCCCCATCACAACTAAGAGTTTTACTTATTGTTTGTTTATTGCATCAGGCGATAATTGATGTGAGTCCTACTACTATAAGGCAGCAATCATGTCTACACGTCGTTTTTCCACTACCGCACTTGCCGTAGTGTTGTCTTTAACGTTTGCAACGGCTCCGGTCATGGCTAATCCTGGAAACGGGAATGGCGGTGGTCACGGAAACGGTGGCGGACAAGGTAATGGCGGCAATCATGGTAACGGGAATTCTGGTAACTCCGGTAACCATGGCAATAAGCAAAATAGCGATCAGGATAACCCTGGAAAATCGGATAAGAGCTTTAAAAGCAGTAAAGATGTCGGTAACGATGTCGACGCTCGTGTGAGTTTCGATCATGCCCGTCATCTGGCACTGAATTATGGCTTAACGGGCTATGACTCTCTGCCTCCGGGTATCGCGAAAAACCTGGCGCGCAGTAAACCGTTGCCTCCGGGTATTGCGAAGAAAACCGTGCCAGCCTCTATGCTGGGTCAACTTCCTTCCTATCCAGGCTATGAGTGGCGGGTAGTAGGTGATGATTTGGTCTTAATTGCGCTGAGTACTGCGATTGTGACTTCCGTTATTAACGGCGTCTTTAAATAGAATATAAAATGGCCCGGTTTTCACCGGGCCATTTTTTTAATACATTACCTTGTGGCCGTACTGTTCAAGAATACCTTTGACGCGTTCCATCGTTTCTTTCTTCGGCGGCTTCACGCCATCGAGTTTGTACTCTTCGCCCATCGCCACCCATTTATGTTTACCCAGTTCGTGATAGGGCAGAAGTTCGATTTTCTCGACGTTGCCCATGTCGCGGGTAAATTCCCCCAGACGGTGCGCGGAGTCGTCATCATCTGACCAGCCAGGAACAACGACGTAGCGGATCCAGGTTTTGATGCCTTTATCGGCAATGTATTTGGCAAATTCCAGCGTGCGGTGGTTAGAGACACCCACCAGGTTCTGGTGGATCTCATCGTTCATCTGTTTGAGGTCGAGCATCACCAGATCGGTCACCTCAAGCAGTTCGTCAATAACGGGATCGTAGCGGCGTACAAAACCGTTGGTGTCCAGGCAGGTGTGAATGCCTTCTTTGTGGCAGGCACGGAACCAGTCGCGTACAAACTCAGCCTGAAGAATGGCTTCACCGCCGGATGCGGTTACACCACCGCCAGACGCGTTCATAAAGTGACGGTAGGTCACCACCTCTTTCATTAAATCTTCAACGGTCACTTCTTTGCCGCCGTGTGTATCCCAGGTATCACGGTTATGGCAGTACAGGCAGCGCATCAGGCAGCCCTGGAAAAAGGTGATAAAGCGGATACCTGGGCCATCGACAGTGCCACAGGATTCAAAGGAGTGAATGCGACCAATAATTGACATTGCGGTGATATCTCCAGCATCGGCCCGTCCGGGGCCTGTGTATGCACAGCTCAAAACCGGCTGTGTTAAGTCTGTTTTGGCTGTTATCCATTAAGTATAGATAGCGGACAAAAGAGACTGAGGAGGAGAGAGTGCTAAAAAGGCCCCACTTGCGTGGAGCCTTTATTGTACGCTTTTTAACGCGTGATTTCAGTCAATTCCACTTACATGGACTGAGTGAAAGTACGGGTGATAACGTCCTGCTGCTGTTCTTTAGTCAGGGAGTTAAAACGTACTGCGTAGCCGGATACGCGGATAGTCAGCTGAGGATATTTCTCAGGGTGTTCCATCGCGTCGAGCAGCATTTCACGGTTCATCACGTTCACGTTCAGGTGCTGACCACCTTCGATGGACGCTTCATGGTGGAAGTAACCATCCATCAGACCCGCGAGGTTAGTTTTACGCACTTCGTCGTCTTTACCCAGTGCATTTGGAACGATAGAGAAGGTGTAAGAGATACCATCTTTAGCGTAAGCAAACGGCAGTTTAGCAACGGAAGTCAGAGAGGCAACAGCACCTTTCTGGTCACGACCGTGCATTGGGTTAGCACCTGGGCCGAATGGCGCGCCAGCACGACGACCGTCTGGGGTGTTACCAGTTTTCTTACCATACACAACGTTAGAGGTGATGGTCAGAACAGACTGAGTCGGGATAGCGTTACGGTAAGTAGTCAGTTTCTGAATTTTCTTCATGAAACGTTCTACCAGGTCAACCGCCATGTCATCAACGCGGGAATCGTTGTTACCAAACTGCGGGTATTCGCCTTCGATTTCGAAGTCTACAGCCAGGCCGTCTTCGTCACGAATTGGTTTAACTTTCGCATATTTGATTGCAGACAGGGAGTCAGCCGCAACGGACAGACCAGCGATACCACACGCCATAGTGCGGATAACGTCACGGTCGTGCAGTGCCATCAGAGAGGCTTCGTAGCTGTACTTGTCGTGCATGTAGTGGATAACGTTCAGTGCAGTGACGTACTGTTTAGCCAGCCAGTCCATGAAGTGATCCATGCGGTCCATCACTTCGTCGAAGTTCAGAACGTCGCCTTTGATTGGCTCAGACTTAGGACCAACCTGCATTTTCAGTTTTTCATCAACGCCGCCGTTGATTGCGTACAGCATGGTTTTCGCCAGGTTTGCACGCGCACCGAAGAACTGCATTTGTTTACCAACAACCATTGGGCTTACGCAGCAAGCGATAGCGTAATCGTCGTTGTTGAAGTCCGGACGCATCAGGTCATCGTTCTCGTACTGCAGAGAAGAGGTGTCGATAGACACTTTAGCGGCGAATTTCTTGAAGTTCAGAGGCAGTTTTTCAGACCACAGAACAGTGATGTTCGGCTCCGGAGAAGGACCCATGGTGTACAGGGTGTTCAGGAAACGGAAGCTGTTTTTGGTTACCAGGGTACGGCCATCAACGCCCATACCACCGATAGATTCAGTTGCCCAGATTGGGTCACCGGAGAACAGCTCATCGTATTCTGGGGTACGCAGGAAGCGAACCATACGCAGTTTCATGACCAGGTGGTCAATCATTTCCTGAGCGTCTTGCTCAGTGATTTTGCCTGCTTTGATGTCGCGTTCGATGTAAGCATCCAGGAAGGTGGATACACGACCGAAGGACATTGCTGCACCGTTCTGAGACTTAACCGCGGCCAGGTAGCCGAAGTAGGTCCACTGGATAGCTTCCTGAGCGTTGGTAGCAGGACCAGAGATATCGCAGCCATATTTAGCAGCCATTTCTTTGATCTGACCCAGCGCACGGTGCTGTTCAGCGATTTCTTCACGCAGACGGATAGTCGCTTCCAGGTTTACGCCGTTTTCCAGGTCGGACTGCAGGGAAACAAACTGTGCGTACTTGTCTTTCATCAGGAAGTCGATACCGTACAGCGCAACGCGACGGTAGTCACCAATGATACGGCCACGGCCATACGCATCTGGCAGACCAGTCAGAACGCCAGATTTACGGCAGTTCAGAATGTCTTTGGTGTAAACATCGAATACGCCCTGGTTGTGGGTTTTGCGGTATTCGGTGAAGATTTTTTTCAGCATTGGGTCCAGCTCGCGGTTATACGCTTTGCAGGAACCTTCAACCATTTTGATACCACCGAACGGGATGATTGCGCGTTTCAGTGGTGCTTCAGTCTGCAGACCAACGATTTTCTCAAGGGCTTTGTTGATATAGCCAGCATCGTGAGAAGTGATGGTGGAAGCAACGGAGGTGTCAAAATCAACTGGCGCGTGAGTGCGGTTTTCCAGTTTAACGCCTTCCATTACGCTGTCCCACAGCTTGGTGGTCGCGTCAGTTGCGCCAGCCAGGAAGGATTCGTCACCTTCATACGGGGTATAGTTTTTCTGAATGAAGTCACGTACGTTTACTTCATTCTGCCAGTCACCTTTCGCAAAACCTTCCCAGGCTGTGGCTAACTTTTCATTAAGCTCGGACATGTAACACCTACCTTCTTAAGTGGATTTTTTATTTACTGCCTGAGAAAACCATCAATGATGATCGTCGCCACGCAGGTAAATGACCCAGTATGTCAACCCAACTAGCAGACCCCCACCGATAATGTTCCCGATAGTGACAGGGATCAGGTTATCAGTAATGAAATTCATAATAGTCAGGTGAGAGAAATTTTCCGGGGATGAACCAACTGCGGTCCAGAACTCCGGGCTTGCAAAGTCGCGGATGACAATGCCCATTGGGATCATGAACATATTCGCGATACTGTGCTCAAAGCCGCTGGCAACAAACATCGCAACTGGCAGAACCATAATTAAGGCTTTGTCCATCAGGCTGCGACCCGAGTAGCTCATCCATACAGCCAGGCAGACCATCAGGTTAGCGAGGATGCCGAGAGCAACGGCTTCGATAAATGTGTGGTGCATTTTGTGGTCGGCAGTTTGCAGGACGTTGAGCCCCCAGCCACCGTTGGCGGTCATATACTCGCCAGAAAGCCACATCAACAAAACAAAGAGCAGACAGCCAACCAGGTTACCCACGTAGACATTAAGCCAGTTACGTGCCAGCTGACCCCAGGTAATTCTTCCGCTGGCTTTCGCTACGACAATCAGCACCGTTGAGGTGAAGAGGTCGGCACCGCAGATAACGCAAAGAATCAGACCCAGTGAGAAGCAAATACCGCCAATCAGTTTGGCCATGCCGAAAGGCATTCCGGCAGTACCGGTGGTGGCAGTGATGTAGAAGACGAAAGCGATAGAGATGAACACACCAGCCGTGATCGCCAGATAGAACGTCTTCATCGGGTGTTTCGTTGCTTTATAGACACCCGCTTCTTCGGCAACTTTGGCCATCGCAGCGGGGAGTAAAAGATCAAAAGGGTTGTCAGCTTTCACACTAACTCTCTCTTTATTAAGTCGGCGACGAGATACTAACAAAGCATTATAGAAGAGAAATTGATATAGATCATATCTCGCCTGGCTTATAGGCCCGCAGTGTGTATGGTTTTACGACAAATGCGGAGTAAGTATTTGATTATCCGTATAAAAATAAATTTTAAAAGTTATGAAAAGAGTTGAATTTTTTCGTTCGGCCACCTCTAAAACAGTTAATTAATATGGAGTATTTACCATAAAAAGTAACAGTAAAGCCCGGGTTAATATTATTATATTTACCCATATTTAACTTTATTATTACAATCAACAATCATTGCCGAAGAAAATAAAAAACGGGGCAATGAAATTGCCCCGTAATATAGCCCAGACGATTGAATACGCCTACTGCTGCTAATGTTATGTGCGCTTATTTTGACCAGTAAGCGGCTTTTGCTTTCTGCAGTTTTTCATAGGCGTTCAGCAGCGACTGGTGCGCCGGGAAGGCTTTCAGATCGCTATCAACAGCCTGCAGACCATAGAACAGCTCTTCGCCACTCAGGGCTGCACTGGCCGCTTCTACCGCCTCAGCACCGTACATCCGTACGAAGGCATTCAGATATTGCAGCGGCTCGCGATCATCTTCCTGTGCAAGCAACAACAGCGTTTGCAGGCAGCGGTAATAGTTGGTGCGCTCGGCAGAGAAGACGGACTGGTTGAATTCCATGGTCCACTCGGTCCAGGCCAGGGCCTGATCCAAATCGCCACCCGCCAGGGCCAGCATCGCTTTCAGCTCTCCGATACGCAGGGTATACCAGCCGTTGTCTTTACCGGTCGCCAGACCAAGGAGTTCGCGTACACGAGTAAAATCATCGTGGCCTTCGTCGTCCAGTTGGGCGATCAGGTTCAGATAATCTTCTTTCTCCCACTCGCTGCCCGGCAGAGCCAGCAGCGTTTCGCGCAGGTGCGCGCCCATACTGTTATTCGCCAGCCACAGATCTTCAGCCGGGTAGATATCGGACATACCTGGCACCAGAATACGGCACGCGTAGACACCCAGATGTTCGTAGTCGGCAATATAGACTTCCTGATCTTCCGCGTCGAAGATCGCCATCAGTGTGGCGAACTCTTCTTCAGTGGTACCGGCAAAGCTCCAGTCCACAAACGGATAGTCTGCATCCTGCTTAAACATATCCCAGGAGATCAAACCGCTGGAGTCGATGAAATGGGTTTCGAGGTTGGTATGCTCGGCCACTTCTTCATCGTCAAACGTTGGCGGGGTGAAGACATCGAGATCTTTCAGGCTACGGCCCTGCAGCAGCTCGGTGACGGTACGTTCCAGCGCCACGCCGAAGTCAGGGTGCGCGCCGAAGGAGGCGAAACAGGTGCCGTTGGTCGGGTTAAACAACACAACGCAGATAACCGGGTATTTACCGCCCAGTGAGCCGTCATAGGCAAAAATTGGGAAACCTTCCGCTTCCAGCTTAGCGATGGATTCCACCACGCCTGGGTAGCGCGCCAGCACGTCAGCCGGAATTTCAGGCAGGCTGATGGATTCGGCAATGATGCGGTTTTTGATGTGACGTTCGAAGACTTCAGACAGACCCTGCACGCGCGCTTCATTGCGGGTGTTACCAGCGGACATACCGTTGGACACATACAGGTTGCCGACGATGTTCATCGGAATATAGACGGTTTGCTCATCAGACTGACGGGTAAACGGCAGGGCACAGATACCGCGATCGTCGTTACCGGACTGCAGATCGATCAGCATGCTGGCGGTCAGTTCGTTTTCCGGATCGTAGAAGGCACGCAGACGCGCGTCGAGGATCCCTTCAGGCAGTTCGTCGTCTTCAGTCAGCGGGAACCATTTTTCGTTTGGATAGTGAACAAACGGGCCGTTAGCGATGGTTTCGCCCAGCCAAAAGTCAGCGAAGAAATAGTTGGTGGACAGACGCTCAAAATACTCACCCAGCGCAGAGGCCAGTGCCGCTTTTTTTGTCGCGCCTTTACCGTTGGTAAAGCACAGGGCACAGTCTTTATCGCGAATATGCACGGACCAGACATGAGGCACCGGATTGAGCCAGGAGGCTTCTTCGATGTTAAAGCCCAGGTCGGTCAGTTTCTGCTGGAAGCGAGCGATGGAATCTTCCAGAGCGGCGTCTTTGCCGGGGATAAATGTTTGAGTCATGGCGTTCACTTTTATCGTACGTAAAGCGCGCAATGATACGGGTTTTGCGTGACAGGTGCTATCTCCGGCGAAAATAAATGCCTGAGCTATGCTTATAGCCAGTAACCTACTGTAAGGCATAGAAAAATGAAAGCTTTCGATCTCCAGAGGATGGCGTTTGATAAAGTCCCTCCTGAGTTTTTAGGCGAAGTGGCGTTGCGTAGCCTGTATACCTTCATTCTCGTCTTTCTGTTTCTCAAGATTACGGGCCGTCGTGGTGTCAGGCAGATGTCGCTTTTTGAGGTGTTGATCATCCTGACGCTCGGGTCAGCAGCGGGAGACGTCGCCTTTTATGATGATGTGCCGATGGTGCCGGTGTTTATCGTATTTGTCTCACTGGCGCTACTTTACCGTCTTGTCATGTGGCTGATGTCAAAAAGCGAAAAGCTGGAAGATCTGCTTGAAGGGAAACCGGTCGTTATCGTCGAAGACGGACAACTGGCCTGGGAAAATGTAAAAAGCGCCAACATGACCGAGTTCGAGTTCTTTATGGAACTACGCCTGAATAGCGTGGAACAGCTCGGGCAGGTGCGTCTGGCAATAATGGAAACCAACGGGCAGATCAGCGTTTATTACTATTCTGACGAGGACGTAAAACCTGGTCTCTGTATTTTACCGGATATGCTGATCGAGCGTTTCAGAACGGTTCCTGAATCTGGCCAATATGCCTGCGTGAGATGTAGTCACGTGGTTGCGATGCAGCCGGGTGATCGTCAGTTATGCCCCCGTTGTGCAAATCCGGAATGGTCGAAGGTTAGCAGGGCCAAACGGCTTATCTGACAGCCATTTTGTCGGTTTTGTCTTCGCGAGGCGGCAGATTGTTTTGTGTGACACCGGGCACATTTCAGGGGTCATAAGTTTTAGACATTGCGGTGCGTGTCACTGAATGATAAAACCGATATCCACAGTTATAACTTATGGCTTTTAGCGTGGTGAGGGGAAATGGCTCAAGTCTTTAATTTCAGTTCAGGTCCGGCAATGTTACCGGCAGAAGTGCTTAAACAGGCTCAACAGGAACTTTGTGACTGGAACGGTCTCGGTACGTCGGTGATGGAAATCAGCCACCGTGGTAAAGAATTTATTCAGGTGGCGGAAGAGGCAGAAAAGGATTTTCGCGATCTGCTGAATATTCCCTCGAACTACAAAGTATTGTTCTGTCACGGCGGCGGACGTGGCCAGTTTGCTGGTGTTCCGCTGAATATCCTCGGTGACAAAACGAGAGCGGACTACGTTGATGCAGGTTACTGGGCGGCAAGTGCCATTAAAGAAGCGTATAAATACTGTACGCCGAATGTTATCGACGCCAAAGTGACCGTTGACGGTCTGCGCGCTGTGAAGCCAATGAGCGAGTGGCAGCTTTCTGATAACGCAGCGTATTTGCACTACTGCCCGAACGAAACCATTGACGGGATCGCCATCGACGAGACGCCAAACTTCGGCAGCGATGTCGTGGTTGCCGCCGATTTCTCCTCCACCATTTTGTCTGCGCCAATTGATGTCAGCCGCTACGGTGTTATCTACGCGGGCGCGCAGAAAAATATCGGTCCAGCCGGTCTGACAATCGTCATTGTGCGTGAAGATCTGCTGGGGAAAGCGCATAAATCCTGTCCGTCGATTCTCGATTACACCGTGCTGAACGATAACGATTCCATGTTCAACACCCCACCAACGTTTGCGTGGTACCTCTCCGGTCTGGTGTTCAAATGGCTGAAGCAAAACGGCGGTGTGGCGCAGATGGACAAGGTTAACCAGCAGAAAGCCGAACTGCTGTATGGCGTCATCGACAAGAGCGATTTCTACCGTAACGATGTCGCGAAAACCAATCGTTCCCGCATGAACGTGCCGTTCCAGCTGGCAGACAGCAACCTGGATAAAGTCTTCCTGGAAGAGTCCTTCGCAGCAGGCCTGCATGCGCTCAAAGGTCACCGTGTCGTTGGCGGCATGCGTGCCTCCATCTATAACGCGATGCCATTGGAAGGCGTTAAAGCCCTGACCGATTTCATGATCGACTTCGAACGTCGCCACGGTTAATTGCGCTGTTATCACCCCCGTAGCCTTGCTGCGGGGTTTTTATTATGTTGATTTGAGAGTTAAGTTTTCATGGAATCCCTGACGTTACAACCTATCGCGCGGGTAGATGGCACCATTAATCTGCCTGGTTCAAAAAGTGTCTCGAACCGCGCTCTGCTGCTGGCAGCTCTGGCAAACGGCACAACTGTCCTCACAAACCTGCTGGACAGCGATGACGTACGCCACATGCTCAATGCGCTGAAAGCGTTGGGAGTTCAATACACGTTGTCTGACGACCGCACGCGTTGCGAAGTGACCGGCAACGGCGGTGCACTGCGCTCTGGTGAAGAGCTGGGGCTGTTTCTGGGGAACGCCGGTACCGCAATGCGTCCACTGGCGGCAGCCCTGTGTCTGGGAAGCAACAATATTGTGCTGACCGGCGAGACGCGCATGAAAGAGCGCCCGATTGGTCATCTGGTGGATGCGCTTCGTCAGGGCGGCGCTCAGATTGAGTACCTGGAGCAAGAAAACTACCCACCACTGCGTTTGCGCGGGGGTTTTACTGGCGGTAACGTTGAGGTTGACGGTAGCGTCTCCAGTCAGTTCCTGACGGCACTCTTGATGTCTGCGCCACTGGCTCCGAAGGATACGGTTATCACCATTAAGGGTGACCTGGTTTCCAAACCGTATATTGATATCACTCTGCACCTGATGAAAACCTTCGGTGTTGAGGTGGAAAACCAGTCTTATCAATGCTTCGTGGTGCGTGGTGCCCAGCAATATCAGTCCCCGGGTAGCTACCTTGTTGAAGGTGATGCTTCATCTGCATCCTATTTCCTGGCCGCTGGAGCAATTAAAGGCGGCACCGTAAAAGTGACCGGTATTGGTCGAAACAGCGTGCAGGGCGATATCCGTTTTGCTGATGTACTTGAGAAAATGGGCGCTGTTGTCACCTGGGGCGATGACTTTATCTCCTGTACCCATGGCGAGCTGAAGGCTGTTGATATGGATATGAACCATATCCCGGATGCGGCGATGACTATTGCAACGGCAGCCCTGTTTGCGAAAGGTACCACGACGCTGCGTAACATCTATAACTGGCGCGTGAAAGAGACCGACCGCCTGTTCGCGATGGCAACCGAACTGCGTAAAGTGGGGGCTGAAGTGGAAGAGGGCGAAGATTACATTCGCGTCACACCACCCGCCAAACTGCAGTTTGCAGAGATCGGGACTTACAACGATCACCGTATGGCGATGTGTTTCTCGCTGGTGGCGCTGTCCGACACGCCGGTTACTATTCTTGATCCGAAATGTACCGCGAAAACCTTCCCTGACTACTTTGAGCAACTGGCGCGCATTAGCACGCTGGCCTGATGATGTTTTGCCGCATCATCTGATGCGGCATTTCCTTACGCTTCCTGACGTTCATTTCCGTTCATTTCTTCTACACTCTGCTTCAATCATTCCGTAATTTGCACGCAAAGGTAACAGTTGCGCACGTTGGCGCGTATAATGCGCGGCGTTCATGTTAACGGTATGCCTTATTTAAGGAGAAAAAGATGACGGCAGTTGCCCCGGTAATCACCATTGATGGGCCTAGTGGCGCAGGGAAAGGTACTCTGTGCAAAGCGATGGCGGAAGCATTGCAATGGCATCTTTTAGATTCGGGAGCAATCTATCGCGTGCTGGCTCTGGCAGCGCTCCATCACCATGTGGATGTTGCGTCTGAAGAAGCGCTGGTCCCGCTGGCTGCGCATCTGGATGTGCGTTTTGTCTCGACCGATGGCAACCTGGAAGTGATCCTCGAAGGGGAAGATGTGAGCGGCGAAATTCGTACTCAGGAGGTCGCTAACGCCGCCTCTCAGGTGGCGGCTTTCCCGCGTGTTCGTGAGGCTCTGTTACGCCGTCAGCGCGCTTTCCGTGAAGCGCCAGGCCTGATTGCAGACGGACGTGATATGGGAACCGTGGTATTCCCTGATGCACCAGTGAAAATTTTCCTTGACGCCTCTTCTGAAGAACGTGCTCAACGCCGCATGCTTCAGTTGCAGGAGAAGGGGTTTAGTGTTAACTTTGATCGCCTTTTATCCGAGATAAAAGAGCGTGATGACCGCGATCGTAACCGCGCCGTCGCCCCACTTGTTCCTGCAGAAGATGCATTAGTTCTGGATTCAACCAGTTTAACTATTGAGCAAGTGATTGAAAAAGCGCTACAATATGCGCGCCAAAAACTGGCACTCGCGTAATCGCGACCGATTTAGCAGTACCCCCGCTGCAATGGATTGACGGCGGGTATGTGAAACAACCCCATCCGGCATGGAGCCAGGTGGACGTTAATATTAACCTGAAGATTAAACATGACTGAATCTTTTGCTCAACTGTTTGAAGAATCCTTAAAAGAAATCGAAACCCGTCCGGGTTCCATCGTTCGCGGTGTTGTTGTTGCTATCGACAAAGACGTAGTACTGGTTGACGCCGGTCTGAAATCTGAGTCCGCCATTCCGGCAGAGCAGTTCAAAAACGCCCAGGGCGAGCTGGAAATCCAGGTTGGTGACGAAGTTGACGTTGCTCTGGACGCAGTAGAAGACGGCTTCGGTGAAACCCTGCTTTCTCGTGAGAAAGCTAAACGTCACGAAGCATGGATCACGCTGGAAAAAGCTTACGAAGAAGCTGAAACTGTGGTCGGTGTTATCAACGGCAAAGTTAAAGGCGGCTTCACTGTTGAGCTGAATGGTATTCGTGCGTTCCTGCCAGGTTCTCTGGTAGACGTTCGTCCAGTCCGTGACACCCTGCACCTGGAAGGCAAAGAGCTTGAGTTCAAAGTAATCAAGCTGGACCAGAAGCGTAACAACGTTGTTGTTTCCCGTCGTGCTGTTATCGAGTCCGAAAACAGTGCAGAACGCGATCAGCTGCTGGAAAACCTGCAGGAAGGCATGGAAGTCAAAGGTATCGTTAAGAACCTCACTGACTACGGCGCATTCGTTGACCTGGGCGGCGTTGATGGCCTGCTGCACATCACCGACATGGCGTGGAAACGCGTTAAGCACCCAAGCGAAATCGTGAACGTGGGCGACGAAATCACTGTTAAAGTGCTGAAGTTCGACCGCGAGCGTACTCGTGTATCCCTCGGCCTGAAACAGCTGGGCGAAGATCCATGGGTAGCTATCGCTAAGCGTTACCCAGAAGGTACTAAACTGACTGGTCGTGTTACCAACCTGACTGACTACGGCTGCTTCGTTGAAATCGAAGAAGGCGTTGAAGGTCTGGTGCACGTTTCCGAAATGGACTGGACCAACAAAAACATCCACCCATCCAAAGTTGTTAACGTTGGTGATGTAGTGGAAGTGATGGTTCTGGATATCGACGAAGAACGTCGTCGTATCTCCCTGGGCCTGAAACAGTGCAAAAACAACCCATGGCAGCAGTTCGCGGAAACCCACAACAAGGGTGACCGTGTTGAAGGTAAAATCAAGTCTATCACTGACTTCGGTATCTTCATCGGCCTGGACGGCGGCATCGATGGCCTGGTTCACCTGTCTGACATCTCCTGGAACGTTGCAGGCGAAGAAGCAGTTCGTGAATACAAAAAAGGCGACGAAATCGCTGCAGTTGTTCTGCAGGTTGACGCAGAGCGTGAGCGTATCTCCCTGGGCGTTAAACAGCTCGCAGAAGATCCGTTCAACAACTGGGTTGCACTGAACAAGAAAGGCGCAATCGTAAACGGTAAAGTGACTGCAGTTGACGCTAAAGGCGCAACCGTAGAACTGGCTGACGGCGTTGAAGGTTACCTGCGCGCTTCTGAAGCTTCCCGTGACCGCGTTGAAGATGCCACTCTGGTTCTGAACGTAGGCGACGACGTTGAAGCTAAGTTCACCGGTGTTGACCGTAAGAACCGTGCAATCAGCCTGTCTGTTCGTGCTAAAGACGAAGCTGATGAGAAAGATGCAATCGCAACTGTTAACAAACAGGAAGATGCAAACTTCTCTAACAACGCAATGGCTGAAGCTTTCAAAGCAGCTAAAGGCGAGTAATATCAAGTTCTCAGCATCATTTGAGCTGTAACGCATTTACAGCGCGAAGGATGAGGAGCAAACTTGACAGATTGCAGGATTCGTCCTGTAATCAATAACAAAGGGCGGCTACGGCCGCCCTTGTTTAATGAGCTATTCAGCTAATTGGTTTGAAAGGAACCGGAGGAATCATGACCAAGTCAGAATTGATTGAAAGACTTGCCAGTCAGCAACCGCATATCCCTGCCAAGGCAGTGGAAGATGCCGTAAAAGAGATGCTGGAGCATATGGCCTCCACTCTTGCCCAGGGCGAGCGTATTGAAATCCGCGGTTTCGGTAGTTTTTCTCTGCACTATCGTGCTCCACGTACCGGGCGTAACCCGAAAACTGGTGATAAAGTCGAGCTGGAAGGCAAGTACGTTCCACACTTTAAGCCGGGTAAAGAACTGCGCGATCGCGCCAATATTTACGGCAACTGAGTTTAGCCAGTCGGTTAAACTGGGTTCGAAAGAAAGCACCTGCGGGTGCTTTTTTTGTCTTTGTCGCTTCATTCCTGAAGACACCACGCATTTTCCATTCTGTTTTCTGCAAACCGATAAAATCATTACAGCGCTTGCTGTAAAACGCATTTTTCTCAACTGACGAGTCACCCTGCCTGCCAGGATACTGCCTCTCCTGAGACAGGGAGGTAGCAATGGGAATTCCCGCTATTAGCGTCTGCGCCATTCTGGCGATAACACCGTTACTCTGGTTACCTGAACTGCCACCACGCTATTTCGTGTGGATAATGATTGTTGGCGGAATAGGGCTGGCCAGGCAGAGACACGTACGACTGAAATATATCGGGATCGGTTTATTATTTTGCGTATGGGGAATTCTTGCTGCTCAAGAGAGCATCTGGCCGATGCAACATTTAACGTCAGATGCGGTACGTGCGGAGGTAGAGATTACTGCCACTGATGGTGAAACAATGCATCAGGGAAAGATTCTCCGCGTTGATGGTCAACGAGGGTGGACATCTGCTGGCGTAACATTGTATGGCAATGCACTGCTGCAAAAGGTTTGTGCTGGTCAGCGTTGGGTCATGACGCTCAGACTCAGGCCTGTTCACGGTGAACTAAACGACGGGGGCTATGATCTTCAGCGAAATGCTTTTGCCCAACATCAAACACTGAGTGGGCGCTTCACCCGTGCGGAACTCGTCGATGGACGCTGCAGCCTGCGTGCTCAATACCTGATGTCACTGCAAAACCGGCTTTCTTCTTATCACTGGGGGGCTGTAATTCTCGGGTTGGGGATGGGCGAACGTCTGGACGTACCCCAGGAAATAAAAGACCTGATGCGGGAAACTGGCACACTCCATCTGATGGCGATTTCAGGCCTGCATATCGCGATGGCGGCATCCATCGCCTGGTTACTCGCTCGTGGGTTCCAGTTTTTATTACCCTGCCACTGGATCCGCTGGCAGATGCCTCTGCTGGCTGTGGTGGTTTTTGCTGCCTTCTACGCCTGGCTTACCGGTCTACAACCTCCGGCATTGCGAACAGTTACCGCCATTACTGTACTGGCAGCGTTGCGGATCACCGCTCGTCAATGGTCTCCCTGGCAGATCTGGTTCTGTTGTGTTGCGGCGATCCTGATAAGCGATCCATTAGCTGTACTTTCACAGAGTCTGGTCTTGTCAGCATTTGCCGTTGCCGCATTGATTTTCTGGTTTCAGTGGTTGCCTCTTCCTCACAGGCGCAGGGTTCGCTGGATGCAGCCGCTACTCAATCTGCTCTATCTTCAGATTGGAATGCTACTGTTGCTGATGCCTTTGCAGGTTCTGATTTTCCATGGCTTCAGCATCTCTTCCCTTGTTGCGAATCTCTTTGCCGTTCCTCTGGTGACATTGGTTTCCGTCCCACTGATCCTACTCGGTATGTTGCTCCATCTGCTGCCATTGACGGCCCTGGAAAATACCATCTGGTTTGCAGCCGATAAGTCTCTGGCGGTATTGTTCTGGTTGCTGATGCGCTTGCCTGATGGCTGGCAGAATGTGGATCAACGCTGGCAGTCCCTCACATTACTGCCCTGGCTTATCATTATTGGCTGGCGATTCCGTGCCTGGAGCAGTGTCCCGGCCGTTTGTCTGACTGGAAGTATCTTACTCACATTTCCACTCTGGCGGACGGAAAAAAGCGAGAGCTGGACGCTGCATATGCTGGATGTGGGGCAGGGGCTGGCAATGGTCATTGAACGGCAGGGAAAAGCGATTCTCTATGATACCGGGCTCGCCTGGCCAGGTGGTGATAGTGCTCAGCGGTTAATTATCCCGTGGCTTCGCTGGCATCACCTGCGACCAGAAGGCGTAATTCTCAGTCATGAGCATCTTGACCATGCGGGAGGGTTGGTATCGCTGCAAAAAGCATGGCCTGATTTGTGGATAAGAAGTCCATTACGCCAGGAAGGACATCATCCCTGTTTCCGAGGGCAGAGATGGGTATGGCAGAGGTTAACTTTCACCGTCCATTGGCCACCTGAAAATTATCCTGCTCAAGGGAACAACCACTCCTGTGTGGTAAAAATTGACGACGGCGAGCAGAGTGTGCTGCTGACAGGTGACATTGAAGCGCAAGCGGAACAGGCAATGCTTAGCCATTACTGGCGCAATGTGACGTCCACGCTCATACAGGTACCCCATCATGGCAGCAATACGTCTTCTTCATTGCCACTGGTTCAACGTGTAGAAGGGCAAATTGCCCTGGATTCGGCGGCACGCTATAACGCATGGCGATTTCCGTCGGCGAAAGTGGTTCGACGTTATCGAAAAGAGGGGTATATCTGGCACGATACCCCCCATTCTGGACAAATATCGGTGACATTTTCGCAACATCGCTGGCAAATCCTGCGCTTGCGAGAGCAATTTTTACCACGTTGGTATCATCAGTGGTTTGGCGCGCCCGTAGATAACGGGTAGAATATGCGGCTATTTCAACAAATGCTGGTTTTTTGAATGCATAACGACAAAGATCTCTCCACGTGGCAAACCTTCCGCCGACTCTGGCCGATGATTGCACCCTTTAAACCAGGCTTGATCGTGGCGGGTGTAGCGTTAATCCTCAACGCAGCCAGCGATACTTTTATGCTATCGCTTCTTAAACCGTTACTGGACGACGGTTTTGGTAAAACGGATCGCTCAGTGTTGCTATGGATGCCTCTGGTGGTTATCGGACTGATGATCTTACGCGGCATTACCAGCTATATCTCCAGCTACTGCATTTCCTGGGTATCAGGAAAAGTGGTTATGACTATGCGTCGCCGTCTGTTCAGTCACATGATGGGCATGCCGGTCTCATTCTTTGATAAACAGTCGACCGGGACGCTGCTGTCTCGCATTACCTACGACTCAGAACAGGTTGCGTCTTCGTCATCAAGTGCACTGATTACTGTTGTGCGTGAGGGGGCGTCGATTATCGGCCTGTTCGCGATGATGTTCTATTACAGCTGGCAGCTGTCGCTCATTCTTATTGTTCTGGCTCCGGTGGTTTCTGTTGCGATTCGCGTCGTCTCAAAACGTTTCCGCAATATCAGTAAGAATATGCAGAACACCATGGGGCAGGTGACGACCAGTGCAGAACAGATGCTGAAAGGACATAAAGAGGTGTTGATTTTCGGCGGTCAGGAAGTCGAAACCAAACGCTTCGATAAAGTCAGCAACAAAATGCGTCTGCAGGGGATGAAAATGGTGTCGGCCTCTTCAATCTCTGACCCTGTCATTCAGCTGATTGCCTCTCTGGCACTGGCATTTGTTCTGTATGCGGCAAGCTTCCCTAGCGTGATGGAGACGCTGACAGCAGGTACTATCACCGTGGTCTTCTCCTCGATGATTGCCCTGATGCGTCCGCTGAAATCGCTGACAAACGTCAATGCCCAGTTCCAGCGTGGGATGGCGGCTTGTCAGACTCTCTTCAGCATTCTGGATTCCGAGCAGGAGAAAGATGAAGGTAAACGCGTCATTGAGCGTGCAAACGGCGACGTTGAGTTCCGCAATGTGACCTTCACCTATCCTGGTCGTGAAACCCCGGCCCTGCGCAATATTAACCTGACCATTCCGGCGGGGAAGACCGTTGCGCTGGTTGGTCGTTCCGGTTCTGGTAAATCGACCATTGCCAGCCTGATCACCCGTTTCTACGATATCAACGAAGGTGAGATTCTGTTAGATGGCCACGATCTGCGAGAGTACACCCTGCAGTCGCTGCGTAACCAGGTTGCGCTGGTCTCACAGAACGTGCATCTGTTCAACGATACTGTTGCAAACAACATTGCTTATGCACGCACTGATGAGTACCGCCGCGAGCAGATTGAGAATGCCGCGCGTATGGCGTACGCAATGGACTTTATCAACAAGATGGATAACGGTCTGGATACCATAATCGGTGAGAACGGGGTGCTACTCTCTGGTGGGCAGCGTCAACGTATCGCCATCGCGCGTGCGCTGTTGCGCGACAGCCCGATTCTGATCCTTGATGAAGCGACCTCGGCACTGGATACAGAATCGGAACGCGCGATTCAGTCAGCTCTGGATGAACTGCAAAAGAACCGTACATCACTGGTGATTGCACACCGTCTTTCGACTATCGAGCAGGCTGATGAAATCGTCGTGGTTGAAGATGGCATCATTGTTGAACGTGGAAGCCATACTGATTTGCTGGAGCACCGTGGTGTGTACGCCCAGCTTCATAAGATGCAGTTTGGCGCATGATTGCACGCATCTGGTCCGGTGAATCACCGCTGTGGCTACTGCTTCTGCCGCTCTCCTGGCTGTATGGCCTGGTGAGCGGTGTCATTCGTCTTCTTTATCGTCTGGGGCTCAAACGCGCATGGCGCGCGCCGGTTCCGGTTGTGGTTGTCGGTAACCTCACCGCAGGTGGCAACGGTAAAACACCGGTCGTTATCTGGCTGGTGGAACAGTTGCAAAAACACGGTATACGCCCCGGCGTAGTGTCGCGAGGGTATGGTGGCAAGGCAACGCATTACCCACTGTTGCTGACGGATGAAACATCGACTGCTGAAGCGGGTGATGAACCTGTTTTAATTTACCAGCGGACCGGCGCTCCGGTTGCGGTGTCTCCGGTGCGCAGCGACGCCGTGCAAGCACTGCTTGCAGAACACGCAGTTAACATTATCATCACTGATGATGGCCTGCAGCATTATGCTCTGGCGCGTGACAAAGAGATTGTGGTTATTGATGGCGTTCGTCGTTTTGGCAATGGCTGGTGGCTGCCGGCCGGGCCGATGCGTGAACGCGCTTCACGTCTGAAATCCGTAGATGCGGTCATTGTGAATGGTGGTGTGGCAAAAACGGGTGAAATCCCTATGCATCTCCATCCTGGTCTGGCGGTGAATTTGCTGACCGGGGAGCGCCGGGAAGTCGCACAACTTCCCGCTCTGGTAGCGATGGCAGGTATTGGCCATCCTCCACGTTTCTTCACGACGCTGGAACGGTGTGGTGCACAGCTTGAAAAATGTGTGCCGCTGGCTGACCACCAGGCGCTGGTGGAAGAGCAGGTCGACGCCCTGACTATGCCAGGACAGACGCTGATCATGACTGAAAAAGATGCGGTGAAATGCCGTGCCTTTGCAAAAGAAAACTGGTGGTACCTGCCGGTTGACGCTGAACTCAGCGGCGAGCAGCCGGAACAATTACTCAAGGAACTGATCGCGTTGGTGAAGTGAAGGCTTACGCGGTTCTGGTGGCGCTTTGACTGACAGGAAAACGCATGTCTTTACCGCAACTCTCGCTTTCAGCCGCACGTAATTTGCATCTTGCTGCGCAGGGGTTACTCAAAAAACCCCGTCGCCGTGCGCAATCCGCCGATATCCTCTCTACCGTTCAGCGCATGTCGCTACTTCAAATTGACACCATTAACATCGTGGCCCGTAGCCCTTATCTGGTGCTGTTTAGCCGTCTGGGGAATTATCCCTCGCAATGGCTGGATGAGGCGCTCAGCAAGGGAGAGTTAATGGAGTACTGGGCACACGAAGCCTGTTTCCTGCCTCGCAGTGATTTTGCCCTGGTTCGTCACCGGATGCTTGCCCCGGAGAAGATGGGCTGGAAGTACAGGCAGGAGTGGATGTTGGAACATGCGGCTGAAATAGAGCAGCTCATCGCGCATATTCAGGAAAACGGACCAGTACGTTCTGCCGATTTTGAGCATCCGCGAAAAGGTACAAGTGGCTGGTGGGAGTGGAAGCCGCACAAACGCCATCTCGAAGGACTGTTTACGTCAGGCCAGGTCATGGTAATTGAACGGCGTAATTTTCAGCGTGTATATGACCTTACTCACCGTGTAATGCCTCACTGGGACGATGAGCGTGACTTATTGACTCAGGAAGCGGCTGAGGATGTCATGCTGGAAAACAGTGCCCGCAGTCTGGGTATTTTCCGCCCACAGTGGCTGGCAGATTATTACCGCCTGCGCCAGCCCGCGCTGAAACCATTGCTGGAAATATGGCAGCGCGAACAGCGAGTCGTTCCCGTCACAGTGGAAACACTGGGAGAAATGTGGCTACATTCGGAGCTACTTCCGCTTCTGCCTCAGGCTCAGGAAGGAAAACTTCAGGCAACACATAGCGCGGTGCTGTCTCCTTTCGATCCGGTGGTTTGGGACAGAAAAAGAGCCGAGCAACTGTTCGGTTTCACTTACCGGCTGGAGTGCTACACTCCAGCCCCGAAGCGCCTGTATGGCTACTTTGTTCTGCCTCTGTTGCACAAGGGTCAACTTGTCGGGCGCATGGACGCCAAAATGCACCGTAAAACCGACACGCTTGAAGTCATCGCACTCTTTCTGGAAGAGGGCGTCAGAGCGACGGCGAGCCTGGAAAAAGGGTTAGTGTGCGCAATAAGCGACTTTGCTCGCTGGCAGGGGGCCAGTAACGTGACACTGGGGCGGGTCCCTGACGGACTGTTTACAACCTGCCGAAGTGGCTGGGAAACAGGCACTCTCTGAAAAGGGAATGTGGTAAGCTTTAATGATTACCCATACGGAGGAACTATGGATCACCGTTTACTTGAAATTATTGCCTGCCCGGTGTGCAACGGCAAACTCTACTATAGCCAGGACAAACAAGAGCTGATTTGTAAGCTGGACAGTCTGGCTTTCCCGCTGCGTGACGGCATTCCAGTATTACTGGAAAACGAAGCCCGCTCCCTGGTGGCAGAAGAGAGCAAGCCATGAGTTTTGTTGTCATTATTCCTGCGCGTTATGCGTCAACGCGACTGCCGGGTAAACCACTGGTGGATATCAACGGCAAGCCGATGATTGTGCATGTCCTTGAGCGTGCACGTGAATCGGGTGCTGATCGCGTTATCGTTGCTACCGATCATCCGGATGTCGCCCGTGCGGTGGAGGCAGTCGGCGGAGAGGTGTGCATGACCCGTGCCGATCACCAGTCCGGCACTGAACGTCTGGCGGAAGTGGTTGAGAAATGCGGTTTTAGTGACGATACGGTGATCGTTAACGTTCAGGGCGACGAGCCGATGATCCCGGCGGTTATTATCCGTCAGGTAGCGGAAAACCTCGCACAACGTCAGGTCGGTATGGCCACACTCGCAGTACCCATTCACCACGCTGAAGAAGCATTCAACCCGAATGCGGTGAAGGTGGTGATGGATGCCGAAGGTTATGCGCTCTATTTCTCCCGGGCGACTATTCCGTGGGATCGCGATCGATTTGCGCTCTCTAAAGAGACCATCGGCGATTCTTTCCTGCGTCATCTGGGGATCTACGGCTATCGTGCCGGCTTTATTCGTCGATATGTCACCTGGGCACCCAGCCCGTTGGAACACATTGAAATGCTGGAGCAGCTTCGTGTGCTCTGGTACGGTGAAAAAATCCACGTTGCCGTTGCCATGGAAGTGCCTGGAACGGGCGTTGATACACCAGAAGATCTTGAGCGCGTCCGCGCCGAATTGCGTTAATATCGCCTTCATCCCTCCTTTCGGGGGGATGTTCTCTTCCTGCTATTTTTTCCCTTTCTTTTCCATAATTGATCTCTTCCGGGTGACATCTTCACTCTGCGCGCTCATTATAAAAGCAGTAGTCTTGATGGGGGTAATCTCATATGGAACAGTTGCGTGCCGAACTTAGCCATCTGCTAGGCGAGAAGTTAAGCCGGGTTGAGTGCGTGAGTGAAAAGGCCGATACCGCGCTCTGGTCGTTGTATGACAGTCAGGGTAACCCAATGCCACTGATGGCCAGAAGTTTTACCTCGCCGGGTGTTGCCAGGCAGCTTGCGTGGAAAATGTCGATGCTGGCACGGGAGGGGACCGTCCGTATGCCAACGGTGTACGGCGTGATGACCCATGAGGAACACCCCGGCCCGGACGTACTGCTGATCGAGCGTTTGCGTGGCGTGCCTGTTGAAGCGCCAGCGCGCACGCCGGAACGCTGGGAACAGCTGAAGGACCAGATTGTCGAGGGGTTGCTGGCCTGGCACCGTCAGGATAGCCGTGGACTTGTTGGTCCGGTTGACAGTACCCAGGAAAACCTGTGGCCACTGTGGTATCGCCAGCGGGTTGAAGTGCTATGGGGGACGCTTAACCAGTTCAATAACACCGGTTTAACTATGCAGGACAAACGTATTCTGTTTCGCACCCGCGAGTGCTTACCGGCGCTGTTTGAAGGCTTTAATGATAACTGCGTGCTGATCCACGGTAATTTTACGCTGCGCAGTATGCTAAAAGATTCCCGCAGCGATCAGCTTCTGGCGATGGTCGGGCCGGGGATCATGCTCTGGGCTCCGCGCGAATATGAGTTATTCAGGCTCAGCGACAGCGGGGCGGCGGAAGGTTTACTTTGGCACTACCTTCAACGCGCGCCCGTTGCGGAAGCGTTTCTCTGGCGACGCTGGCTTTATCTGCTCTGGGACGAAGTCGCGCAACTGGTCAATACCGGGCGTTTCAATCGCGCAAACTTCGATCTGGCGACAAAATCACTCTTGCCCTGGCTCGCCTGAGGAACCTTTCAGCCACTGCCAGAGGCGTCCAAGCGTCTCATAACCGACGCGATCGCTATGCATCAGCCACGCCGGGGACGGGATTGCCCGTTCCCATGGGTTGAGCGGGGCATCGATGGCCATCTGGTTTGCTGGTGCGGGAAGCGGGTGCAGACCTTGTTTTTCAAAGAAAATCATCGCTCGTGGCAGGTGTGAGGCGGAGGTCACCAGTAAGAACGGGACATCGCCAATCGCCTGCTTCACTGCTGCCGCCTCTTCTTCGGTATCTTTTGGGCTGTCCAGGGTGATGATAGCGGATCGTGGTACACCGAGTGATTCTGCGACTCTGGCCCCTGCTTCAGCCGTACTGATCGGATTGGTTTTTGCTGCAGCACCGGTGAAGATCATTTTTGATCCCGGGTTCGCAAGCCACAGGCGAATACCTTCGTTTAACCGTGGCAAGCTATTGTTGATCAGGTTAGAACTTGGGGCCCAGTCTGGATCCCAGGTATATCCGCCTCCCAGTACCACGATGTACGCCACTTTCTGATTTCCCTGCCATGTCGGGTACTTATTTTCGATAGGGCGTAACAGGCCATCCGCGACTGGTTGCAGGCTCAACAGCAGCAACACAAACCAGCCTAGCGTGATAAGCGTTTTGCCGCTTCTCTGAAAGCGACTGAACCAGACCAGCGCCAGCCCCAGCGCGATGATGATGAGCAACAGAGGAAGGGGAAGCATCATCCCTCCAATGTATTTCTTAAGGGTAAAAAGCATCCTTTTTGGTTCCTTTTTTGACCATATAGCAGGTGATTACCCGTGATATTACACCAGAGAGGTTCATTCTCCGCGCGGGTGTGACAAAATAGCGGTTTTGCAGTTAGCGAGTGGAACTCTCCCAATGCGGGATCGCAATTTTGATGACATCGCGGAAAAGTTTTCGCGCAACATTTATGGCACCACGAAAGGGCAGCTACGTCAGACGATCCTCTGGCAGGATCTGGACAACATTCTTGCCACCTTTGGCGGTCAAACGTTGCGTGTACTGGACGCCGGAGGCGGTGAAGGGCAGACGGCGATAAAAATGGCCGAGCGCGGTCATCACGTCACGCTTTGCGATCTTTCTGCTGAAATGGTCGCCCGTGCGACGCGTGCAGCAGAAGAGAAAGGTGTGAGCGACAACATGCATTTTATACAATGCGCCGCTCAGGATATCTCACAGCATTTGGAAACCCAGGTTGATCTGATATTGTTTCATGCGGTGCTGGAGTGGGTTGCCGATCCGCAAAGCGTGTTACAAACACTGTGGTCGATGTTACGCCCGGGCGGCACACTGTCGCTGATGTTCTACAATGCTAACGGCTTCCTGATGCACAACATGGTTGCAGGTAACTTCGACTATGTTCAGGTCGGGATGCCAAAAAAGAAAAAGCGCACGCTTTCCCCGGACTATCCGCGTGATCCACAGCAGGTGTACGGCTGGCTGGAAGAGATTGGCTGGCAGATCGTTGGGAAGACGGGCGTCAGGGTGTTTCATGATTATCTGCGTGAAAAACACAAACAGCGTGACTGTTTTGACACCTTAACAGAATTAGAAACGCGGTATTGCCGTCAGGAGCCTTTTATCAGCCTTGGCCGCTATATTCACGTCACCGCGCACAAGCCGCAGATGCAAGGATAACCTATGAGTGAATTTTCCCAGACAGTCCCCGAACTGGTTGCCTGGGCCAGGAAAAACGATTTCTCCATCTCGCTGCCGGTAGACAGACTCTCTTTCCTGCTGGCGGTTGCCACGCTGAACGGCGAACGGCTGGATGGTGAAATGAGCGAGGGTGAACTGGTGGACGCGTTCCGCCATGTAAGTGATGCGTTTGAGCAAACCAGCGAAACCATTAGCGTGCGTGCCAACAACGCAATCAACGATATGGTGCGTCAACGTCTGCTGAACCGCTTTACCAGCGAGCAGGCGGAAGGAAACGCCATCTATCGCCTGACGCCACTGGGCATCGGCATCACCGATTACTACATTCGCCAGCGTGAATTTTCCACGCTGCGTCTTTCCATGCAGCTCTCGATTGTTGCGGGTGAACTTAAACGTGCTGCCGATGCTGCGGATGAAAACGGTGACGAATTCCACTGGCACCGCAATGTTTACGCACCGCTGAAATACTCGGTAGCGGAGATTTTCGACAGTATCGATCTGACTCAGCGTCTGATGGACGAACAGCAGCAGCAGGTGAAGGACGATATCGCGCAACTGCTGAATAAAGACTGGCGCGCGGCCATCTCCAGCTGCGAACTGTTGCTGTCGGAAACTTCCGGCACGCTGCGTGAGCTGCAGGATACGCTGGAAGCCGCAGGGGACAAGCTCCAGGCCAACCTGCTACGCATTCAGGATGCGACCATGGCACATGACGATCTGCATTTTGTCGACCGTCTGGTCTTTGATTTGCAGAGTAAACTCGATCGCATTATTAGCTGGGGACAGCAGTCGATCGACCTGTGGATCGGCTACGACCGCCATGTGCATAAATTTATCCGTACCGCGATTGATATGGATAAAAACCGCGTCTTTGCCCAGCGTCTGCGTCAGTCTGTGCAGACCTATTTCGATGCGCCGTGGGCGCTGACCTACGCCAATGCCGATCGTCTGCTGGATATGCGCGACGAAGAGATGGCGCTGCGTGATGAAGAGGTTACCGGTGAACTGCCACCGGATCTGGAATACGAAGAATTCAACGAAATTCGTGAGCAACTTGCGGCCATGATCGAAGAACAGCTCGCTGTCTACAAAACCAGACAAGTGCCGCTGGATCTTGGTCTCGTGGTGCGCGACTATCTGGCGCAATATCCTCGTGCACGCCACTTCGATGTTGCCCGCATTGTGGTAGACCAGGCGGTGCGCCTGGGTGTTGCACAAGCAGATTTCACCGGACTGCCGCCGAAGTGGCAGCCAATTAACGATTACGGAGCCAAGGTACAGGCGCATGTCATTGACAAATATTGAACAAGTGATGCCAGTTAAGCTGGCACAGGCGCTGGCGAATCCGTTATTTCCGGCGCTGGACAGCCAGCTGCGTGCCGGTCGTCACATTGGCTTAGACGAGCTGGATAATCACGCCTTTTTGATGGACTTCCAGGAGTACCTGGAAGAGTTTTATGCACGCTATAACGTGGAGCTTATCCGCGCACCGGAAGGGTTTTTCTACCTGCGTCCACGCTCCACGACGTTGATTCCGCGCTCCGTGCTCTCCGAGCTGGATATGATGGTCGGCAAAATTCTTTGCTATCTCTATCTCAGCCCGGAACGTCTGGCGAATGAAGGGATCTTCACCCAGCAGGAACTTTACGACGAGCTGTTGACGCTGGCAGATGAGAGCAAGCTGCTTAAGCTGGTGAACAACCGCTCCACGGGTTCGGATCTCGATCGTCAGAAATTACAGGAAAAAGTTCGTTCTTCCCTGAACCGTCTGCGTCGTCTGGGTATGGTCTGGTTTATGGGCCACGACAGCAGCAAATTCCGCATTACGGAATCTGTCTTCCGCTTCGGCGCCGATGTGCGTACGGGCGATGACGCGCGTGAGGCGCAGCTTCGCATGATCCGCGATGGTGAAGCGATGCCGGTGGAAAACCATTTGCAGCTCAATGATGAGCATGAAGAGAATCTGCCGGATAGCGGGGAGGAAGAGTAATGATTGAACGCGGTAAATTTCGCTCACTAACGCTGATTAACTGGAACGGCTTCTTCGCCCGAACGTTCGATCTGGATGAGTTGGTCACGACGCTCTCCGGCGGTAACGGTGCGGGTAAATCCACCACCATGGCGGCGTTTGTTACGGCGCTGATTCCCGATCTGACGCTGCTTCACTTCCGTAACACCACCGAAGCGGGGGCAACAAGCGGCTCCCGTGATAAAGGTTTGCACGGTAAGCTGAAAGCTGGCGTCTGCTATTCGGTGCTGGACGTCATAAACTCCCGCCATCAGCGTGTGGTGGTGGGCGTGCGCCTGCAGCAGGTCGCTGGTCGCGACCGTAAAGTGGATATCAAACCATTTGCGATCCAGGGGTTGCCAACATCTATGCAGCCGACGGCGCTGCTAACGGAAACCCTGAACGAGCGCCAGGCGCGCGTGCTGACGCTGCAGGAGCTGAAAGACAAGCTCGAAGCCATCGAAGGCGTGCAGTTCAAGCAGTTCAACTCTATTACCGACTACCACTCGCTGATGTTCGATCTGGGCGTGGTGGCGCGTCGTTTGCGCACGGCATCAGACCGTAGCAAATACTACCGTCTGATCGAAGCGTCGCTGTACGGCGGTATCTCCAGCGCCATTACCCGCTCCCTGCGCGACTACCTGCTGCCGGAAAACAGCGGCGTGCGTAAGGCCTTCCAGGATATGGAAGCCGCGCTGCGTGAAAACCGCATGACGCTGGAAGCGATTCGCGTTACCCAGTCTGACCGTGACCTGTTTAAACACCTGATCAGCGAGGCCACTAACTACGTGGCGGCGGACTATATGCGTCACGCCAACGAGCGCCGCGTGCATCTCGATCAGGCATTAGAGTACCGTCGCGAGCTGTTTACCTCCCGTAAACAGCTGGTGGCCGAGCAGTACAAGCACGTCGAAATGGCACGCGAACTGGGCGAACACACCGGTGCTGAGGGCGATCTGGAAGCGGATTACCAGGCTGCCAGCGATCACCTGAATCTGGTGCAGACCGCACTGCGCCAGCAGGAGAAAATCGAACGCTACGAAGCGGACCTCGATGAGCTGCAAATTCGTCTCGAAGAACAGAATGAAGTGGTGGCTGAAGCCGCCGACATGCAGGAAGAGAACGAAGCCCGCGCTGAAGCCGCCGAACTGGAAGTGGATGAGCTGAAAAGCCAGCTTGCTGATTACCAGCAGGCGCTGGATGTGCAGCAGACGCGTGCAATTCAGTACACACAGGCATTGCAGGCGTTACAGCGTGCAAAAGAGCTGTGTCATCTGCCTGATCTGACACCAGAAAGTGCTGATGAGTGGCTGGATACCTTCCAGGCTAAAGAGCAGGAAGCGACCGAGAAGCTGCTCTCTCTCGATCAGAAAATGAGCGTCGCGCAAACGGCACACAGTCAGTTTGAGCAGGCGTATCAACTGGTTGTGGCAATCAACGGCCCGCTGGCGCGCAATGAAGCATGGGATATCGCACGTGAATTGTTGCGAGATGGCGTGAACCAACGTCATCTGGCCGAGCAGGTGCAGCCACTGCGTATGCGCCTGAACGAGCTGGAACAGCGTCTGCGCGAGCAACAGGAAGCGGAGCGTTTGCTGGCAGAGTTCTGCAAGCGCCAGGGTAAAAATTACGATATCGACGATCTTGAGGCTCTGCATCAGGAGCTGGAAGCGCGTATCGCCGCACTCTCCGACACCGTCTCCAGCGCCAGTGAACAGCGTATGACCCTGCGTCAGGAGATGGAACAGCTTCAGTCTCGTTCTCAAACTCTGTTGCAGCGTGCCCCCGTCTGGCTGGCGGCGCAAAGTAGCCTGAACCAGCTCAGCGAGCAGTGCGGCGAAGAGTTTACGTCCAGCCAGGAAGTGACTGAATACCTGCAGCAACTGCTGGAGCGCGAGCGCGAGGCCATTGTTGAGCGTGATGAAGTGGGCGCGCGTAAACGTGACGTTGATGAAGAGATTGAACGCTTAAGCCAGCCGGGTGGTGCGGAAGATCCGCGTTTGAATACGCTGGCTGAACGTTTCGGTGGCGTGCTGTTGTCCGAGATTTATGACGATGTCGGTCTGGACGATGCCCCGTACTTCTCAGCCCTTTATGGCCCGTCGCGTAACGCGATTGTGGTGCCGGATTTGTCGCTGGTTTCCGAGCAGCTTGCGGGTCTGGAAGATTGCCCGGAAGATCTCTATTTGATCGAAGGGGATCCGCAGTCATTCGATGACAGCGTCTTCAGTGTCGACGAGCTGGAAAAAGCGGTCGTGGTGAAAATCGCTGATCGTCAGTGGCGTTATTCCCGCTTCCCTGAGCTGCCACTGTTTGGCCGCGCTGCCCGTGAAAGCCGCATTGAAAGTTTGCACGCCGAGCGAGAAACGTTGTCTGAACGTTTTGCGACATTGTCGTTTGACGTGCAGAAAACCCAGCGTCTGCACCAGGCATTTAGCCGCTTTATCGGCAGCCACCTGGGCGTGGCGTTTGATGCTGACCCGGAAGCGGAAATCCGTAAGCTCAATACCCGTCGTGGTGAACTGGAACGAGCCATTGCCAGTCATGAAAATGACAATCAGCAGAGCCGTGTTCAGTTCGAACAAGCCAAAGAGGGTGTTGCTGCTCTTAACCGCATTCTGCCGCGCCTGAATCTACTGGCGGATGAAACCCTGGCCGATCGTGTGGATGAGATCCAGGAACGTCTGGATGAAGCCCAGGAAGCCGCGCGTTTCATTCAGCAACATGGTAATCAACTGGCGAAGCTGGAGTCGGTTGTCTCTGTTCTGCAGAGCGACCCGGAACAGTTTGAGCAGTTAAAAGAAGACTACGCCTGGTCGCAACAGGTGCAGCGCGAAGCGCGTCAGCAGGCATTTGCCCTGACGGAAGTCGTGCAGCGTCGTGCGCATTTCGGCTATTCCGATTCGGCTGAGATGCTGAGCGGAAACAGCGACCTGAATGAAAAGCTGCGTCAGCGCCTTGAGCAGGCTGAAGCGGAACGTACGCGCGCTCGCGAAGCGATGCGTAGCCACTCGGCACAGCTGAACCAGTACAACCAGGTGCTGGCCTCGCTGAAAAGCTCCTTCGACACCAAGAAAGAGCTGTTAAACGACCTGCAGAAAGAGCTTCAGGACATCGGCGTTCGTGCCGACAGCGGGGCAGAAGAACGGGCGCGTATTCGCCGTGACGAACTGCATTCTCAGCTCAGTAATAACCGTGTACGCCGCAATCAACTGGAAAAAGCGCTGACCTTCTGCGAAGCAGAAATGGATAACCTGACGCGTCGCCTGCGTAAACTGGAGCGCGACTACCATGAAATGCGCGAGCAGGTCGTGACCGCGAAGGCGGGCTGGTGCGCAGTAATGCGGATGGTGAAAGACAATAACGTTGAACGTCGTCTGCACCGTCGTGAACTGGCGTACCTCTCTGCCGATGAACTGCGATCGATGTCGGATAAGGCGTTGGGTGCGTTGCGTCTGGCGGTGGCGGATAACGAGCACCTGCGTGATGTACTGCGTATGTCGGAAGATCCGAAACGTCCAGAGCGTAAAATTCAGTTCTTCGTGGCGGTTTATCAGCATCTGCGTGAGCGTATTCGTCAGGATATCATTCGTACCGATGATCCGGTCGAAGCTATCGAACAGATGGAAATTGAGCTGGGTCGTCTGACGGAAGAGTTGACCTCTCGTGAGCAGAAACTGGCTATCAGCTCTCGCAGCGTGGCGAACATCATCCGTAAAACCATTCAGCGCGAGCAGAACCGTATTCGTCAGTTGAACCAGGGTCTGCAGAGCGTATCGTTTGGCCAGGTGAACAGTGTGCGTCTTAACGTCAATGTGCGAGAAGCCCATGCGACGCTGCTGGAAGTGCTCTCAGAGCAGCACGAACAGCATCAGGATCTGTTCAACAGCAACCGTCTGACCTTCTCTGAAGCACTGGCGAAGTTGTATCAGCGCCTGAACCCGCAGATTGATATGGGGCAACGCACACCGCAAACCATCGGTGAAGAGTTGCTGGATTACCGTAACTACCTGGAAATGGAAGTTGAGGTTAACCGTGGTTCCGACGGCTGGCTGCGTGCGGAATCGGGGGCGCTCTCTACGGGTGAAGCGATCGGTACCGGGATGTCAATTCTGGTGATGGTGGTACAGAGCTGGGAAGATGAAGCACGCCGCCTGCGTGGCAAAGACATCTCCCCATGTCGACTGCTGTTCCTGGATGAAGCGGCGCGTCTTGATGCCCGCTCTATTGCTACGCTGTTTGAGCTTTGCGAGCGTCTTGATATGCAGCTCATCATTGCGGCACCAGAAAACATCAGTCCTGAAAAAGGGACCACTTATAAGCTGGTGCGTAAGGTGTTCCAGAACAGCGAACACGTTCACGTTGTTGGGTTGCGTGGCTTTGCCCCTCAGCCGCCAGAGTCATTGCCGGATACCACGGCGGACGCTTCCTGAAGCGTCTTCTGACCGGGAGCGGCGCATTGGCGCCGCTTTTTTTTGTGCACAGAAAACCCCCAGCTAGGCTGGGGGTTCCAGAAAGCTTTCAGCTTTAAGCCAGTTATAAAAACCCCTTTTGATTTGTTAAAACAACTTGCGGTCTGGCAACTGCAAGAGAGAAACAAGAAATCAAAAGGGGGTCCCAATGGGGGACGAAAAGAGCTT